>NZ_JBSFNK010000021.1:0-214193 GCF_053587055.1 Nonomuraea sp. NPDC003707 | reverse complement strand
ACCTGGGTGGACTACCAGGGCGCCGGCCCCGACGGCACCGCCTACCTCCAGGGCTACCCGCAGGAGCTCGTGCTCACCACGCTGCTCATCTGCGCGCCGTTCACCGGCTTCACCCTGCCCCTGCTCGAGGAGTACTACTTCCGCGGCTTCCTGCTGCCCCGCCTCCCGCAGCTCGGTAAGTGGGCTCCGTTGTTCAACACCTTCTTCTTCTCGGTGTACCACTTCTGGGCCCCCTGGACGGTCCTGTCGAAGCTCGTCTTCCTTTACCCGGGGGTCTGGCTCGCCTGGAAGAAGCAGGACATCCGCATCTCAATTGCCATGCACCCCGGCTCGGCGCTGCTGATGACCGTGGTCGGCGTCATCGCCCTCGCCTCCGGCGCCACCTCCATGTAAGACCGCCCGAAACGAGGGGTGCCGTCCGCCGGCCGAGGGCCGGATGCGCCGCTCCGGAGCGGGTCGCAAGCGCGGCGAGCAGGCCGACCCCGGGCTGCCCGCAGCGCTGGATGCGCTGGTGGAGCAGGTCACTCGGGGCGATCTCGCACAAGCCGGGGTGTGTAGCCGCCAGCTCGCACCATCCGACCACCACCCCGGGGTACATCTTCGAGGCCGGATGTTCCCGCTCGGCGAGGCTGCTGCCGGAACTGCTGACAAGTGTGAACGTATCTACCAGGGCGCTGTCGACGTCGTCTCGATCAGGATCTGGCTCCGTGGCCCGGTTCAATGATCCACGGGATACTTTCTAGATCACTGTCCCGCTCAGGGAAGCCCCAAGGGTAGTCGTCATATACAAGACGCTGCGCCCGGATCGCTCGCGGGTGACCAGCCCGCTCTCGCGCAGTACGCGGAGGTGTTGTGACACGGCGCTGGGTGTGATCCCGAGCACTCGGGCCAAGTCCGTCGTCGTTGCGGGGGACCGCAGTGCCTCAAGCAGTTCGGCGCGCGCCCGACCGAGCAGCCGGACCGTGCTGCCCGCGGGTGCCTGCGTTCCGGCGGTCCACAGTGCCCCGACGCCTCGTGCCGGATAGCGCACTGTGGTCTGCGTGGACGTCCTCTTCTTGATCAGCACGTAGGGTGAGCCGAGAACCACCGGCATGAGCACCAGCCCACCCGGACCGCGCTCCACGACACGCTCGACCCGCCAGCGTGCTCCCCCCAGTATCAACCGGCCATCGCGCCAGCGCAGATCCGGATGCAGGTCGGCGAACAACCTCTCGGCACCGCCCGCGGCCATCTGCTTGGCCCGATGGATGACATCCGCATCGAGGACGGCCCGGATCCGTGACCAGTGCGGCGCGATGAGCCGGTCGTGTGCCGTACGCAGTTCCGCGGCGATCGCACGCAGCCCTGCCGCCGGCTGTTCCGCGAGCGCGGCGGCCGGGGCGGGGAGGTCTTCGCCGAACACGCGCCGGAGGCTGACCCGCACTTGAGATGCGGGTGTCCTGCGCAACGCGGCAAGGTCGTCGTCGATGGATGCCCCCGAGCCGAGCGGGGCAGGAACGAGGAACTCCGGCCAGTTCGGCCGGTCGCTGACGATCAGCGGCCATGTATGCGAGAGATCCAGGGGATTTCTGGCGAGCTCATCCGCCGCCCACCGCAGCCACCGCAGGTGGAGCGGGTTCCGATCAAGATCACCCAGCTGCTGCAAGCAGGACACGGTCTCCGACAGCGGCGAGATCGCGAACCGGGTCGCCGCCAACTCGGCCACACCAAGATCGATCATCAGCGCCACAGAGCGATTATGTAGCACTCGCCTAAATACTGTCGTGCCGGCGCCCGGCAGCTGAAGATCACCACATGGCACGGAACATGACGCAACGTGAGACCGAGCCACGCTTGTCTGCGGGCTACTGGCGGTTGTGGTGGGCGACCGGTATTAACAGCATCGGCGACGGGGCGTTCGCCGCGGCTGTTCCCCTGCTGGCCGTCACGGTCACACGCGACCCCCGGCTCGTGTCGATCGTGTCCGCGGCGACATACCTTCCCTGGCTGCTGCTGTCCCTGCCCGCCGGCGCGCTCGTCGACCGGCACGACCGCGTCGCCCTCATGTGGCGCGCTCAGGCGATCCAGGCGTTGATCGTCGCTGTCATCGCGGTCCTTGCCGCTTTCGGCCAGATCGGCATCCCGATGCTCGCCATCATCGCCTTCGGGCTAGGAGGGTGTACGGTCGTTTTCGCCAACGCGGCCCAGGCGGTGCTGCCGGATATCGTCGCCGAGCCGCTGCTGCACAAGGCGAACGGACATCAGCAGGTCATCACCACGGCCGGCTTGCAGTTCGCGGGGCCACCGGCCGGCAGCCTGCTGTTCGCGGTCGCAGTGGCGTTGCCGTTCAGTGTGGACGCCGCCTCGTTCGCCCTGTCCGCCGCGCTGCTGGCGACGTTGCCCAGGCGCAGGCGCGAGCGAATCGAACATCCACCGATGCGGACGGCGATCGCGGACGGCCTGCGCTGGCTGGCCCGTCACCGGCTGTTGCGTACCCTCGCCATCCTGCTCGGCGTCAACACCTTCTGCTTTCAGCTCGGCAACGTCTCCCTGGTCCTCCTGGCGACCCAGACACTGCGCCTGGATACGCCCGGTTACGGGCTGCTGCTCGCCGGCGCCGCGATCGGCAGTCTGCTCGGCGGGCTGGTCAGCGCGCGCCTCGTCCAGAGGATGGGCGAGCTTTCCGCGCTCCTTGCCGCGCTCATCACGAACGTCGTCATCTTCGTCGGGATCGGGCTGAGCCCGAACGTGATCGTGCTCGGCGCCTTGCTAGCCGTCAACGGCTTCGTGACCACGCTCTGGAGCATCGTGACCGTCAGCCTCCGGCAACGGATCGTGCCGTCCGAGCTGCTCGGCCGGGTCAACAGCGTCTACAGGATGCTCGGCTGGGGACTGATCCCGCTCGGGGCGCTGGCCGGGGGGCTGGTGGCGCACGCGTTCGGGCTCCGCGCGCCGTACCCGGTCGCGGGGGCGCTGAGAGGAATCGCCTTGCTCGTCGCGCTGCCTGTACTGATCCGTGCTATGCGTCACTGAATCGCCGAGGGCCTCGTGGGGCGGCGGTGGCGAGAAACGATCAGCGCCCTCGAGGGAAGCGATCTTCGTAGCCCAGTCTCAGCCGCTGGTCCAACCTATCCGTGAACACCCCACCTGGCCGGCCTCCGGCCACGACATTCGCCTGGGCGAAGAAATCTCCGCTCGCATCACCGCCGAGCACGACCCCGCCCGCTGACCGCCACGCAGGATTACCCGAAGATTTCGATCAGCGGGGTGACGGGCCCGTGCTGTCTGGCCCGGTCGATGAACCTGCTCGCCGTCCAGAGTTATGGTCCCCCGCGAGGAGGGCACGGGCGATGAACTGGCGTTCACGATGGTGCCCACGTTTCTCTATGGTGTGAGCGTCAGCGGAGACGGCCCGGACGAGTCGACGCTCGCCGACTCGCTGTACGTCCGACACTGCGTGCAGGACGCCCTCTCCCGGATAGTCCCGCGCGCGGTCGAACTGCTCGGCGACCTCAACTCCACGGCCTCCGATGAGGTCGGCTACCTCGCCACCTACGCCAACGGGCTGGCCCAGCAGCCGCCGGCACGGTCCGATATGACCGGCCCTTTGGCGGCATACCTGGACGACGAACCGCTCACCATGCCCTGGCCCCGGGCGTCCTCGAGCTGACCTACGACGGGCGGCGGGCCGCCCAGGCCAAGGGCCGCAAGGGCGACCGCCGCCCCGCCGTGGCGGCCGGGAAGACCTCCGCACCGCGTACCTGGAAGGCCGCTCCATCGCCGTCCTCGCCCGCGAACACGCCGTCAGCCCCGGCGCCATCCGCACGGCCCTCACCGACCTCATGCCCGCGCACACCCCCGCCGACGAGGACAGCCCGTCCCTGGAGCTGCCGGTCACCCTCGACATGCCGGGCGAGGTCGCCGACTTCCTCCGCACCGCCGAACGGGAAACCGCCGCGCGGGCCGCTGATTTCGTCGGTGACCAGTAGCAGCGTTTGCGGGTCAGTTGTCCTGTGCCACCGAAGCTTGATTGCGTCTCCCAGGCACCCTTCCAGCGACTCAGAGTGCGTAATCACATAGGTCGGCGAAGGCATCGGTCAGTCAGGCACGCCAGTCAGGCGGCTGGCTAGGTCGGTGGCGTCCTTCTGGGTGAAGGCACCACTGATCTCCAGCACGGGACCAGAAATCGGCTGTGTAATGGCCGGTGCGGTGACCACTTTGCCGTCGATGACGATGGCGAGTTGGTTCCGCGGGGCGGGCAGCTGGTACAGGGCCGATGTCAGCGCGGCGAACTTGGCACTGTCGGTGTTGTTGAGCGTGACTTGGACTACCCAGGTCGCCCCTCCGGACAGGCCGGCTGCCGCCTTCTCTGCTGTGATGTCGGTCATGCCCTGGCCGAGCTTGTAACACGAGGTGCCGTCGAGAGCGCCCACCGTACCCGTAGCGCAGGGAATGGAGGACGTCTCAAGCACGGGCAGCAGCGCAAAGGACGTCACGTGCGGCTCAGATCGGGGCGCTCCGGTCATCGCTGTGAGCACTCTGGCCGTCATGAAAATCATGACGACTGCCAGCCCAAGAGTGACGATCGTTCCCGCGACAATAGCGATCACATGAACACGTCTCACAGAACCTCTCCCACGAGGCGAGCCATCCCTTCTCGTATGACTGTCAGGGAGTTCTCCACTTCCACTCATGACGACGGGAGCCTCTCGGTCAAGCTATGGCGGCATGAACCTTATGGCCATCAACTTCCAGTGACATTGGTCAGCCTGCTCAGTGGATCTGATGCGGACAGAAGGCGGACGCTCGAACGGCACGGCCCCGGCCTCCGCCAACGGTATGTGTACCTGGCCCTCCCTCTCGTCGGCGTACACGACCTCGAATCCCTGCCTGTCCCTTTCGGCTGAACTTGGCGGGGCGGGCACGTAGTGACCTCCAGCTGCCTGATCTGGAACGAACGCCACCTGCGGCACGCCCTGCGCGAGCACGAACACTTCTACAACGAGCACCGAGCCTGGGCTTAAGCGGCTCCGCTGCGTACCGTCCCAGATCCGATCACGGATCCGAAGCGAATCGATAACCTGAATATACGCCGACGAGATCGGCTCGGCGGGGTTCTCCACGAGTACTCACATGCCGCTTGAACTGCATGGATGGACTTTCCGGCAGGCGCAGGCCTCCGCGCGCAGGGCCTCGGCGCCGTCGTCGGTCAGGCGGTGGTAGCGCCGCAGCCGCCCCTGCTGTGCCTCTTCGCGGTCGAGCGCGACCTGGCTCTCGGCCGAGAGCCGGACTGACGACCCCACCCGCCTTACACCCGGGCGGCAGCCCGAGCGTGCACGCCGCCAGGCCTACCGGCCGCCGCCCGGCCGCGACGTCGATCGCGGGCCTGGCCTGAGCCGCTGACCACCCCGGGTGGTATTCGGCTTCCCGACTACTACGACCGGAACCTGGACGCCTCCTCAACGACCGCCTGAGTGAGGTCGCTGTCTGAGTCGGATGGGAGTCGGGATGCACTTCGGTGTGCGCAACGGCTCGCCCGGCAGACGAGGTGTGCCGGCCGGCTGAGAAGGTGCCACCGAACCCCTCCTGACGTTCTCGTACGGGTGAGCACCGGTGCACCCCCGAGCCGCGAACGAAAAAGGACGGTTCAGTGTGCATTTCGGCACAGACTTTCGCGGCGAACGTCCCAGAGGGTAGACAGGGAAAACGGCGCATGCCCAGAGACGGGACCACGGGCCGGGCGACGCCCCATCGGACAAGCAGGCCCGCCGTCACACCATGAGCAACAGCACGTTCAAGCGAATCCTCACGATCCTCACGGCGGCAACGACGGTCTCGGCGACGGCGATCGCGGTTCCGTCGGCGGCGAACGCGGGCGCCTACGGCTGCCGCGGCAACCTCGTGGGAAGCTGGCGAGTGCCCCTGAAGGACCTGCTCACCGGCGAAACCTACTACCGCAGCGACATCAAGCTGTTCTACAACCCGGCGAGCGGCTGGAACTGCGCCGCCCTGGTCAAGCGCCCCGGACAGGCCCGCTACGGCGAGAAGACCCCGCTGTCCATCGAGATGTACAACGAGCGCTACGCCGAGGACGCCATCAAGAACAACCACGACCGGGAAGAGGGCAGCTTCAAGTACTACGCCGGCCCGGTCAGGGTCTACGGCAAGAACTTGTGCGTGAGCATCCACGCCATGCACGAGGACGCCACCGGCCCTCACGAGAGCTACAACGGTCGTCGTAGCCTCACGGGCGTCGCCTGCCACTAGTTGTCTTGACCCACAGGGTTGTCGACGCAGGTGGCCGGTGGCCGGCCGAGTCGGTCCGGTAAGCCCGTCATCTGCGGGTTCATTCGAAAGATCGCGATGGGGCCGTTGTGAGAACTGGCTACAACGGCTCATCCGCAGCCCTCATCTCATGGTCTGAGTGGCCCGCGTCGTGCTCAGGCGGTGGCCCGGAAGGGCACCTGCTTCAAGCCGGCGTCGACGCATGGCCACGTGGTGAGGGGGCGTTTTCAGTCCGTCGGCGACGGTACCCGGGTTCGCATCGGACCCATCCACGGTGGTCATCGTGGGGTGTGGCAAACCGTCGTCGACCAAAAGAATCCCTGGGCATGCGGAGTGCTTTCTGGCCGTCCCGCATGCCGGGGCCTGTCGCAAAGGAGTCGGTTCGACGTGAAGATCCATAGAGCAGCGGTTGCGGTGTCCGTAGCGGCGATCTCATCGGTCGTGATGACCACAGCACCAGCGAGCGCTCACCCCTACGACGGAAAGGACCCCTACACGACCGGGTGCGCCAACACCAAGGTGAACACCGGGAAGAAGGCCTCGCTGAAGAACGAGGTGGGCGACAGCCTGGGCACGATCCGGCTGTTCTACTCTCGTCGCTGCGGCACCAACTGGGGCGAGGTGTCGGTCGCCAAGGGCGGTTCCGGCGCCATCACGGTCTTTACCAGCAAGACGAGCAGATCCTTCAGCTACCGCCCCGGGAACGGCGGGCACCACTGGGGCAACATGGTCTACGCCCCCAGCGGCGTCTGTGCCAAGGCCACGGGCAGTGTGACGACCGGGATCGGCCGCGCCAACAAGGGCAGCGGCACCACTCCGAAGGCCTGCGGCTGACCCACGCCGGCACCCCGACAAAAGGAGGGAAACACTGTGCGTATCGCGATCATGGGGGGAGCGCTCGTGCTGGCCGGCGCCCTCGCCGGAGTCGGCTTCGTGGGCACTGCTCACGCCGGCACAGACGGTGCCACAGCACCAGCCGCGCGGTCCGGGAAGGTTGGAGCGAAGGTGTCCTGCTACGACATCTGGATCAACGACGTCGGCTTCTACCGTAGCGTCACGATCAAGAACAAGTGCGGGCAGACGAAGCAAGTGAGGGCGAGGATCGCCTGGTGGCCCAATGGACCGTGCTGGACCATCAGACCTGGTGGGTATCGGACCCACTACTACAGGTCGCCCGGCACGTTCTACAACCTGAAGAAGTGTTGACGACCTGCTCATGACCCGACTCCAGCGCCCGATCCGATCCCGGATGTTCCTCAGGGCCCCGAGACGGTCTCATCCAAGATCGGGGGTTGACGATGAGGCCCATACGCACCCGAGGAGACGCCGGCCGCCGTGATCGAGGTCTTTCGCAAGGCCCATCAGATGACGGAGCTCGGTGTCCCCCGCGTGCTCTGCTGAGTTTCGCTCGCTGAAAGGGTTTTGCCCGTCGAGGACGGGTACATCGAGAGGCTTGCCGAACGGCGGGCTCGTCGCACCGCAGACGGGCCCGCCGAACAAGTACCGCTGAGAGGGCAGAGCCCAGAGAGGGAACTCAGATGGACCCGGCAGGCTGGATCATCTCCGCCATCGGCATATTGATCGCCATCGGTATCGCTGTATTGCTGGAGAGCGGCAGGAAGAAGGGCAAGAACGCCGATCAAGGCCGGCCCGACGACAGCGCCCGACCGTAACCAGCAGGCCTGGAGGGGTGAGGGATGCCGGCCGCGGACCTTCTCGAGTCGGACTCAGGTGACAGGCGATCGCGGTCACGGTGGCGGTGACCGCACTCTGTGACTCGCATCGCTCGATGGCGTGATTCCGGGATCGCTATTTGACGGCTAAGGGGTTGCTGGAGCGGGCCAGGACCGTGTACCGCGTCCGGCTGCGGTCAAGGCACTTATCCTGCGCATGGCCGCGGAGAACCCGAGCTGGGGTCACCGGCGTATCCATGGTGAACGGACCCGCCTCGGCCACACGATCGCCGCCTCCACCGTCTGGAACAGACTGAAGCAGGCCGGGATCGACCCCGCCCCGCGCCGTAACGGTCCGACATGGAAGCAATTCCTGACCGACCAGGCCGAGCGCATCGTCGCCGTCGACTTCCTGCATGTGAACACCATCAACCTCACACGCCTGTATGCCTTGATCATGCTCGAACGCGGTCTTCGTCGACGCCGGCCTGAGGGTCATCACGAGTCCACCAAAGGCCCCGAAAGCGAATACGCACTGCGAAAGGCTCATCGGCACGCTACGCCGCGAACTGTCCCCATCGCAAGCCGAGACAGGACCGCCGACCACTGTCGACCTGGCCAACCGACGAGTCCACCGCGCAGCCATCCTCGGCGGCCTCATCAACGAGTACCGGATCGCCAGCTGATCAGTGGCCAGCTGACACCACCCGCGAATTGGCAGGATGACCGTGGCAAACGGCATCGCCGTCCAAGCTGCCAGCGGCGCCACTTGAGACGACCTCCAACAGGTGGCCGACATGGCCCTGCGGGGTTGGCCACCAGCCACGGGCCCGACTCGGCCGAGCGGCTGAGCTGGCACTGCCCGCTTCGCCGGCTCGGGCAGTGACGGCGCCTCGGTCTAACTCGCGTCCTGCGACCAACCCTCCCCAATGAACGTGGGTGACGTTGCCGCGATGTAGAGCACGAACAAGATGCCCCGCAACGCCAGCCGGTCATCCAGCCGGTTCCGGCCCGGATGATGCCGGGGCCGTTCCACGTGTCGTTGGATGGTTCTCAGGAGGGGGGTCGGGGTGGCTGAACGAGCCCGGCCACGGCGCTCACCACCGCGGCCCGGCGGCTGGCGAGATCGTGGAAACCGAATTCCGATTGCAGAGCCTTCAGCGACCAGGCGGCGCTGTCCCAGCTGATCACCACTCCGATCACCATGGCCATGAGCTCTGCCGGCGGGATGTCGGTGCGAAGCTTGCCCGCTTGCTGAGCGGCCCCGATCGCGACGACCCTCGCGCGGTATCCCGCGACCTCGGGCTCGAAGGACTGTTCTCGTTCCAGCCCTGCCCACAGGTAGAGCCGCCGGACGTGCGGCCACTTCTCCAGGCGGTCGAACAGGTCGCCGGCGTAGCCGATCAGGTGATCGTCGCCGAAGGGGATCGATGCCGCGAGCTCCAGGAAGGTGTCGGCGACAACCTTGTCGAACAGCTCTTCCTTGGTGCCGAAGTGCATGTAGATCGACCGCTTGTTGGCCGCGGCGTTCTCGGCGATGCGGTCGACCCGGGCACCGGCTAGACCGTACCGGGCGAACTCGTCGACCGCCGCTTTCATGAGTCGCCGCTTGGTCTCGGTCGCGTCAGGTGGCATCCACCCATCGTACATAACTATCCAGGGATTTACATACGGCACGGCATGCCGTATGAATGTATCTAGTTAGTTACCAACGAAGGGGGGCCCTCATGCGCACCTGGTTCATCACCGGAACCTCCTCCGGCTTCGGCCGTGAACTCACCGAACAACTGCTCGCCCGGGGAGACCGGGTCGCCGCCACCGCACGACGCCCAGAGTCCCTCGATGGCCTGGCGGCCCGCTACGGCCGGCAACTGTGGCGAGCCCGCCTGGACGTCACCGACACGACCGCGCTTCGTCAGGTCGTTGACCGCGCGTTCACCGACCTCGGCCGCATCGACATCGTGGTGTCCAACGCCGGCTACGGCCTGTTCGGGGCACCCGAGGAACTCACCGACGAGCAGATCGACCGGCAGATCGCGACCAACCTCACCGCCTCGATCCAGCTCGCCCGCGCCGCCACCCCGCATCTGCGTCGGCAGGGCGGCGGACGCTATATCCAGATCGCCAGCGTCGGCGGCCAGATCGCCTTCCCTGCCATGAGCCTCTACCACGCCACCAAGTGGGGAATCGAGGGATTCTGGGAGTCCTCCGCCGCCGAGCTCGCGCCGTTCGGCATCGGCGTCACGATCGTCGAGCCCGGCATGTCCCGCACCAACTTCGGCGCCGGCAGCGCCGTCCTCGGCGCACCGCTGCCCGAATACGCCGACGGCCCGTCCGGGCAGCTGCGACGCGTGCTCTCCGGCGAACTGCCACCGCTGCCCACACCAGGAGACCCCGTCAAGATGGCGGCGGCCATCATCGCCTCCGCCGACCAGGCCGAGGCGCCGCTCCGCCTGACGCTGGGCTCCGACGCCTACGAGCTGGCGACCACAGCCCTGCGCGGCCGCCTCGAAGCCCTGGAGGCCGGGCGAAGCCTTGCCTACTCCACCGACGCCGACGACGTCGTCCACGCACCTGCCCTCACCACCTCCACCTCCCACTGAAGGAGCCCGTCATGTTCGATTTCACCGGCAAGACCGTCCTGATCACCGGCGCCTCCGGCGCGCTGGGCACCACGCTGTCCGTCCAATTCGCGCAGGCCGGCGCGAACGTCGTCGCCGCGTCCCGCAGCCGCTACGACGAGGTAGCCGAGAAGGTCGGCGGCAACAGCCTCGGCGTCCGCCTCGACGTCACCAGCGAGACAGAGTGGGCCGAGGCGATCACCCGGACCGAGGAACACTTCGGACCATTGGACATCTTGGTCAACAACGCCGCCTACCTGCGCATCGGCACCACTGAGAGCATCCCGCTCGACGAGTTCCGGCGTGTGCTCGATACCAACCTCACCGGCGCACTGCTCGGCATCCGCGCTGCAGCCCCGTCCATGCGCAAAGCCGGCGGCGGCGCCATCGTCAACGTCAACTCCATCGCCGGGCTCACCGCCGCGCCCGGCCTCGTCGCCTACAGCAGCAGCAAATGGGCACTGCGCGGGCTCATGCGCGCCGCCGCCAAAGAACTCGCCCGCGACAACATCCGCGTCAACGCCGTCCATCCCGGCATCATCGAAACGCCCCTGGCCTACGACCCCGACGGCAACCCGATCGTCCCCGTCGACAACCTCGCCGTCCCCCGCAACGCGGCCCCCGACGAGATCGCCGACTTCATCCTTTTCACCGCCTCCGACCAAGCCCGCTTCGCCACCGGCTCCGAAG
The DNA here is from genome assembly GCF_053587055.1 of Nonomuraea sp. NPDC003707. NCBI lineage: Bacteria > Bacillati > Actinomycetota > Actinomycetes > Streptosporangiales > Streptosporangiaceae > Nonomuraea > Nonomuraea sp. NPDC003707. The sequence continues at coordinate 202,945 of NZ_JBSFNK010000021.1, read as the reverse complement.
TCCTCGCCGACGGCGGCTACATGCTCGGCGCCATCGCCTGACAACAGGCAAGCTCATCACCGCATCGGGGGCAATCAAGCTCACCATTGTTCAGCCTCCGCTCGACGCAGGCGGCATTGACCTCTACCGTGACCACGTAGCGCCTCCGGCACTGTCACGCACGAGGTTGTCACTTCAGGGTGTGTAAAGATCATTTCTTATAGCTAGAGGCCGGTCTTCGCCTGATGCGGCCTGGATAGGCGATATCGAGTTCGATGAGTGCCTCGCGCCGGCCGATGGTGCGCTGTCCCTCGATCAGGCGTGCGGTGCTGTGCGAGTTCTTGATCTTGCCCGTCTTCTCCTTGTGCACAGTGCTCCCCTGAACACTTCGGGTGTTCGAGGTCCGTTGCGGTTCGGGGGAGCCCACCAGGAGATGTTCACATAGGGGAAGACGCGGAAGCGCAGGCGTAGCACTCGGCTCGTACGGTGCGCACCCATCGCTCGGCATAGCAGTTGCCCCGAGAGCACCGTCACGCCCGCGCCGGTGAAAACGGCGTCGAAGATACGGATGAGGAAGCGGAAGGAGCCGAGCCGCTCGCCGAGGTCCATGAGCAGGTAACGGGCCTGCTGGGCCGTCCAAGCGCCGGTCGGGTTCGTGGTCACGCCCGGGACGTGCACACGCCGCGTCGCCACCTCGATGAGGACCAGCACATGCAGCCGTTTGAGCAGTACCGTTTCCACCACCAGGAGGTCACACGCGACGATCGCGTGCGCCTGGGCGGCCAGGAACTGCCGCCGGCTCGGCCCGGCCCGGCGGGGCACCGGATCGATCCAGCCGCGTGCAGGATCTCCCACACCGTGGAGGCCGCGATCGGGTAACCCCAGGCGCGCCAGCTCACCCGGAATTCTCCTATGCCCCCAGGTCGGATTCTCCCGCGCCATCCGCACGATCAGCGCCTTGACCGGCCGACAGGTGCCGGGCCGTCCCGGGCGGCTCCTGCCGGTGAAGGTCCACTACGCGCTACGAGTTCACGGTGCCGACGCAGGATTGTCGCCGCCGGTGAGCGGGAACAGCTCCGCCCACCGTGGCGGTGGATCAGCCGGGACAACGCCGCAAGCCGGAGTCGGCCACCGAGTTGACGGCGGAGCACTTGGTTCTCCTGACGAAGCACCAGCAGCTCAACGTCCTTGGACAGATCAGAGCGGACCAGCACCGCCAGCAGGCCGAACAAGCTCCTCATCAACCGGTGGACAAGCGACAACACCACCGCGCGAAACTGGGTTTTCGAGCGGGACAGGTTCTCAGGAGAGCGGCCAGTTGCGTAGGGCGGCGTCGGCCAACTCCTGGAGTTCGTCGCGGCCGACACCGCTCGCGGCCTGCACGGCGATACCGAACGCCAGAGTGGTGACGTAGCGGGCCAGGAGCCCCGGATCGGTTTCCGGAGGAAGGTCGCCGTCGTCGACGGCTCGCTGGAACCGCTCTCGAACACAGGAGTAGGAACTGTTGCGCCAGGCGACGAGAAGGTCGCGGACTTCACGTCCGGAGTCGCTGGCGGCCAGAGCGCCCTGGACGCCCAGGCACCCGTGGGGATGGGCCGGGCGGGTGGTGGTTCGAACGGTGCCGGCCAGGATCGCGGTGGCGACGCCGAGGGCGGTCGGCTCCTCCAGAGCCTGCACCAGGTATGCGCTCGGGCCCTCGGTGTAGCGCTCCAGGGCCTTGCGGAACAGTTCTTCCTTGTTGCCGAAGGCCGCGTACATGCTGGTGGTGGAGATGCCCATCGCGTCCGCCAGGTGGGCCGTGCTGGCTCCCTCGTAGCCATGCTCCCAGAAGGTCAGCACGGCGCGCTCGAGAGCTTCGTCGGCGTCGAATTTTCGCGGCCGGCCCATGGAGCCGCTCTGCTTTCTCCCCACTCCTTCAGCCTACCGCCTTTTGCAGCGATCGTTACAGAAGTGCTAACGTCGGACTTCTGTAGCGATCGATGCAAAACTTGAAGGGGGCATCATCGTGGGGCTACTGGACGGTAAGACCGCTCTCGTCACTGGGGGTAGCACCGGAATCGGCCTGGCCAGTGCCGTGCGACTGGCGGCTGAGGGCGCGCACGTGTTCATCACCGGCAGGCGCAAGACCGAACTCGACGCCGCCGTCGAGGTGATCGGTTCAGCGGCTACCGCGGTGACCGGCGACATCGCGAACCTGGCCGACCTGGACCGGCTCTATGAGGCGATCCGCAGCCGGGGACGGGGCCTGGACGTCCTGTTCGCGAATGCCTCCGTCGCCGCGCTCGTGCCGCTCGAGCAGGTCTCTGAGGAGCACTTCGACACCCTGTTCGGTATCAACGTCCGGGGCATGCTGTTCACCGTTCAGAAGGCGCTGCCGCTGCTCAACGACGGCGCCTCGGTGATCTTGAACGGCTCCACCAACGTGGACGTCGGCGATGAGGGGCTCGGCGTGTACGCGGCGACCAAGGCCGCCACCCGACAGTTCTCCCGGACCTGGGCCAACGAGCTCAAGGGTCGCGGTATCCGGGTCAACACCGTCACGCCCGGCCCGACCGATACCCCTGCTTTGAGAGGGCTCACCCCCGACCCGGAGCAGTTCGAGCAGTACCTGGCTACGCGTGTGCCGCTGGGCCGGCTCGGGCGCCCGGAGGAGATCGCCGCGGCCGTGACCTTCCTCGCCAGCGAGCAGAGCAGTTTCATCACCGGTTCCAGCCTGTACGTCGACGGCGGCCTGAACCAGATCTGACAGGCGCAACGTCAGGGGCCGTGAAGGCCTCGCGTCCTGACGACATGTGGTCGGAGCCCCGACTCGGAGCTGCCAAACAGAAGGGTCATCTCATGTCCGACAGCGATCTACGCGCGTTCTACCTGCGCTACATCCAGGCGCTCAACGCCCACAGGTTCGATGGCATGGACGAGTTCATCAACGACCGGACCACGTTGAACGGTGAGCCGGCCACCCGGGACGACCTCATCGCGGTTCAGAAGGCTGACGTGGACGCGGTTCCGGACCTGCACTGGGAACTCAAGGAACTGCTCTTCGACGGTGACCGCCTGGCCGCGCGTCTGGTCAACACGGGCACTCCGATGAAGGAGTGGCTCGGTGTGGCTCCCACCGGCGCCTCGTTCGAAATCGTCGAGTACGCCATCTATCAGGTCCGCGACGGCCGGTTCGTGCATATGACGGCCCTGCACGACGCCGGCGAACTACACCGGCAGCTGACCGGCTGACCTCCGCGATCGGCGTCAGCAACCCGGAGAACGCCGCTGGGTCAGTGCAAGTCTCGGGCGCAGCTGAACGCGGTGGCGGCCGTCAGCACGGCTCAGGCCGACATCGCGCTCGACTTCCCGGGCCGGTGGCATAGATCGGAAAGCCGAACACATGGGGCGGACACGGCCGGCCCGGGCTGCTGTCAGACGCCGGCCGTGGCGGCATCGCTCCAGATATGTCGAAAGGAAAAGCATGACCATCACACTGATCACCGGGGCCAACAAGGGCATCGGCTTCGAGACAGCCAAACAGCTTCTGGAGTTGGGCCACGTCGTCTACATCGGCGCGCGTGACGTCGAACGAGGCGAGAAGGCCGCAGCAGCACTTGGCGCACGATTCGTTCAACTCGATGTGACCGACGACGCATCGGTGAGCAGCGCACTGGCGACGATCGACGCGGCTGAGGGCCGGCTCGACGTTCTGGTGCACAACGCGGGCATCTTGGGAGACGGAGTCATCGACGGCCCCACGGCTCTCCGCGTGTTCGACACCAACGCGGTGGGAATCGTGCGCGTCACGGAGGCGGCACTTCCCCTGCTGCGCAGATCATCGAACCCCAACGTGGTCACCGTTTCGAGCAGCGCCGGGTCATTTTGGGCAGTGAACAACCCCGACCGGCCGGAGTTCCACTTGCCCCTCGCGCTTTACTCCGCGTCCAAGTCAGCAGCCACCATGCTCACGGTTCAGTACGCCAAGGCCCAGCCGGGCATCAAGTTCAATGCAATCGAGCCCGGCACCACCGCCACCGACATGACCGCGGCCTTCGGAATCGGAAGGTCACCCGAAGAGAGCGCCAGAACTGTCGTACGCCTGGCAACCCTCGATGCGGACGGTCCAACAGGAACGTTCCGCGACGAAAGCGGGGAATTGCGCTGGTAGGCGCGTGGAAACGATCGAGGGGCAGCGCGACCGCGCTGCCCCTCGATCGTTTCCAATCGCAACAACAACCCAGCGACGGATTGCCCTCATGAAACAACGGAGTCAGGCCGCGCCGGTCGACCGGGGTGAGCAGGGCGGCCCACTCGGCATCGGTGAGAACGGCTTGAAGCATCAGGACATTCACCATGATCCGGGTGTTCGGCCGGCTGGTGCTCCTGGGCCGAAGCGAGGTGGCCAAGGATGCCGAGATTCTGGTGCTGCGGGATGAAATGGCGGTGCTGCGGCGTCAGGTCGTCCGGCCGAAGCCGGACTGGGACCGATCGAGCGCTCCTGGCTGCGCCGGCGCGGCTCTTGTCGCCCGGGCTGCGGGCTCATCGGCTGATGATGCCGGGCACCCTGCCGGCCTGGCACCGCCGCCTGGTTCGACGCCGGTGGACATATCCGAGCCGGTTCGGCCGTCCGAGGACGAGCAAGCGGGTCCGAGACCTGGTGCTGAGCCTGGCACGGGAGAACCCGACCTGGGGATGTCGCCGGGTGCATGGTGAGCTGGTCCGGCTCGGCTACCGCGTGAGCGAAGCGACCGTGCCACCCGGCGCGTGCACATCCTGGGTGTGACCGCCGACCCAACCGGCGCTTGGACGGCACAGCCGGCTCGCAACCTGCTCATGGAGTTTGGGAGGCGGATCGGCTCCTTCCGCTTCCTCATCCGTGACTGGGACGCCAAGTTGACCGATGTCTTCGACGAGGTTTTCGCCGACGGGGGAGTGGCGGTGGTGAAGACGCCGCCGCGGACGCCGCGGGCGAACTGCTACGCCGAACGATAGGTGCGCACCGTGCGGGCTGAGTGCTGATCTACGACGAACGGCATCTGCGGTTGGTGCTGATCGACTATGCCGATCACTACAACGGGCATCGCCCGCACCGGTCCTGTCGGCAGTTGTCGCCCGATCATGACGGGCGGACCGTCGTACCCCTGGAAGGTCCGATCAAGCGCAGGACGCTACTCGACGGGTTGATCAACGAGTACCACCGAGCCGCGTAGCCCTTTCGGAGAACTCCCAGCTCAAGCCGTATGCGATGAGTTTTGAACTGGTTAACTCGTTCAGGCACTCACCGGACCGGATGTGTCGCGTCGGTTCGCGGGACCCAGCCGACGAAGACGCCCTCGGGGCTGTGCGTCGACAGCGCCGCCGCGATCGAGCCGTGCAGGGTGGCGTCGTCGGGCAGCCTGAGGTGGTGCTCGTCCGGTTGGTCGTAGAGGGACAGGTCGAGCCGCGCCGACGGGTACCTGCGGACTCCGTCCACGACCGCCGCTTCGCCCTTGTACGACAGGGTGACCGAACGGAGCCTGGGCCAGGGGTGCTCGTTGAGGTGCCGCTCGGTGACGGTCAGGACGCCCATGGCTGCGGCCTGGAGATTTATGCGGATATATCCGGTGATGCCGACGATCACCACCAGCACCACGCCGACCATGAAGGCGATGTAGTCCGGGGCGTTCATCCCCCGGCCCTCGGGCAACATCGCGCCGATGACGCCGACCACGAGCAGCATGAGCACAGTGACGACGATCATCAGGCAGCCGAACATACCCCTGTTCTGCCGGAGCGCGACGGCCCGTAGGTCGAAGGCGGTTCCGTCGGGCGGCTGACGGACCGTCCTCGCCGCGACGGTGGACAGGCTCCATCTCTTGACGTCCTCCCGGCGGAGCAGCACCCCGCCGGCGATCCCGCACAACGCGGCCGCGACCCCGATCATCTGCGACGGGTACACCTCGCCGTCGGTGATGCCGATGGCCACGGCGGTGGCGGCGATCATGATCGGGCAGATCGCGAAGAGCGCCTTGCGCATCAGCCCGATCGCCATCGGGCCGCCCAGCCAGATCCGGGCAAGCCAGAAGTACCAGACCGAGCTCCAGAACACCCCCGCGAAGATCTCAAAGGGGGCGGCATCGTTCCGCCAGACGAGCACGACGCCACCGATGAGGCCGGGCCAGAGGATGGCAAGCAGGCCGACGGCCGACTTGTGGGCGAGGGGGCGCTGCATGCGCGGAATCCTAGCCTTCCCGGCATATCGCCCCAGACGGCGGACAGCAAAACGGTCGGCGTGTTTCCGCAAGGGAAGTGGACCGCGCACGGGCTGGGAGCGATGGATTCCGAACTTCCGATGCGACAACAGGGCCTTCGGCGCCGACGATTCGAATATCGAGGATGCAGGCGCGAGCATGGCGTCGTTTCATCAGATCGCGGTGCCACCGCACGACGGTATCGGGCCGAACGAGGAGCGTCGTGGGGCAGCGGTGCCAGGAGAGCGGCGAGGAAGGCTCGGTCTTCTGCTGAAGATCACGGATCTTTCGTAGAACGCTACAACAGGGCCAAGACCTGGGCGGATGGAACTTATCGGCAGGCGCAATGCCGATCGCGGCAGGGCGAGGCGGTTCGGGTGGCATGCCCGGAGCCGACCGGCGGGGCGGGTCAGGCGGATTCATGGGGTCCGACCCCGCGCCGAACGCCGAGCAGCTCGACCGCTGGGTCAAGGCAGGCGAGCTGCGCTACGTCCTGAGCGGCTCCGGCCAGGAACGTATGGTGGGCGGGCGGGGAAGCGGGGCGTCCCGTACGACCTGGATCACCAGCACCTGCGAGGCCGTGCCCGCATCGGAGTACGGCGGCGCGGAGCAGCAGAGCGTCACCTCGGACAGGTGGCCGTTCGGCGGTGGCCAGACCCTCTACTGATGCGGCGGCGACGCTTCACACGTAGCTCTCACCATGAGCGTGTAGAACGAGGTCGTGAACGAACAACCTGCCGCGAAAGTCCTGGTCGTCGATGACGAGCCGAACATTCGCGAGCTGCTGTCCGAAGCTCTGGAGCTGAACGGCTTCGCCGTGCGGACCGCCTCCGACGGACGCCAGGCGCTGGCGGAGGTGGCCCGCGAGCGGCCTGACATCATCGTGCTGGACGTGATGATGCCCGGCGTGGACGGGTTCGCGGTCGCCCGCAAACTGCGCGAAGCCGGCGACAGCCCCATGATGCTGTTCCTGACCGCCAGGGACACGGTGTCCGACCGGATCGCGGGGCTGACCGCCGGTGGCGACGACTACGTGACCAAGCCGTTCAGCCTCGAAGAGGTGGTGCTGCGGCTACGGGCCATCATGCGCAGGACGCGGCCCGTGGAGGAGCAGGCCGACGACGGCGTGCTGCGGTACGCGGATCTGGAGCTCGACGAGCAGGCCCACAGTGTGCGGCGGTCCGGGCGGCCGATTCATCTGTCACCGACGGAATTCAGCCTGCTGCGCTACCTGATGATCAACGCCGAGCGGGTGGTCAGCAAGGCGCAGATCCTTGACCGCGTGTGGGACTTCGACTTCGACGGCGAGAGCAGGATCGTCGAGTCCTACATCAGCTACCTGCGGCGCAAGATCGACGCCGATGGCCCGCCGTTGATCCACACGTTGCGTGGGGTCGGCTACCGGCTGCAGGGACCCTCGTGAAACCGGCCCTGCCCCTGCGGCATCGGCTGCTGATCGCGCTGCTGGGGCTGTGCGCCGCCGGACTGGCGGCCTTCGCCACGGCGAGCGTGCTGCTCCTGGACCGATCGCTGCTGGCGAGGGTGGACGCCCAGCTGACCGAAGCGGCCACCACGTTCGGCCGGCGCCCGGTACCCCCTCCGCCGCGGGTCGACATGGGCCGGGCCGTTGAGCTTCCGACGCAGTTCAGGATCGCCTTCTACAGTCCTTCCGGGGCTCTGCTGCGCAACCTGCCCACGGAGAACACGAATGGCCCGGCCATCCCCCCTGCCGTGATCTTCACGGTCGCGCGAGGTCCCGTCACCGTGCCCGCCAGGACGGGGTCGGAGCAGTGGCGCGTGCTGGTGAAGGACCTGCCCGACGGCACCAGACTGGCGGTGTCGATGTCGCTGGAGCCCAACCAGGCGACCGTGCACCAGATCCTGATCATCGAGGTGGCGGTGGGCAGCCTGGTGCTGCTGCTGCTCGGCACGCTCGCCCTCGCGGTGGTGCGCCTGGGGCTGCGCCCGCTCACCCGCATGGAACGTACGGCCGAGGCCATCGCCGGCGGAGACCTCGACCGCAGAGTCGGTGACACCGACCCGACAACCGAGAGCGGGCGGCTCGGCAGAGCGCTCAACATCATGCTGGAGCGCCTGGCGATGGCGCTGCGCGAGTCCGAACGCTCCGAACGGCGACTGCGGCACTTCGTCGCCGACGCCTCCCATGAACTGCGCACGCCGCTCACCTCGATCCGGGGCTTCGCCGAGCTCTACCACCACGGCCAAGGCCCCCGGGACCCGGCGGCCGAGCGCCTGCTGCGCAGGATCGAGGCCGAAGCCGCCCGCATGGGCGTCCTGGTCGAGGACATGCTGCTGCTGGCCCGCATGGACCAGGAGCCCACGCTGGAGCCTGCCGTCGTGGACCTGCACGTGCTGGCCGGGGACGTGGTGCACGCCGCCCGGGCCCGAGACCGCGATCGGCCCATCCGGCTGGCCGTCTCCGACGAACCGGTGTTCGTGCTCGGCGACGAACACCGGCTGCACCAGGTCATCGCCAACCTGGTCGGCAACGCCATCCAGCACACGGCCCCGGGAGCGGAGGTCCGGGTCGAAGTCGGCCCGCGCGCGGTCGCCGGGGTGCCCGCTCCCGGGGTGGTGCACGTCGGCTCCGGACCCGCCCCCCACGCCAGGGCCGCGCTGATCGAGGTGCGCGACGAAGGTCAGGGCATCGATCCCGAGCACCTGCCGTACCTGTTCGACCGCTTCTACCGCGCCGATGCGGGCCGCTCTCGCGACAGCGGTGGAACCGGGCTGGGCCTGGCCATCGCCGCGGCGCTCGTGCAGGCGCACCACGGCCGGATCGAGGTGACGAGCACCCCGCGCCGCGGCACCACCTTCCGCGTGCTCCTGCCACTCAAGCAGCCCGAAGACGGCTGAACCCTCCGTTCACCTTCACGTCAGATTCGGTTCACACATTATTCCCAGCTTCATGCTGTCGGATGTGTGCTGACGAAAGGAGGGACATGCTGGAAAGGTTCCGCAAACGAGCGGTTTCCGCCGCTGACGGCGCTGATCGGCCGGTGTCCGGTGCCGAGGTGGACGATGAGCTGGGTCACCGGCTGCGGGCGCCGAGCAAGCTGCACGCCTTCAACCGGTACGAGATCAAGTACCTCGTGGACGCGGCAGAGGCGGTCGAGCTGCGGGAGGAGATCGAGCAGCGGCTGGATCGCGACCGGTACAGCGGCGACGCGGGCTACGGCATCTGGAGCGTCTACTACGACACCCGACAGCTCCGCTTCTACTGGGAGAAGATCGAGGGGTTGAAGTTCCGCAGAAAGCTGCGCATCCGCCACTACGGTGACCGGTTCTCGGTGAACCTGGACACCCCGGTGTTCATCGAGATCAAGCAGCGGGTGAATCGGGTCACTCAGAAGCGGCGGGTACAGCTGCCGTACACCGACGCGCTGCGCCTGTGCGACGGGCGGCAGATGGTCGAGCACGACCCATCCCAGCGGGCCTTCCTGGAGGAGGTGCTCGACCTGGTGCTGCGCCTGGACCTGCGGGCCGTCGCGATGACCGGATACCAGCGGCACGCGTACGTGGGCCGCGACGCCGACGTGGGCCTGCGCGTCACCTTCGACCGCCGCATCCGCGGCCGTGACCGGGACTTCCACCTCGGCGCCGACGCCGAGAACCGGCTCATCGTGCCCGCCCGCAAGGCGATCGTGGAGGTCAAGGCGAACGAGCGCGTGCCGTACTGGCTGACCGACCTCACCGCCAAGCGGAACCTGCAGGTGGTGCGGGTCTCCAAGTACTGCCAGAGCGTCGAGGCCCACGGGCTGGCCCCGCGCTCGATCTTCCACATCCCCGGCCACGACGCCCACCAGGACGCCGGCCACGGTGCCGGCTACGACCTTGACCTCGACCGCCGCCGGTCGACCGTTCTCTCGGAGGCATGACCCCCCATGGACTTCTCCTTCCAGGACCTGTCCGGCACGTTCAGCGTGGCTGACATCGCGATCGCGATGTCCCTCTCGTTCGTGCTCAGCGCGATGATCGGCTGGGTGTACCGGGCGACGCACCGCAACGTCTCCTACAGCCAGTCGTACGTGCAGACGCTGGTCATCCTCGGCATGCTGATCTCGCTCATCATGCTGGTCGTCGGCTCGAACATCGCCCGCGCCTTCGCCCTGGTCGGCGCCCTGTCGGTGGTCCGCTTCCGCAACGCCATCAAAGAGACCCGCGACGTCGGGTTCATCTTCCTCGTGATGGGCGTCGGCATGGCCGTCGGCACCCGCTTCTACCTGCTGGCCATCGTGGCCGCCGTGGCGATCTCGCTGATCATCATGGTCATGCACCGGTTCAACTGGTTCCAGCTCAACGTGCGCCGCCAGGTCGTCAAGGTGCAGGTGCCTTCCGACGACGACTACACCCACGCCATCCAGGACGTCCTGGTGCGCCACACCGACGAGTTCGAGCTGGTCAGCATGGAGTCCATCAGGGCCGGCGCGCTCACGGAGCTGATGTACACCGTCAAGATCAAGAAGGGCAGCGAGCCGTCGGACGTCATCGCCGCCCTGCGCGAGCGCAACCACGGCCAGTCGGTCACCGTCCTGACCGGATACGACCAGACCGACCTGTAGGGGCACGCGCATGACAGCACAGCCCAAACGGCTCAAGCACCGCATCCCCGTCAAGCTCCGGCACAACTGGAAACTGGTCGCGCTGTGCACGGCGTTCCTGGCGGCGTGCTGGGGCGTGTTCGGCAGCGGAACCATCCGCCCATACGTAACCAGCGCCCAGGCCGCCGAGACCGAGACCGTCGTCACGAACCTGACCGGCACCAAGGACCTGTTCGACGCCTCCGTGGCGCACGACGTGAAGCTCACCTTCACCGACGCGGCGTACGAGGACATGCTGACGGAGTACTTCAAGGACGGCGAGAAGGAGTACGTCGAGGCGGACCTGACCATCGACGGCACCCGCATCCCCAGCGTGGGCGTCCGCCTCAAAGGCAACTCCACCCTGATGGGGCTGACCTGGAAGGGGCAGTCCAAGCAGCGCGGCATGCCCGGGGGCGGCCGGCGGCCCGAAGGGCTGCCGGAGGGCTTCCAGCCTCCCGAGGGCTTTCAACCGCCTGGCGATGGACAGCCCGCGGCCGGGCAACCCCAGGCCACGCGATCCCCGGCCGGGCAGCCACAGACCGGCCGCGATGGCGGCTTCGGCGGTGGTGGCGGGCCGGGGGGCTTCGGCGCCCAGCTCAAGGGCGAGGAGCCGGAGAACCTGCCGTGGCTGATCAGCTTCGACGAGTTCGTGGACGGCCGCCGCTACCAGGGCCACAGCCAGATGGCCGTGCGCCCGGCCTCGACGAGCTCGACGGCGATGCTGAACGAGGCGCTGGGCACCTCGGTGGTCGGCGCCGCCGGCGAGCCGACCCAGAGCTCCACCTACGCCTCCTTCACGGTCAACGACCGCTCTGCCGCGCCGCGGCTGCTGGTGGAGTACCTGGACGAGGGATACGCCGAAGGTCTCGGCAACGGCGTGCTGTACAAGTCGCTGGCCTCGGGGTCCTTCGACTACAAGGGCGAGGACCAGACCGAGTACACCGAGGACTTCAAGCAGATCAACAAGGTCGGCGGCAAGGACCTGCAGCCGGTCATCGACCTGGTCAGGTGGGTGAACGAAGCCTCCGACGCCGAGTTCGCCGAGGGTCTCGACGAGCGCCTGGATGTGGAGTCGTTCGCCCGGTACCTGGTCCTGCAGAACCTCATGGTGAACTTCGACGACATGGCGGGGCCCGGGCGTAACTACTACCTGTGGTACGACCTGGACGCCAAGAAGTTCAAGGTCGTCACCTGGGACCTCAACCTCGCGTTCAGCGGCAACGCGGAGAGCGGCGTGAACGACACGATCAGCATGGGCTTCGGCCGGGGACGCCCCCAGCAGACCCAGCAGCAAGGTCAGCAATCCCAGCAGGCTCGGGGCTTCACTCCGTCCGACGGCGGCGAGCAGACGCGCCCGGAAGGTGGCGGCGGCATGATGCGCATGGGCCATCCCTTGAAGGAGAAGTTCCTTGCGAACGCCACCTTCAAGAAGCTCTATGAGGAGCAGTACCGGGCCCTGTACACCAAACTGCTGGCCGGCGGCACCGCCTCCGGCCTGCTCGACGACCTCGTCGCGGCCTACAAGCTGAACGAGAAGGCCGACACCGCCAAGATCGAGGAAGAGGCGAAGACCCTGCGTACCTTCCTGCAGACCCGGACCAAGACCTTGGGCTCGGACAAGGCGATCAGCGGCACGTAACACCTCCGCAGCGATGGGTCCGCCGCGCCTCAGAGCCCCGGCGGACCCATCATCACCTGCGAGGGCCGCTCAAGGAAACACATCATGGACTCCATCGCCTGACCACCGTCACGCTCACCGTGCGTGATCCGGGAACGGGTGCCGAGGTGCGCTTGCCGATCGTCCCCGGCGTGACCACCTTCATGCGCTGCTCGACCGAGCACCACGACGTGACGGTTCAGAAGACCCCGTGTCCATGCTCCATCACACCTCCTGGCAGGTGGACGAGGTGGGCCGTGGAGCGACGGCCATGATCCCCGAGCATCGGCAGGAAAGGATCTTCCCTGCCGCCGCGTTGGCACGGTCGATCACCTTCCACTGCCCGGCGTGTTGGTAGTGGTAGTAGCCCCCTGTCCGGTGAGGCACTGCTGCACGACCGGGCCGAGGCGGGCCACCAGTTCATCGGTGGACGCGGAGGCGATCGGCTCGAGTCGTACGATGTAACGCGCTACTGCGAGGCCCAGGATCTGGACGTTCACCATGCCGGCCCGTAGCGCGGCGTCAGGCGTGTCGAGCATCGCCGCAAGCCGACTGGTGATTTCCCGGTCGATGAATTCGCGGAGTAGTGCTTCGGACGCCTCGTGAGTGGGGGCTGACCGGGTGAGCATCACGAGCGGCGTGCGGCTGGATTTGTCCAGGTTCTCCAAGAGCGTCCGGATGATGCGTTCGCCGATGTCATCGAGGCCGCCAGTGAAGATCGATTCGATGGCTGACAGCAGATGGGGGGGCATCTCCGTGGCCGCGGCGAACACGCCCTGCTTGGTTTTGAAGAAGTAGAACACCATGGCCGGATCGACCCCCGCCTGGGCGGCGACAGCGCGCACGGTCGTGCCGCCATAGCCGTGCTCGCGGAACAGTGCGCGGGCGGCTTCCAGGATCCGTTGCCTGCTTTCCGCGCCGGATCGCCAGCGTCCGGGGCGAGCAGAGGGACTGTGTTCTGTCATGACAGGGGCGAGTCTATCGGTTCTTTCCTCATCGCTTGGTGAAGCCATTCGCCCGGTGCGTGATACCTTGAACTTCATCAACCGGTGAAGAAAGGTCGGCAGGGTGAAGGTGGTCGTGGTAGGTGCGGGGCTTGGTGGGTTGACGCTGGCCCACGGGTTGCGACGGGCGGGAATCGAGGTCGTGGTATACGAGCGGGAAGCGGAGCAGGGGCGCCCGCAGGGCATCAGCCTGCATTTCGATGACCGTGGAACGGCTGCGCTGCGGGCGTGCTTACCGCCGCCGCACGTGGCGATGGCGGAAGCCACCATGGGCGGACCGCGCGAACAGAGGCTGCTCCTGTCCGAAGCAGATGGAAGGCTTGTGGTCGAGCGGAGCCAGCCGCTGGACGGCACATCGGGACCGGCGCGGCCCGGTCGGCAGGTACACCGGCCGCTGTTGCGGGCGGTGTTGCTGACCGGACTGGAGGACACGGTGCGGTTCGGGGCGGAGTTCACGCGGTTCGAACAGCGGCCCGACGGGACCGTCCGATCGTGGTTCGCCGATGGCAGCACGGACACCGCGGACGTGCTGGTCGGTGCGGACGGCATCGGTTCGGCCGTTCGCCGCCAGTACCTGCCTCACGTACGGGTGGTCGACACGGGGAAACGCATGCTGATGGGCGCGACACCACTGCGGGCCATGGCCGGTACCGGGCTACCCGAACTGATCGGCCACAGCCCCGCCAACGCACAGGCGCACGGCACGATGATGGCGATGGGCGTGCTGCGGTTCAGCCGGCCGCCGGTCGCCGCGAGTCAGGAGTGGCTGCCTGCTCTGCGCTCCCGCGTCGTCGCCGATGCCGAGGACTACATGATGTGGGCGCTGCCCGTCACGCAGGAACTGCTCGGTTCGGCCGAATCACCGGCCACGGTGTGGCGCCGGGCCCAGGAAGTGTCCGCCGGTTTTCACCCGACGTTGCGGATGCTCGTCGACAACGCATGGCCGAACCTCACGGTCGCGCTGCGGGGCGGGCTGATCCCGCCGATGCCGGCATGGCCGGCTGCTCCGGTGACGGTCATCGGCGATGCGATCCACGTGGCACCGGGTTTCGGCGGCAACTTGGCGATGCAGGATGCGCACCGCCTCTGCGATGAACTGGTCCAGGCCTCCCGTGGGCGGCAGAGTCTGCGCGCCGCGATCGGTGCTTACGAGGACGCGATGCGCCGCGACAGCTTCCCCACCCCCGACGTCACCGGAGACACCCCCCGTATGGTTCCCACCCCCGGCGGATCCGGCGGATCCAATGGTGCGGTGGTCGGCACATGAACTTCAACATGCTGACGCAGAAGTCGCTGTCCTTGTTCGCCGTAGTGGGCGGCTGGCGCACGCTCGCGGAATCCATTGCATCCCGAGCGCTGTTCGTGGTTGCCTATCTGATGACCGGCCGAGTAGTGATCTCCGCCCTGATCGCGGTCGGCGGTGTGTTCGTCTTCGCGGTGGCCCGGGTGTGGACCGACCGAAAGTACTGGCAGGCAGCCGGCGGGCTGCTCACGGTGGGCGTGTCTGCGTTCTTGGCCGGGAGTACCGGGGACGGGGTCAACTTCTACCTTGTCGGTGTGCTGGCCACCGTGGTCGGCGGGGCCGTGTTCCTGGTATCCATGCTGGTGGGGTGGCCGGTGATCGGGTTGGTGGTGGGGCAAGCGCGCGGTGAACGGTTCACCTGGCGGCGCGATCGTGCGAGGCGGCGCCGCTACCAGAAGTGCACGGCGGTCTTCGTGGCGAAATTCGCCCTCGGCGGCACGTTGATGGTGCCTCTTTACCTGGCCGGGAACGTGATCGTGCTCGGGATCGCCAGCACACTGCTGACCATGCCCGCAACCGCCGCCTGCGCCTATGTGAGCTGGCGGATCCTGCGCGCCGAAGCGGACCCCACGGGGGCTGAACCCACAGCTCCCATGCCGATCCGCGGTTAACAGCTGCAACCGGTTCGGCCGTTGGATGTTCCGGCACGCCGCACCTTCTACAACACCGTCCGGCTGCACGGGGGCATCGGCTACGTCACCCCCGACGACGAACACCACGGCCACGGTGAAGCGATCCGGGCGCCCGCCGCACCGGGATGACGGCCGCACACGAGGCTCGGGTTGCAGCCTGGCGAGAACTACGCCAAGATCCCCCATAATCCCCTCCGGAACCTGCACCCTCCTGCTCGTGGAGAGCCCGGAGGACGCCGAGCGCGATGAGGTCGGAGGAAGCGAAGATCGCGCCGGGCCGGTCGTCCGCCGCGGCGAGTTCGAGGCCGGCCCGGTAGCCGCCTTCGCGGGTGAACGGTGCGTACAGGCCTGGCGAGGCGACCACGCCGTGTGTGGCGCAGGCGTCGCGCCAGCCACGATGCCGCGGCTCCTCGGCTCCACCTCCGACGAACCCGACACGCTGGTGCCCGTGAGCGATCAGGTGCTCGGTCGCTTCGAACGCGCCCCGATAGAGGTCGACCCCGGGCAGCGGACTTGTCGTGTTCGGCTGCACCCACGGCAGGCCGACCAGGTCAAGTCCGGATGCGTCCACCGAACGCGAACCCGGCACGATGAGCGCTCCGTCGACCTGGCGGGCGGCGAGCTCGCGGAACCGCTCAAGCAGCTTGCCCGGCTCGGGAGCGTCGGTCGTCACGTAGAGCGCGTATCCCCGTGATCGCGCCGCTTCTCGACGGCGTGGGCGAACTCCGTGAAGAACGGGTTGGTGTACACGGGAGCATCGTCGTCTTCCGGGAAGTCCAGGGCGATGGTACGGGCGGAGCCGGACTTGAGGGTGCGCGGCGTGCCACATCTCTGCGCGTGACCTTGCGGCCCGGGACGCCTTCGCGCTCGGCCACGTCTCCCTCCCCGGGCCGCGAGTCGTCAATCCGCCTGGACCATCTACCGCAGCGGACTGCCGACGGGGACGGGAGCTCGGCTGGCTGCTCGACCAGTTCGAGCAGGCGCCGGATCACCTGTTCGACACCGCCGAGCAGGTGCGGCTCGACACGTGGCACCAGGGCAGGGTGGTGCTCGTCGGCGACTCGGCTTGGTGCCTGACCCTCTACTCCGGGATGGGGGCCTCCAGCGGCCTGGCCGGGGCCGACATGCTGGGCACGATGCTGGAGCGGTATCCCGGAGACGTGCCGCGGGCGCTGCGGGTCTGGGAGGCGAAACTCCGCCCTTCATCGAGTTCCACCAGGGCTCCGGCATGGCCATGCGCAAGCTCTTCGTCCCGGCCGACCGCACCGAGTACGGGATCCGGTTCGTCTTCGACCACGTCGCGGGGACGACGCTCGGCAGAACGCTCCTCTCGGAGGCCGAGCACCGCAGCAAGGCTTCCCGGATGAAGACGGTCGACATCGGCCTGAGGTGACCCGGGCCTCGGGGCCCGCCGCACGGTTGGGTTCACCTCCGTGAAGCCCGGTAGCATCATGCCGCCGAAGAGCGAAGGGGAGGAACCACGACGGTGAGCCGGCTGATCGAACACGACTCCGTCAAGGCGGCCAGAATCCTCGACAGCGCGCGCGAGCTGGTCCTCGAACACGGCGTCCGCAAGGTGACCATCGCCGAGATCGCCGCGGCCGCGGGCGTGGGCAAGGGCACGGTCTACCTGTACTGGGAGACCAAGGAAGACCTGCTCGTGGGGCTGGTCGCGCGCGAGGTACTGGCCTGGCTCGAGACCATCAACAACCAGATCGCCCAGGACCCGCAGTCCGTCCTGCCCCGCCGTCTCGCTCCGCTGCTCATCCGCACGACCCTGGGCAACCCGTGGCTGCGGTGGCTCATGAGCAACGACAGCGCCCTGCGGCAGCTGCTCCACCGCCCCGCCGACCGGGAGCGCTTCGTCGAGGCCACCCCGAGCGCGTTGGGCAACGCGGTCGTGACGATCCTGCGCGACCACGGGATCGTGCGCGACGATCTCCCGCTGTCCAGGCAGATGTACGCCCTGCACGCCATGCTGGTCGGGTTCAGCACCGTCATGAACGACCCCGATGTCGCAGGCCCGCTCAGCGTCGACGATCCCGAAACCGCACTCGCCGACACCGTCCACCTGCTGCTCGAACGGCGTCGAGACCCCGCCGCGCGCGATGTCGCCAAGGCCGCGGAAGCGGTGCGGGCCCGGTTCACCGAGATTCACGACAACCTCCTGGGACTCGTTGCGGCGGGCGCCGCCGGAACCAGATGACCCGCGCCCTCAAGGCCGTGCCGTTCAGCTGCGGATCAGCCGACGCAGCGTAGGCCGGGCCGCGTGCCGTCCAACATGGCCAGTCGTGTCCTGTCTCACTGGATCCGGCGCGATCTGGGGCTTGATCGACAACGAACGGCCAGTGGCGTTGGCGAGCCGACACGGGCGGAGTTGCCGCCGTCCACCCTCTCCTGGGCGCGCCGCAGGCTGATCTCGGCCCTGGCACCGGCCCGTACCTCGTCGGCCGGCGTGTAGATCGTTCCTGTGGTGGAGCAGTAAACGACCGCGAGGTTCGCGGTCGTTCCCGCGCGAGTCACCTTCCTCGCAAAATTAGTATTGATTGATACTATCGCAAATGATACGGTAGTGGATGTGTAGAACCAGAAGCGCTGCACGGATGTCCCGGCCCGTGCCACGAGGGTGCCCCGCTTCGGCGCCGACCGAAGTGGCGGCCCCGTTTTCTCCAGGCACCACACACCACGAGAAGAGACATGACCAACCAGTTCCGCCTCGGCGGCGACCGTATGATCGACCGGCTCGGTTTCGGCGCCATGCGCCTACCCCAGAGCGGCTTGGGCGGACCCGCCCGCGACCCCGAGTCCGGTCGCGCCGTCCTGCGCCGAGCCGTTGAACTCGGCGTCAACCACATTGACACCGCCGACTTCTACCGCACCCAGGACGGCTCGGTACGCGCCAACACCCTGATCCGTGAGGCTCTGTCTCCGTACCCGGACGATCTGGTCATCGCCACCAAGGTCGGCCCGGTCTTCGGTCCCGGCGGTCCCGGCCAGGGCACCGCCGCCGATCTTCGGCCCCAGGTCGAAGCCAACCTCCAGAGCCTGGGCCTGGATCGCCTCGACCTGGTCTACCTGCGCATCGGCACGGTGGGGCCGCCCCACGGCGAGTCGCTCGCCGAACGCTTCGAGGCGCTCGCCTCGCTCCGCGAGCAGGGCCTGATCCGCCACCTGGGCATCAGCAACGTCGATGCCGGCCATCTCGCCGAGGCCCGCACGATCGCTCCCGTCACGGCCGTCCAGAACGACTTCCATATCGCCAACCATGACGAGACGGCCGTCCTGGACGCCTGCACGCAGGCCGGCATCGCCTTCGTCCCCTTCTTCCCCCTCGGCGGCGGCAGGGCCGACTTCAACGACCCCGCCCTGGTCAAGGTCGCCGCGCGGCACCGCGCCACCGTCCAACAGATCGCCCTGGCCTGGCTGCTGGCCCTGTCCCCGATCGTCCTGGCCATCCCGGGCACCGGTTCCGTGGCCCATCTGGAGGAGAACCTGGCCGCCCGGTCGATCACCCTCACCGAGGAGGACCTCGCCGACCTGACCTGATCGCAACGGGCCGCATCGTTCGCTCCCCCCTTCGCGGCGACGACTCAGACGAACAAGTTGGCCGACGGAGTCACCGATTCGGTGACCGCCCGGTCTTGGTTGAGGAATCGAGCGCCGTGGTGAGAGAGGGCGGAGCATGAGGGTTACATATCGCCGGAGATTGGCCTCCTCGGCCCTCAATGGCGTCAGCGAGGGCGACTCGCCGGGTGGTCACGGCGATGCGCAGCGTCAAGCCATGACGGACGACGAGAGGACGCGCTCCTCGTCATCGAGCCGCCCGGACGCGGGCCCGCAGCCGGTGGGTTTGCGCGCCCTTCCCCGTCCCGTGGCGGTGGTGGTCGGGGGCGGGGGAGTGCTCGGGGCTGCGCAGGTCGGCGTCGGGTGGGCATTGGAGCAGCGAGGATTCGTCCCGGAACTGATCATCGGCACCTCGGTGGGAGCCCTCAACGGAGCGATCGCGGCCGCACACCCCGGCAAGGCCGCACCATGGCTGGATCGCGTGTGGACCCAGGCGCGTCGCCGTCAGGTGTTTCCGTTCGGCTATCTGTCCTCGCGGGCCAGCATCTGCGCGGACCGCGGCCTGCGCAGACTGATCGCTCGGGCGGAGCTGCCGTCGCGGATCGAACAGCTGGAGATCCCCTTCGCCGCGGTGGCAACGGATCTGGCCACCGGCGACCAGGTGCTGCTCGACCATGGAGATCTCGAGTCCGCGCTGCTGGCCAGCGCGGCCGTTCCGGGGGTCCTGCCCCCGGTGGAACGGGACGGCCGGACGCTTGTCGACGGCGGGGTGATCGCCTACGTCCCGGTACGGGCTGCTCTGCAAGCAGGGGCGGCCAGCGTGCTGGTGCTGTCGACCGGGCCGGCGAGCTGTCCGCTGCGCCCGATCGTCCCTCCCCTGCGGGCCGGCGCGGTCGCCGCCCGGGCAGGGCAACTGCTGTGGCACCATCAGATCGAGCGCGACCTGCACGACGTATCCGAACAGATTCCGACCGTCGTGCTGCCGACCGGCATCGAGGCCTGGCCCGCCCCGTGGGACTTCGGCCAATCCCACCGACTGATCGAGACTGCTTGCCTCGAAGCGGGCCGCTTTCTCGACGGGCTGCGCATCAGTGGGCCCGGCCTGTATCGGGTTGACGGGTCTCCTGCGGCACCGGCCGGCCTGGGCCAGGCACGGACCGCCTCCGCAGCGGGGGTCGGCCGGTGAGTACCATCGCGTTCCTCAACATCGCCATGCACGGGCACGTCAATCCGACGCTGCCGGTCGTAGCCGAGCTTGTCCGCCGTGGCCACTTCGTCACGTATCACACCTCGCCCGCGTTCTCGAAGGAGATCGAGGCCACCGGTGCGGCCGTGTGCCTCTACCCCGGGGGTGACCAACCGCTTCCCGATCCGCCGATACCCCTCACGATGCTGGACGGGCTTGCGCGCACTGCCGTCGGTCTGCTGCCGCCTGTGCTTTCCGATCTGCGTCGCATCCGGCCTGACCTGATCGTCCACGGCGCCGCCTGCCCCTGGGGCGCAGTCGCCGCCCGCGAACTCGGGGTGCCGGCGGCAGCGTTGTTCACCACGTTCGCGTTCAACAGGTATGCGCCCAGCCCCACCGCCGCCTCGTGGGAGCTGCTGGCCGCGGCGGCGGCCCGGCCCCGCAATGTCCGGGGCTACCTGCGGTCGCGGTGGGAGTTGTACCGCCGCCACGACACCCGTGGGTTGCCGCTGCTGGACCTGGCGAACGTACGGCAGCCGCTCAACCTGGTCTTCACCTCGCGCGCGTTCCAGCCCGGCGTCGACGCCTTCGACCGGTCGTACCAGTTCGTCGGCCCGAGCATTGGCGTCCGTCCACCCGACCCGTCGTTCCCGGCCGACAGCCTGCAAGCTCCGGTGCTGTACGCCTCGGTGGGCACGGTGCTGAAAGCCGCCCCGCGGTTGCTGCGTAACTTCGCCACCGCGCTGGCACCACTGGGCGGCACCGTGATCATCTCCACCGGAGAGACGGATCCAGCCGCGCTGGATCCGCTGCCGGACAACGTGCATGCTCGCCGCTTCGTACCGCAACTCGAGGTGCTGGCCCGTGCTGCGCTGTTCGTCACTCACGGAGGGATGAACAGCGTCAACGAGGCCCTGTACGCCGGGGTTCCGATGCTGGTGGTCCCGCAGGGCGCAGATCAGCCGCTCGTGGCCCGGCAGGTGGTCGAGCTCGGCGCCGGGCTGTCGATCCGTCCCCAGGACGCCGCGGCGGGACCCGTGAACGCCCTCGCCCGACGCCTGCTCGACGAGCCACGCTTCCGGGCCGCGGCGGCCCGCTTGCAGGTCGACCAGCGCGCGGCCGGCGGCTGTCTGCGCGCCGCCGACGAACTCGAGCGCTACCTGCACCGGGCCGGCCGTGGCAGCCGGCCGGACCCGGCGGACTCGACACGGGAGCACTGAGCGATGTCACCCGTCGTTGTCGTCCTGCTGTTGTTCGCCGGCCTGTCCGAGGCCGTCGGGCGGTTCCTGCCCCTGGTGGCTCGCCGGCCCGGCGTGTCGCGGCCCCATGCGATCCTGCTCATGCTGACCGGTGCCCTGGTCGAGGGCGCTGCGTTCGCTCTGTGGCCGCTGACCGCATGGACCCTTGCCGAGCTGGTGCTGTCCGCTCCGTTGTCGGTCGTTGCCGCGTTGACCTGGACACCCGGCCTGGTCGCTCCGCTACTTCTCGCCGCCGTCCTCGCGTTCCCGCTGCTCGGGCCCCTGCTGCACCTGCTGCTCCTCGGGGGAGTCGGGGCCGGCCTCGTCGCCCCGCTCGCCACCGCGACGGGGCTGGGCTGGTGGGCTGCCGCGGGTTGCGTGGCCGTCGCCGGAGTCGGGCTGGCGGCCGCCATCGATGCTGTACGGCGCCTGGTCGTGAAGATCAACACTACCGGGTCGCAGGAGCTGGTCACATGATCGAGATCCCGCTTCTCGTCCTGCTGCTTGGTCCGGTCCTGCTCGCCGAAGCTCTGCTCGCCCGCTACGAGGTCACGGCCTACACCGTCGGCTGGCGTACTCCTGCCACCGAGCTGCCGGAGGGCATCCCCTATGCCCGAGGTGCGGATCCCGATCGTCCTCCGGACGCTTACCTGGTCTATCTGGACGGCATCGGGAAACGTCGCTTCCGCGACACCCGCGACGGGGGCCAGCTTGTCCAAGCCCTGATCGCCGGTGCGCCCGAGCTGCGGGTGCTGGGTCAGGTGCAGCCCTACTCTCCGCTGGCCGACCCGCTCGCCGACCGGCCGGTGTGGGCGTGGCTCCGTCACCGCATCGGGCTCCTGCTGTTCCTGCACAACGTCATGCAGATCTTCGTGGCCGCCGACCACAGGTACCGTCCCCTGTACAACCGCGCCGTGGGCACCCAGATCGTCAACCAGCTGCGCCGGGCGGGGTACCAGCCCGACAGCGGCATACCCGTGGTGCTGCTCAGTTACAGCGGTGGCGCCCAGGTCGCCACCGGCGCGGTTGAAGAACTGCACACCCGGCTGCGGGCACCGCTCCTGCTGATCACCATCGGTGGGTTCCACAACGGCGCCAACGATCTCACGCACGCCGATCACCTGCATCAGCTCACCAGCGCGAGCGACTGGATCGAGCGGGTCAGCACCTGGATCTTCCCTCAGCGTTGGCGGCTGTTCCGCCGCAGCGGATGGAACCGGGCCGGCCGCGCCGGAAAGATCACCGTACACGGGCTTGACCCGGCCACCCACATGGGGCGGCGCAGCTACATCAGTCCAGAGGCGCGGCTGCCCGATGGCCGCAGCTTCCTCGGCTGCACCGCCGACACTGTGATCGAACTCATCCGTGCCCACTGCGGCGCGCCTGCTGCGACGGATGATCCGTGGCTTGAAGGGCCGACCCGGGCCCACAGTGCAGGATGGGCGTTGAATGCCTCTTCATCGGCGACCCACTGGGCCGAGACGTCCGAGACAGACAGCGCGTGACAACGGCGGGCCTCGGGCGACGTGCCCGAGGCCCGCCGGGCGTCATCGCAGGTTGTAGGCGCGGATGACGGTGTAGTCGACGGTGCCGCCGTCGGCCCGCTCCGCGTGCGCGCGCACGGACACCGACCCCTTGTCCGGGTGGATCAGCGTGGCCAGCCACGTGTCCGTTCCGGTCGGGATCAGGACCGCCTTCCGCCACGTCGCGCCCTCGTCGTAGGAGACCTCGACACTGACCCGCCGCGTCCGCGAGGCGGCCGAGCCCGGCTGAGCCTTCAGGCTCACCGGCAGCATGAACGGCCGGCCGGCCGGTGCGCTGTTGGCCAGGTCGACCTGCGGCGTGAAGGAGAACGACGACAGGGGCAGGTACGTCCACTTGTCCGTGCTCACCTCACCGGACTTGAACGTCCACGCACCGCTGATCTTGGTGGAGGCGTTGAAGCCGGTCGTACGGTTGACGTCGTACTCCAGCCGATAGGTGCTCTCGGCCGACGGCACCGGCCCGCTGGCGTCGTAGAAGTACTTCGGTATCTCGGCCAGCTGGACGCCGTCGCGGTAGAACCCGACCCGGCCGCCGTCGAGCAGCGAGTAGCCGGTGTGCCCGGAGTCGTCGCCGAACGGCGGGATGTTCAACATGATCGTGTTGCCCGCCCGGGCGACGTACGTGCGCGGGTTGAACTTCGGCCCGGCAGGTCCGCGTTGCCAGTCGACCACGAATTTCCCGCCCGGCTGCCAGGTGGTGTCGTCGTACCAGAACTGCGTCTGGCGCGCTCCGCTCGTCTCCCACCGGTTGTCCCAGACCACGCCCTTCGCGCTGTAGTAGATGGTCCGGGTGCTGGGCACGTCATACCTGATCGGTCCCGACATCGCGCTGCCGCCCTCGGGCGGGAAACCGAAGTTGTGCATGTAGCCCTGCTGCTTGTCCGGGGTCACGCCGTGGTTGCGGTTGACCACGGTCGCCAGCTCGCTGGGGCGCACGGTGTGGCGGTAGCCGGTGAGGAACCGCCCGCGGACGAACTGCACGAGGTCGTACTCGTACGGCGAGCCGTAGAAAGTGCCGTCGGCGCCCGGCTCGGCCCAGAAACTGCGCACCTCCGACACCAGCGTGCCCTGATCGGCCGTCACCTCCTCACCCAGGTCCGCGGTGAACAGCTTGCCGAAATCGGCGCCGACGATCCGCGCCGCCAGGCCGTATCCGCGCGGCAGGCCGCGGAAGAAACCGGCCGCGGCCAGCCGGGTCCGGGCCGAGGACTTCGGTACGGTCACCGACACCGGTGTGCCCTGGCGCGCGTCGAGCGTGAGGACTCCGTCGTCGGTGTGCCCGACGGTGAGGTTCGGCTGCGCCAGCAGCGTCGAGGTCCCGTCGGGTGTGATCACCGTGGCCTGAACGTGGTAGCGGCCGGGCCGGAGCTTGGCCTTCACGGTGCCCGACGCGTCGTAGGGAACCTGGAAGACGTCCAGATCGAGTCCGACCACCGACAGGTCGTAGTCGCTCGCCGGTGTGCCCGCGCGGTCGGTGAGCTTGAAGGTGACGGTGCGGGTCTCATGTCCCTTCGTGATCGCCAGTGGGGTCCGCACCGACACGCCGTCGGCGTTCGAGGCCAGCAGCATTCCGGTGAAGGTGCCTGTCGCCGACGGCACCCGGGTGTCGGCGGTCAGCGTGACCGCCGCGGTCCCACCGGCCGGCACGACGGCCCGCGCCGGACTGGCCGCGAACAGCCCGGCCGGCGCGACGACCCCGTCCGGGCCGGTCGCCGTGGTCGTGAGGTCGAGGGTGACGGGCGCGGTGCCGTCGTTCCGGTAGGTGATCGTCTTCGTCACGGGAACGTCGTCTTCGGCCGGCCACGGTTGCGACCCGAGCGCGACGCTGGTGACGTCGGGCAGGATGGCCTGCTGGACCGCGCGGCCGACGTCGACCCTGCCGGCGCCCTGCTGGAAGACGTTCAGGCCCGGGTTCGGCTTGGCCGTGGCGACCAGCGCGGCTTTGAGGTCGGTGCCGGTCCACTTCGGGTGCTGCTGCGCCAGCAGCGCCGCGGCTCCCGCGACGTGCGGCGTGGCCATCGACGTCCCGTTCAGCTGGGTGTACCCGGGCGAGTACTCCGGATAGTCGGATCCCTTCGCCAGCGCCGCGACGATGCCCACGCCCGGCCCGGTGATGTCCGGCTTGATCGCGCCGTCGACGCGCGGCCCGCGGTTGGAGAATGACGCCAGGGCATCCTGCTTGTCGACCGCGCCCACGGCGAGCGCGGCGTCCGCGGTGGCCGGCGAGGAGACACCGCCGTTGCGGCCCTCGTTGCCCGCGGCCACGACGAACAGCGTGCCGGTGGTCGCGGTCAGGCGGTTCACCGCCTCCTCCAGGACGTCGACGCCCGGGAAGTCGGTGCCGCCGAGGCTCATGTTGACCACTTTCGCCCGCTCGGCGGCCCACTCCATCCCGGCCAGGATCGCCGACTCGGTGCAGTTGCGGGTGCTGCACACCTTGCCGATCAGCAGGTTCGCCCCGGGCGCCACGCCACGATACTTTCCGCCCGATGCCGAACCGCTGCCGGCGATGGTGGAGGCGACGTGCGTGCCGTGACCGACGGTGTCCACGGTGTCGGCGGCGTCGGTGAAGTTCTTCTCCTCGACGATCTTCCCGGCCAGGTCCGGGTGGGAGTTGTCGATCCCGGTGTCCAGGACGGCGACGGTGATCCCGCCGCCGTCGTATCCGGCCGCCCAGGCGGTCGGCGCGCCGATCTGCTTCACGCTCTGGTCCAGCGAGACCTCGCGCTTGCCGTCGAGCCAGATCCGCCCGATGCCGGCCGCCGCGGTGCGCTGGGTCGCCGGGCCGGCGGTCACCTCGGTCCAGAACTCGTGCGCTCTCGCTTTGCCGACCTTCACCGCGGCGGCGCCGATGCTGGGCAGCGTGCGGGTGACCTTCCCGGCCGACCTGACCCGGGCAGCGGCCTTGGCCTCGTACGACACGATGGTGGGCACGTCGTCGACGTGCGCGTCGTCGTATCCGGCCTGGACGAGCCCGGTCACGTCGAACAGCCGCCGGTCGAGCCGGGCGGCCGACACCAGCTTCTGGGCATCGTTCGGCACGACGAACTGGTGCCCGTCGCGTTCGTACTGGCTGAAACCGACCTTTTCGCGGCCGGGAGCGGGGTCGATCGAGACCCGGTTCCCCTCGACATAGACGCGGTCGCCCGTCAGCAGGGTGACCCACGAGCCGCGGGGCGCCGTGGACTGGGTGCCGGAGGTCCACCGGGAGGGCGCCGGATCGGCGCTCGGCGTGGGCTCCGCGCTCGCGGTGGAGGTCAGACTCGCGGTTAACAGGGCGGTGGTGAGCAAGAGACCGGGCAGGCGCCGGCGCAGAGACGTCCTGGACATCAAATTCCTTCCTGATGGTGCAGGAAAGATTTTGAGATCAGGACATCGAGCGTAGGTACTCCTAATCGGGCATAACATCGCGTTATGCAGTTGGAGATCCGCCACCTCCGGGTTGTCGCGGCGATCGCCGAGTGCGGCAGCATCAGCCGGGCCTCGGCCGTGCTCGGCCACAGCCAGCCGGCCGTCACCGCGCAGCTGCAGCGGATCGAGCGAGCGCTCGGCGGGAGGCTCTTCGCCCGCGACGGAACCGGCGCCAAGCCCACGGCGTTGGGTGCCATGGTCCTGTCCCATGCCCAGGGCATCATCGCGTTGCACGACGATCTGGTGCGCGACGTGCAACGCCGTGACGCCGACGGCGACCTGGCGACGCTCAGGCTCGGCGCCACGGCCGGGCCGATGGCCGCCGGCCTGATGACGGTCAGCCGCCGGTTACTGCCGGAGGCCGAGGTGTCCCTGCACGTGAGCGACGCGGACGAGGAACTGGTCGAACTGCTCGCCGAATCCCGGCTGGAGATCGGGCTGAGCGTCGACTATCCGGGCTACGAGCTGCCGGTGCCCGAAGGGCTGAGCGAAGCGGTACTGGGCGTCGAGCCCGTCTTCGTCGTCCTGTCGAAGGACCACCCGCTCGCGGCCGAACCCGAGGTGCCGCTGGCCGCGCTGGCCGGCGAGCGTTGGCTGCCGGGTGTCGGCAAGGACGTCAGGATGCGGGCGATGTTCCGGGACACCTGCCGCCGCGCGGGGTTCGTGCCGCGGCGCATCCAGCGCACCGACGCCAGCCTGGTGTTCTCCCTGATCAGCCAGGGGCACGGAGTCTCCCTGTGCAGGGCGATCACGGCCGAGCGCGAGAACGTGGTGGTCAGGCCACTGGCCGGCGACCCGATGTGGGTACGGGAGCGGCTCCTGTGGTCGGCGGGCTCGCCGGTCGCCGAGCATGTACCGGGTATCCGTGACGTGCTCGCCGCGGCGTACCGGGAGCAGGCGGAGGCGATGCCGGTCTACCAGGCGTGGCAGCGCAGCCGCCGCCGGTCCTGGTCGGAGGGCGAAGTGGAGCCCTTCGCCTAGCAAGTACCGACCAGTGGCCAGGCCGTTTGAACAGGGTGAATCCTGCCGCCCGGCTTGCGGCTCATCGACTGGTGACGCCGGGCACCCTGCCGGTGGCGGAACAGTCCGCACACCGGCAGCAACGGCTCCGGCATCGCCCGTTGCGCGGCGATCAGATCACCCCGACTCGCCACAAGACCATGGGATGATCGCGAAGTGGCACGCTATGAGCGTTTCGTGGAGGAACTGCTCGACTTCCTGCTGATGCGGCTTGACGAGACAGGCTTTGCGCAGCTTGTCGCCCATGAGCCAAGGCGCATGTATGCCGCATACATCGAGAGCGGGGGCGGCCGTTGCGAGACGAGAGGATCAGGATTCACGGCCTGCGCGACATGCTCACAGATTCCCCCTCGCGTCGTAGTCGATTCGGTGACCGGCGTCGAATGCCTGCTGTGGAAGGCGATCGATCTGGCGGCCTACAGGGAGGCCGCAGCGCCGTACGAGAAGCGGCACGGCCGTACACACCAGCTCGACGCATGGGGCAGTTACCACGACATCAGCGTCGAAGAATGGCCGTGCCTGCAGGTCAGGTCCCTGGCGCTGCCGTTTGCCGATGACCCGGACTACCGTTACGGATGGAGGGCGCAGTATGCGGTATTCGCTTCCGGGAAGCTTGTTCACCCCGACGGCGAGCGCCAATGGCCTTGGCAACTCCCGTCGCCCTCCAGGTCCGTCCAACAGTAAGTGACGGCCCCTGCATCTCGAGACTGTCCGTGGCGCGGGGGCCGGTTCTCGCTGAAGCCGCCACGGACCCTAAGGCCACCAGCGATAGATGTCGTGCACGGCTCTTCGATACTCGCATTCGGCCAGGGGGCCGCCGAGGTCCCGGGCGGCGCTCGTCAGGGCGGCCGAGCCCGGGGGATCCTGGTGGCCGTACTTCTCGAGCGCCGTACGGACGATCCCGATCACCACGGTGCGGCCCGCGCCGCGCCGCCATGCGCGGTGAGCCCGGCGCAGCAGGATCTGCCCGTCCTCGTCCCATCTGCGGTCCAGAACCGGCACCGGGACATACGCGAACGGGACCGGACGGGCCGCCTCATCGGGGAGGGAGGCCAGCGCCTCGTCCTGGTCAGCCCGGAAGCCGCGTTGGCGGAAAGACAATTCCTCGGCGAGCAGCGCGGCACGGCGTCCGATCGGGACGCGGCGCGCGACGTGGATCATGCCCTGCCGATTCTTACGGGCCATGGCCTCGGCCTCGCGCAGGACCGCGCGGCGTTCGGCGGAGGGCAGCCGGTCGGCGAGGGCGGCGAGCGCGGCAGCCTGGTAATGGGGGCGTTCGGTGAGCTTACGGGCGATGTCCAGGCCGCGGTCGACCGCGAGGCCGGACAGGTGCTCGGCGACACCGAGCAGGGTGCGGCCCAGGTATCCCGGGCGCTTCAGTCCATGGAGCTCGTTCAGTGCTCTGACCATGAGGTCCTCAGGCAGGAGTGGTGCCATTCGCGCAAGCTGACCGTGGAAGTAGTTCTCGTAGTCGACGTCCCCGAGCCGGAGGTCCAGCGCCTCGGCCATGGCCGCGTGGCGCCGTCGTCCGGTCAGGAGTTCGGCGATGGCGAGGAGGCCGTGGAATCTCTGGTCCTCGTCGTCGACCGCGCGAATCAGGTCGAGAGCCTCGGCGAGCACCTCCTCGGCCTCGTCGGGGGACAGCCAGGTGGAGATCTCCATGAGAAGGCGCGCGCGGTCGTCCCAGTCTCTTCGGCCGTCGTCGACGTCGTAGGCGGGCAGCGACCGTGTGATCGTCAGCGCCTCGGCCAGCACGGCGTGCCGTTGGTGGGCGGGCAGCGGTTCGAGCATTTCGGTGAGCACCCACGCGCCGTAGGGCGGTTCGGTGATCTCGCGCGACGCCGTGCGTGCCTCGGCGAGCGCGGCGGCCTGCTCTTCGAGAGGAAGCAGTTCGGCGAGCTGGATCAGGACGCGGGCCCGGACCAGCGGATCGGCGATGTCGCGCGCCGCCGTCAGAGCGGCGGCCGACAGTGGGGCGCGTTCCCGCACGGGTACGCGCTCGGCCGCGTGCATCAGGAGCTCGGCGCGGTCCCACGAGTCAGTGGGGAGGTCGGCCAGCGCCGCCAGGCGTTTCGCCGCGGGCAGCAGGGCCAGCAGTTCGCCCCAGCGCCACAGTCTCGCCTCGGCCTGAGGATCGATCGCGGCGACGGCGGCGCGCAGCGCGGTCAGCGTCTCCGGCCGGTCCTGGTCCGGGAGCCGCGGGATCAGCTCGGACAGCACGCGGGCCCGGTCGCGTACGTCCGCCAGCTCCATCGCGGCGGGCAGAGCCGCACGCGCCAGTGCGGGCGGAAGGTGCGGAGCCAGCGCCGCCAGGGCCTGGTCACGGCGATGGTCCAGGGGCAGCACCACGGCCAGCGCGACCGCCCGTCCCAGCAGCTCGGGCGGCAGGTGCGGGGCGAGCTCCTCCAGCTGATGACTCACGTACCACGGGTCGTCGTTTTCCAGGACGGTCAGTACGTGGGCGAACTCATCCGCCTTCAGTTGCGGCCACACCTCGCGGAGCACGTTCGGGAATCCCGGGTGGAGCAGTTCGTGCAGCACCTGCTGCCGCTCCTTGGCCGGCAGGTGAGGCAGCAGCGCGGACAGGTACCCGGCGCGCCGCTCGTGACCGTCTTCGCGTCGCGCGGCGGTCAGCGCCCGCGTGACGTCCCAGATCCCGGCTTCGACCAGCATCGGGGGCAGCTCGTCGTAGGTTCGGGTCCCCGTGAACCGCGCGCAGACCGCCATCAATGCGTAACGCATCTCCAACCCGAGCGAGGGGGCTGTCCGACCGGCGGCGATGGCGACGTCGGTGGCTTTGCGGGCCAGACGCCGCGCGAGCTCCAGGTCGGCGAGGTAGCCGTCGGCCTGGCCGATGCGGTCGCGGGCGTCGAACCACGTGTTCACCGCGCCGGCCCGTCCCGGAGCGGGACGCTCGCAGGCCAGCAGGCGGTGCACGTCCTCGTCACGGCCCGCCGCGGCCAAATGCCGAACCAGATGCCGCAAACCGTACTCGTCCTCCTCGTCCGAGGCGGCGCCCAGCAGCGGCAGCCCGGAGGCCAACCCACCCCACCGGTCCAGCATCTCGTCGGCGATACGACCGTGCTCGGAGGCGTAAGCCTTGTCCCCGTCGGCGGCCGCCGTCCCGCCCGGGAGAATCTCTGGTGCCACGCCCGACGATGTTAATGATCACGCGTCGGCCGGACCAGCGGTTCACCCTCAGCCATGGTGAAAGGGAGCGCGGGAAGCTGACTCCTTGCGGTTCGGGAGCGGTCGATTCCTTTTTGTGGTGGCCGGGGTCTACATGGTGAGAGGCGCGGCCCGCGCAACGGGCCGGTCGGTCTCTCTCATGTACGCCGAGACAGAAGGCCTGATCGCCAATGAGCATTCCCGCGACCATGCGCGCGCTGCAGCAGACTTCCCTCAACGGCCCGCAGGACATGCGTCTGATCACCGACGCGCCGGTGCCGAGCCCCGGCCAGGGCGAGGTCCTGATCCGCGTCACCGCCGCCGGGGTCAACTTCGCCGACATCTCGAAGGCCCACGGCACGTTCCTGGACGGCCCGCGGCCACCGTACCTGGCGGGTTTCGAGGCCGCCGGTGAGGTCGTCGCGGTGGGTGAGGCGGTGACCGGTCCGCAACCGGGGGCTCGTGTCGTCGGCGTCGGAGACGGCGCTTTCGCCGAGTACATGGTCCTGCCCGCGGCTGCGGCGGTGCCGGTGCCTTCGGGCTGGACGGAGCAGCAGGCGTTGGGTCTGGTCGTGAACTGGCCCACCGCGCTGGCCGCGCTCAAGCCTCTGGGCGGCATCGCCGCCGGGCACGTTGTGCTGATCCACGCCGCGGCGGGCGGGACCGGCCAGGCTGCGGTGAGAATGGCCAAGCACTACGGTGCGACGGTCATCGCCACCGCCTCGCCGGGCAAGCACGAGACAGTGCTGGCACTGGGAGCCGACCACGTTCTGGACTCTCTCGGCGGCGACCTCGCCGCCGAGGTGACGGAGCTGACCGGCGGTTCCGGCGTCGATGTGGTCCTGGAGTCGGCCGGCGGCGTCACCTTCGCCGCCAGCCTGGCCGCGGCCAAGCGGGTCACCGGCCGGGTCGTCGTCTACGGCGTGGCAGGCGGCGAAGCCCCGATCACCAACTGGGAGCTGGTGTACAAGCACCAGGTCCACGTCATCGGCCTCAATATCGGCGTGCTGACCCAGGCCGCGCCGCAGATCTTCGGCGAGCTCATGGGTGAGCTGTCCGCGCTGATCGCGGCCGGCGTGCTCGCCCCCGGCCTGCCCATCGTGTACGAACTGGCCGACGGCCCGAAGGCGCTGACGGAACTGGAAGCCAGGGCCACCGTCGGCAAACTGGCCCTGTTGCCCTGAGAAAGCCCCCTTGCACTGAGCCGGTGACGCCGCACACCGGAGGTTCCCATGACAGGAGTTGAACAGATGACTGCAACCGTGGACCCGGCCGCCAAGCAGCCGGCGCGATTCGTCGTGATGTACGACACCCCATCCGACGTCGACGCATTCGAACGTCACTACACCGATGTCCACATCCCCTTGGCGAAACAGTATCCGGGCCTGCGCCGTTACACGCGCAGTCATGAGCCGGCAGCCGTGATCGGAGAGCCGTGCTACATGGTCGTGATGCTGGACTGGGACGACATGGCCGCGCTGGAAGCCGCGCTCGGGTCCGAGATCGGCCGGCGCACCGCCGAGGACGCCGTGGCGAACCTGGCCCGCTACGCGACCTTCCGCGGCATGATCCTGCAGCTCGACGAGGTCTGATCGCAGATGCCGCCTTTCCGGGAGAGTACCCGCGTCGTCGATGGCGGCCGAGGCGGGGCCTGGCGTTGTCGGAGGCATCGCCACGTGGACCACGCTCAGACGTGTGGCAGCACTAGGCTCGCGGCGTGACATCGCATCTGCGGGTGGCACCGAATCGAGACCGGTTCACCACCGAGACCGAGCGGTTCCGCCGGGAGCTGTTGGCGCACTGCTACCGCATGGTCGGCTCGGCACACGACGCCGAGGACCTGGTGCAGGAGAGCTATCTGCGGGCGTGGCGGTCCTACTCCGGATTCGAGGGCCGGGCGTCGATTCGGTCCTGGCTCTACAAGATCGCCACCAACGTCTGCCTGACAGCGTTGAAGCCGCGCCCGATCCGGGTGCTGCCCTCAGGCCTGACAGGCTCGTACGACGGACCCGATCGCCCGCCGAGTCCCCTTGCGCCGGGCGAGGTCTCGTGGCTGGAACCGCTGCCGGACGCATGGATCGCCCCGCCCGCCGACGATCCGGCTGCGGTGGTGGTCGAACGCGAGTCGCTGCGGCTGGCGCTCATCGTGAGCCTGCAGTACCTGCCCGCCCGCCAACGTGCGATCCTCATCCTGCGCGAGGTGCTGGCATTCTCGGCGGCCGAGACCGCGGAGATCCTCGACACCACCACGGCGGCGGTCAAGAGCGGGCTGCAGCGCGCCCGTGCCCGGCTGGACGAATTGAAGCCGGAGCCCGCGGACCTGCTCGAACCGACCGACCCGCGGGCACGCGCGCTGCTCGACGGCTACATCGCGGCCTTCGAGCGCTCCGATGCCGGCCTGCTGGAACAGGTGCTGCGCACGGACACCACGCTGGAGGCGACGCCATTCCGCGAATGGCAGGCGGGCCGGGCGAGGTGCATCCACATGCTCGACGCGTACGTGCTGGGCACACCGGGCGACTGGCGGATGATCGCGACCACCGCCAACGGCCAACCCGCCGCCGTCGTGTACCACCGGGATGCGGACGGCGTTCTCCGAGCCGACGGCGTCGTGGTGCTGGCCCCCACCGCCACCGGCGTCTCCCGCGTGATCAAGTTCCACGATCCCGCGCTGGCCGCGACGTTCGGCTTCCCGGACGTGCTCGCGCACTGACCCGCCAACGGGTACAGCCGAGCCGGCCGCCGGCGTCGATGGTCGGTCGGAGCGGGGCCGGCCGCTCCGACCGACCAGGCGGTGTCGATTCAGAACCGGGGGCTTTTCAGGCTCCGTGCGGTGAGTTCGATGAGCGTTGCCTTTCTTGCAGGGGAGCCTCCCAGGTGGCGGTGATGTCGCGGGCGACATCACGGAGGAGGTCGATGAGCATGTCTGCGAGTGGTGTCAGGCTGGCGTCGGTTTTGGTCACGGCATAGAGCTGGCGGTAGGGCCTGGGGTGGGCCAGTTCGCGATGGGTGGTGCCAGGCGCACGGGTCAGGGCCAGGCGCGAGACCAGGGCCACTGCGATGCCTGTGCCGACGAGGGCCTGGGCGACGTCGTAGGACTCGGTCTCGAACCGCACGGTGGGAGTGAAGCCGGCCTCGCGGGCAGCGTCGTGGAACTGTTCGCGGGCGGCATGGCCGGCCAGGATGGAAACCCACGATTCGTCGCGCAGTTGTTCCAGGTGAAGTTCGGTGTCCGCGGGCTGCCCGGTGGCCAGCGGGTGGTCATCGGGGAGAACCACGACCATCGGGTCCAACAGGAGCGAGTGGGCCCGTAGGTGTGGGGGCGGCGTGAGCGGTGTGCCCCAGGACGCGACGATGGCGAGGTCCAGGCGCCCCGCGCTGATCTCGTCCGCTCCGCGTCCGGACGCCACGTCCACGACCGAGACGTCGGCGTCCGGATGGCGGTGCCGCAGGGCCGTCAGGGCGGGTGGCAGCAGGTGCAGGGCAGCCGCCTGGAACGTCCCGATCCGCAGACGGAGCGAGAGGTGGCCGAGCAGTGCGGCCAGTTCCGTCTCGGCCCTGTCCGATGCCTCCTCCACCGTTCGGCCGTGGGAGGCGAGCAGCGCACCGGCCGCGCTGAGCGTTGCTCCCCGAGGACCACGGATGACCAGGGGCACCTGCCAGTCACGCTCGGCCTTGGCCACCTGCTGGGTGACCGCCGCGGGCGTGAGGCGGAGTGCGTGCGCCGCCGCCGTCAGGGAGCCGTGCCGCTCGATCAACGCGAGAAGCCGCAGCTGTCCCGGATCCACCAGCATTCACTAATCCTAACGCTGCACCCTTCTCTTTTAACTTCTCTTAGGGGCGTGAGGCAGGAAGCCTGGTGGTACACCCATCGGTCGCAATCCCCGGAAGGGGTTCTTTTCCCATGCCCACGCATGTGCCCGTGTTCATCGCCACCACCTTGCTGCTGGCGATGCTGCCAGGCGCGAGTCAAGCCCTGATGATCCGGCAGGTTCTGGAAGGCGGCCAACGTACGCTCCGAGGCACGCTCGCGGGCAATGCCAGCGGCTTCCTGCTGTGGTCCACGGCCGCCGCGGCCGGGCTGTCCGCCGTCCTGCTGGCCAGCCCCACCGCGTACGCGGTGCTCCGGATCGCAGGCGGCATCGTGCTGATGATCCTCGGCGTGAAGACGCTGCGGACCGCGCTCACCACCGTCTCCGCCCGCCCGCCCCGCGAGGGCGGGCGCAGCACCGGCTTCGCGGGCGGATATCTCACCGGCCTGATCACCAACCTCGGCAACCCCAAGGCGGGCGTGTTCGCCGTCTCGGTGCTGCCCCAGTTCGTGACCGCGGAAGGCCCGGTGTTCCTGTCAACCGTCGCACTGGGAGCCCTGTGGGCGCTCGTCAGCGCCTCCTGGTACATGGTGCTCACCTGGGTCGTCAGCCGTGGGCGCGCCCTGGTATCGCAGCCGACCGTCCTGCGGGGACTCAGCGTGACCACCGGCGTCGTCCTGTTGGGGCTGGGCGCCGCGGTGGTAGCAGGTCTCTGAGGGCCGGGCCGGTACTTCTTCCAGCGCCCGACCGCCCGAGGCCACGCGGGTGTAAGGAAAGGGGCCATGCGCTGGGGTCAGTTTCTGGTCAGTGCCTATGCAGTACGCACTCATACGCTTCGGACGTGAGTGACGAGGCGATGCACCCGTCAGAGCGCACGGGTGGATGTCGAAGTCCAGTCACGTCTGCATCGAACAGGTAAGCAAGGAGGATGCGTCATGACGCCCACCGCGGTCAACGTCGTGCTCGTGCACGGCGCTTTCGTCGATGGATCGGGCTGGCAGGCGGTGTACGACCTGCTCAAGCGGGACGGCTACCGGGTCAGCGTTGTCCAGAACCCCACGCTGACGCTGGAGGGCGACGCCGAGGCCGTCCGGCAGATCTTGGACCGTCAGGACGGCCCGACCGTGCTCGTCGGGCATTCCTACGGCGGCTCGGTCATCAGTGAGGCCGGTACCCACTCGCGAGTTTCGGCACTTGTCTATGTCGCCGCGTTCGCGCCCGACAAGGGGGAATCCGTGCAGACGCTCATCGCCGACCCGCCGCCGGGCGCGCCGGCGCCGCCGATCGTGCCCCTGGGCGACGGGTTCCTCGTTCTCGACCGGGACAAGTTCCACGGCGCCTTCGCGGGTGACCTGCCCGCGGAGCAGGCTGCGTTCATGGCCGACTCGCAGGTGCCGTGGGGCGTCGGTGCGGTCGGCGGCGCCGTCACCGAACCTGCCTGGCGCTCCAAGCCCAGCTGGTACCTGGTGGCCACCGGTGACCAGACGATCCCGCCGCCGGCTCAGCGGGCGATGGCCGAGCGTGCGGGTGCCACGGTGATCGAAGTCGACGGCAGCCACGCCATCTACATCTCCCGGCCGGACGCCGTCGCCGAACTGATCAAGAAGGCGGCCGCCGGCAGCTGAGCGAACGGCCCGACAGCCGGTGGACACCCCGCCCGTGTCCACCGGCTGTCGGGGTTTTTGTGCTCACCTGCGTCGCGGCCGTGCCCCCTTGTTGCGATCGGTCGCCACCGTTCCCACGAGCGGCCGGCGGACTCGGCTCGTCGCGGCGCACTGGCATGCCCACGACCGCCGACCCCGGCAAGCCGAAGACCGCCTGGGACGATGAGGAGGCCAAGGCCACCCCGGTGAGCGGGCTGGTCGCCGACGCTCACCCTGCTGGACCGCCTGACCGGCCAGGACCTGGACGAGCCGGCCGAGCACGCGGTCGGCCTGCCGGCCCTGATCGCCGGCCAGGACGTCGAAGTGGCCGACGGCTCCGATGGCACCGCTGGACGGTGGCGGATCGCCCGCTGCACCCCACCCGATCGGATCATCTCCGCCGTCGATCCCGAGGCCCGCCGCGCCGCCGTCGCCTCCGACCTGCTCGACCACGAGCGCGGACCGCTGCGGATCCTGGCCGCTGCCGCCTACGCCGCCACCGACCCCGCCCGGCGGGAGGACTCAGGACCCCGCTCGCCGCCTGAAGTCTCCCAACGGTCCCCGTTGACCCGGCCACCACCCGTCCTTCGGTACACCACTGGCCCTCGGCGGCCGGCTTGTTACCGGGGAATTTCTTTGGGCTGACCCCTTGACCTGGACCCCGGGACGGGGGAGTTTGGTCGGCATCGGACTTACGAGTCATTTCCGAACCTAGTTCGCAAAGGGGCGTCGTGGCGATTGTGATCGGAGTGGTGACCCACTCGACGCACAGGGTGTTGTTCTGGGAAGCCGCGAACACGCTCGGTGGGGTCGACCTGGAGTGGGTCAGCTACGACCACGAGGACGAGATCCGCGCCAAGGTCGCCGAGTTCCTGAGCACGACCCGGCTCGACGGCTTCCTGGCCGGCCCGGTCCCGTACACGGCCAGCCGCGAACTCCTCCCACCCGGCCTCCCGGTCGGTGTGATCCGCTCGTCGGCGCTCGACCTGACCCTCGCGCTCTATCGCGCCCAGGATCGTGGCTGGGGTCGCACCCCGGTCAGCATCGACACCTTTCCCGCCGAGGCGGTCGAGGCGGTCGCCACCGCGCTCGAACTCGACGCCGACGCCATCGACTGCCTGCCGTATGCCCCCACGCAATCCGTGGAGGACATCGTCGAGTTCCACCGTTCCGCGTACCACCGGTTCGGCGACCGCAGCTACGTGATCAGCGTCCGCGCCGACGTCCGCGAGCAACTGTCCGGCGAGATCCCGATCATGAGCGGCATGCCGGTGCCGGCGACGATCCGGACCGAGCTGCACGAGCTCGCGCTCCGGATCGAGTCCGAGCGAGCCAGCGCACAACGCTTCGCCGCCGGAGTCTTCCTGATCTCGCATTCGCAGGACGAGGAACGGGCCCGGATCGGCCTGATGAATCTGTTGCTCAACACCCCCGAGTTCGCCGGCGCGTGGATCGAGGACCGCGGCCGGCGCGGTGTCATCGTCTTCGCCCACAAGTCCTTGTTCGAGCGCATCACCCGCAACTGGGTCGCCGTGCCCGCGCTCGCCGAGGCGGCCGCGGCGCTCGGTGCGCAGGTCTCGGCCGGGTTCGGCGTCGGCGCGTCCGCCCGCAACTGTGTGGCCCTGGCCGAAGAAGCGGCCGCCCGGGCCGAGCGGGAGAGCGGGCCATGCGGCTACCTGATCGAGGACAGCGGCGTGATCATCGGCCCGATGGGTCCGGTCCGGGCGGCGCTCAGCTACTCGTACCGCGAGCACGGCGACGACATCGAACAGCTCGCGAAGTCCGTCGGCCTCAGTGCCGCGACCGTCTCCCGGTTGGCGGCACTGGACCACGAACTGGAAGGTCGCGCGATCTCGCCCGGTGAGCTCGCCGACCATCTCGGCATCACGGATCAGAGCGGGCGCCGACTGATCCGGACACTCGACGCTGGGGGCCTGGTGAGCGTCGAAGGCACAGCTCAGCACCATCCGAAAGGACGCCCGACGCGTCTGTACCGCCTACGCATCGCCCAAGCACTACTGCGCCCCCCGCGTTGAAGGGACAGCCATGGAGTTCAACCGCCGCCAGATCCTGAAGTACGCAGGCCTCGGCCTGGCCCTGCCCGCCGCATCGCCCCTGCTGTCCGCCTGCTCCAACGACAAGTCCGGAGGCTCCGGCGACGGCAGCGTGAAGTTCGAGGGCTGGGACTACGAGGCCGCACTCGTCCAGCAGAACCTCGACAACTTCACCAAGACCAGCAACATCAAGGTCAACTACACCCCCATCACGAGTGCGCAGTACGTGCAGAAGGTAGTCGCCGAGTTCACCGGCGGCGGCGGCCCCGACGCCCTTTACGTGTACGACGATTCCCTCGCGGCCTGGGTCGAGGGGGACTACCTGCAGCCGCTCGACGGCATGGCCGGCGTCGACGAGGTGTACAACGCGATCTACCCGGGCAACGCGGCCGCGATGACGTACCAGGGCAAGCGCTACGGCCTGCCGTACTACACGGACTCCAACTGCCTGACCTACAACACCGACATCCTCGCCAAGGCCGGAATCACGAAACCCCCTGCCAGCTTGGAGGAACTGGAGGCGCAGGCGATCAAGATCAAGAACGCCGGCCTCCTGCAGTACCCCATCGGTGTACCGGCGCAACTGTCCGACACCTGGTGGTCCTGGGTGTGGGCGCTGGTCTTCGGCAGCGGCGGCAACATGTTCGACGACCAGCAGGCGCCGATCATGAACACCACCGACACCGTGGTGAAGGACGTCTTCGCCTGGCTGCAGCAGGCGGCGAACAAGTCGAAGGTGATCGACCCGGCTTGCCTGCAACTGCTGGCGGTCCCGATCGACAACGCGATGAAGGCGAACCGGTACGCCTACACGATCGGCGCGCGGTACGCGAGCCGCGACTACAACGACGCGACCAAGTCCAAGGCCGCGGGCAAGATCCGGATGGCGCTGATACCGAGCCTCGATGGTCAGGTGCACGGGACGGTCAGCAACACCCGGCTCTATGCGCTGGCCAAGGACACCGAGGTGAAGGACAACGCGTTCAAGCTGCTCACCTACCTGGGCGGACTCGACGCGGACAAGCAGCCGCACACCGCGAAGTTCTGGTTCCTGCAGCGTGGCCTCGGGTTCGCCTACAAGTCGATGGCGACCGACCCGGAGGTCACCGCATCGCTGAAGAAGTTCGCCGACCCGGCGATCTACGCCCACCTGGGCGAGATCGCCAAGCCGCGCAACGTGCTCGGCGTGCCGTGGTACACCGAGTTCGAAATCGAGCTGCACAAGGTCGTGCAGGGTGTGCTGAGCAACCAGACGCAGCCGTCCGCGGCGGTGGCGAGCTTGGCGCAGACGGTTGACACGCTGAAGAAGAAGTACAACTGAGGATGGCCGGCCTCGCCGAACGCCGGCCGCTGGGCGACAACGCCAAGGCCTGGGCGCTGAACGCGCCGGCCATGATCGTGATCGCCCTGCTGGTCGCCTACCCGATCGCGTACTCGTTCTGGGTCAGCCTGCAACGGAACAACCTGAAGCGCCCGCGGGCGAAGCAGTTCATCGGCTTCGACAACTACGAGGCCCTGCTCAGCGACCAGGCCTTCCTGTCCGCGCTGAAGGTGTCGGCCCTGTTCGTCCTCGTGGTGCTCGGGCTGACCGTCGTACTCGCGCTGATCCTGGCGCTGGTGCTGAACGAGCGGTTCCGCGGCCGCGGACTGTTGCTCAGCCTGGCTTTGCTGCCCTGGGCGATGCCGGGGGTGGTGAACGGCCTGATGTGGCGGACCATCTTCGACGCGAAGACCGGAGCCCTGAACGGTCTGCTGACGCAGCTCGGACTGATCGACGGCTATCACGCCTGGCTGACGTCCGGGACCGGCGCGTTCCTGTTCACCGCACTGGCCCAGGTGTGGAACACGCTCCCGTTCTCGGTCATCATCCTGCTCGCCGGATTGTCAACAATCCCCTCGGAGCTGTACGACGCCGCCACCGTCGACCGAGCGGGTGCGGTGCAGCGGTTCGT
The DNA here is from genome assembly GCF_053587055.1 of Nonomuraea sp. NPDC003707. Classification (NCBI taxonomy): domain Bacteria; kingdom Bacillati; phylum Actinomycetota; class Actinomycetes; order Streptosporangiales; family Streptosporangiaceae; genus Nonomuraea; species Nonomuraea sp. NPDC003707. Next base: position 162,962 of record NZ_JBSFNK010000021.1, on the reverse strand, counting down.
CCAGGTGACGTTGCCGTGGTTGCTGCACCCGCTGCTGATCGTGCTGATTCTCGAGACGATGAACGCGTTCCGCGCCTTCGACACCATCTACGTACTGACCGGTGGCGGACCGGGTGACGCGACCACCACCATCGCCCTGCTCGACGTGCAGACCGTCCTGACCTTCACCGACTTCGGCCTGGGCAGCGCCTACGCCTGGGTGATCACCGCGATCACCCTCCTGATCTCCGTCGGCTACATCGGCCTGCTCTACCGGAAGGGGAACTTCGAGGTATGAGCACCATGGTGAAGGTTCCCCTGCGCTACCGGATCCCCTGGAAGAAGATCGTCCTGTACGTGCTGGCGGTCGCGTTCGCGCTGTATCTGGTGTTGCCGTTCTACTGGATCGTCGCGATGAGCTTCATGCACGAGGTGGATGCGATCTCCGTTCCTCCGCACTGGATTCCGGTCAACCCGACATTGGAGAACTATCTCGGTTTCGTTCATCCGAGTGAGGCCCAGCAACTCGTCGGCGGCCGGGCGATCGACGAGACGCCGTACTCCTTGCGCAACAGTCTGATCGTCGCCACCTCGACGGCGATCCTGAATCTCGTGCTGGCCACGTTCGCGGCGTACTCGTTCTCGCGGCTGAAGTTCCGCGGCAGTCAGGTGCTGCTGGTGCTCTACCTGCTCACCCGGATGGTGCCGGGGATCGCGATCATCATCCCGTTCTACCTGCTGATGCGGACGTTCGGGCTGCTGGACACCTACCTGGCGCTGATCCTTTCGTACACGACGTTCGCACTGCCGATCACGATCTGGATCCTGAAGGACTTCTTCCGCTCGGTGCCGCGTGAGCTCGAGGAGGCGGCCCGGGTGGATCGGTGCGGCTGGTTCCGGGCCATGTGGTCGGTGTTCCTTCCGGTCGCGGCGCCGGGGCTGGTCGCGGCCGCGGTGTTCGCGTTCATGACCGCGTGGAACGAGTTCATGTTCGCGTTGTTCCTGACCAGCACGAAGGCGGCGAAGACGATCCCGGTGGTGGCGGCGAACTTCGCCACCGACTTCAACACCCAGTTCACCGTGATGGCCGCGGCCGGCGTGCTCGCGGTCGTCCCACCCCTGGTACTGGCCCTGCTCTTCCAGCGCAAGCTGGTCCAGGGCATGGCCGCCGGATCCGTGAAGGGCTGACAGATGGCAGAGGTTCGACTCGAAGGCGTCACCAAGTCGTTCGGCGGCAAGATCGCGGTGAAGGACCTGAATCTGACCATCGAGGATCGGGAGTTCCTCACCCTGGTCGGCCCGTCCGGTTGTGGAAAGTCGACAACCCTGCGAATGATCTGCGGCCTGGAACGGGCCTCCGAGGGCAACATCTTCTTCGACGGCAAGCCGGTCAGCTGGCTGCCGGCCAACAAGCGCGACGTCGCGATGGTGTTCCAGAGCTACGCGCTCTACCCGCACAAGACGGTCCGGCAGAACATCGGGTTCGCGCTGAAGATGATGCGGGTGCCCAAGGCGACGATCGCCGAGCAGGTGCTGCAGGCGGCCCGGACGCTGGACATCGAGGACCTGCTGGATCGCAAGCCGCGCGAGCTGTCCGGTGGCCAACGGCAACGAGTCGCGCTCGGTCGCGCGATCGTGCGGGACGCCGGTGCGTATCTGCTCGACGAGCCGTTGTCCAACCTGGACGCGCAGCTCCGGGTGCTGATGCGCGCGGAGATCAAGCGGCTGCACGTGGACGTCGCCCGTACGTTCATCTACGTCACCCACGACCAGGTCGAGGCGATGACGATGTCGGACCGGATCGCGGTGATGCGCGACGGCGTCGTCCAGCAGTGCGCGACGCCGGCGGAGATCTACGAACGCCCGGCGAACCGTTTCGTCGCGTCGTTCATGGGCTCGCCGCCGATGAACTTCGTCACCGGTGAGCTGGCCGACGTCGACGGCGTCCGGACCTTCCGCAGCGGCGCGTTGAGCCAGGAGCTGGGCCGGTACGACGTTTCGCCGGACGACCCGGCCGTCGTCCTGGGCGTCCGGCCGGAGGACGTGACGTTGTCGCCGACTCCGGTCGCGGGCTACCAGCCCGGGAAGGTGTTCGTGTCCGAGCCGCTCGGTCCGGATGTGCTCGTCACGGTCCGGATCGGCGGCGAGCTGCTGAAGGCCCGCGTCCCGGTGCCGTTCCGGCTGGGTCATGACAGCACGGTGTACGTCGGCTTCAACCAGGACCGCCTGCACTTGTTCAAGGCCTCCGACGGCACCGCGCTGCACGCGCCGCCGCGAGTGTAGGCACCGCCCCCATCGAGGAGAACGCTTTTGAGAGACCCCGAGAACGCGATCGTCGAGGTCGAGATGCCGGACGACTTCGACGACTTCTGGGCGGCCAGCCTGGCGGACTGCGCGTCGTACCCGCTGGACCCGGTCCTCACCGAAATGCCATCGCTGTCCACGGACAAGGTGATCGTCTACGATCTGCGCTACACCAGCTACGGCGGTCTGCGAATCGCCGGCTGGTACACCGTCCCGCGCGATCGGCCGGCCCCGCATACGGCTCGGTATCCGGCGTTGGTGACGATCCCCGGCTACATGTCCGAGCCGACGATCCCGAAGGAATGGTCCGAGCTCGGGTACGCCGCGCTCGCGGTGGCGCCGCGCGGAAAGCTGCGGTCGAACGACGTGTTCAACCCGGGCTACCCGGGATTGCTGACGCACAACATCGTCGACCACAACACGTACGGGTATCGCGGGTTCTATCTCGACGTGGTGCGGGCGGTCGAGGTGTTGCTCGATCGTCCGGAGGTCGACGATCTGCGGATCGGACTGCAGGGGTCGAGTCAGGGCGGTGGCCTCGGGATCTCGACAGCCGCGCTCATGCCGGACGTGATCCGGTGCGTCGCGGCGGGAGCGCCGTACCTGTGCGGGATCATGACCGCGCCGACACTGACCCGGTCGTATCCGTACGAGGAGATCAACGAGTACTTGCGGATGCACCCGAAGGACGTCGACCGGGTGCGGGAGACGGTCGCTTACTACGACGGGCTCAACTTCGCGCCGAAGGTGCGGGCGCCGACGCTGCTGTACCTCGGGCTCGAGGACGACGTGTGCCCGCCGGAGACCGGGTTCGCGCTGCGGCGGGTGCTGACGTGTGAGACCACCTTGCACACCTACCCGCACTGCGCGCATCACGCCGGGCTGCCGGGCGTGCTGCGGATCGTGGAGGACTTCCTTGCCGAACACCTCACCCCGGGGTCGTGAACCGATGAACTTCGACAGCTACTGGTCCGCCGTCGACGAAGAGTTGGCCGCGATCCCCGCTCGGCCCGTGCTCGACCTGGTGCCGGCGCGGACGACGGACGAGGCGACCAGCTACACCGTGCGGCTCACCAGCACCGGGCCGTACCGCGTCTTCGGTCATCTCAGCATCCCGGCCGGTGACGGGCCGTTCCCCGCGCTCCTGCAGACGCCACGCTATGGGAGCGTCAACGAGACGCCGCACCCGAACGATCGGAGCCGGTACGTCGTGCTCGGCCTGGTGCACCGTGGTCAACGGCTGGCCGACGAAGGATTCTCGGCGGCGTACCCGGGATTGTTGACGATGGGCATCGACGACCCGGCGTCGTACATCTATCGCGGGATCGCGGCGGACTGCCTGCGGGCCGCGGAGTTCCTGATGAGCCTGGACGAGGTCGATCCCGCGCGGGTGGCCGTGCGTGGGAACGACCTGGCGGTGCTGACGGCTGCGCGGCGGCCTGGGTTCAGCGCGGTCCGGGTCTCGGAGTTGCTGTTCTACCGGGCGACCGAGGCACGGCTGAAGTCGAGCCGCTATCCGCTCGAGGAGCTCAACGACCACCTGCGTGCCGGCTCGTCGGCGCAGATCGTCGACAACACTCTCGCCTACTTCGATCCGGTCCGGCATGCGTCCGCGGTGACCGCTCGGACGTTGCTTGCCGTCGACGATCCCGACTGGTGTGCCGCACTGATCGAGGCCCTGCCTGCCGCGAGCGTCTACAAGCTGACCCACCTCGATGGCACCGACAACGACTTCCTGGATGCCTGGCTGGCCGAACTCTCCGGCGTGCCACCGATGTCGAAGTTCCTCCTATGACCAATCCGTTCGGGGTCCGGCCCGTCATCAACGCCTCCGCGACGCTCACCGCACTGGGCGGCTCGCTGATGCCGCCTTCGGTGCTGAAGGCGATGGCGGAAGGGGCGGCCCACTTCGTCGACCTGCCCGAACTCCACGACCACGTCGGTGAGCGCCTGGCCGCGCTCACCCGCAACGAGGCGGCCTGCGTGACGTCCGGTGCCGCGGCGGCGATCACCCTCACGGTCGCGTCGTGTGTCGGTGAGCCCGCGCAGGCGTTCCCGGCCGATGCCGAGGTCGTCATGTTCGCCGGCCAACGCAACGGCTACGACTACGCGGCCCGCCTGACCGGCGCCCGCATCGTGGAAGTCGGCCCGTCGATCGAGGAGCTCCGAGCCGCCCTGGTACGACGCCCCGCCTGCGTACTGTGGTTCGCCGGCGCCCACTACGCAGCGGATGCCTTGCCGATCGAGGACGTGATCCGAGCCGCCCGGGAGCTCCCCTCGGCCGACCCGACCCCCGCCGGCACCCCGGGCCTCACCGGATCCCCTGGCCCCGCCGGTCCACCGGCTGTGCCGGTGATCGTGGATGCGGCGGCCCAGATTCCACCGGTCTCCTCGCTGTGGCGATTCACCACGGAGCTCGGTGCGGATGCCGTGATCTTCAGCGGCGGGAAAGGGCTGCGCGGACCGCAGTCCAGTGGGCTGGTGCTGGGGAAGCGGTGGATCGTCGACAGGTGCCGGGCGCATGCGTCGCCGAATCAGCAGATCGGGCGCGGGATGAAGGTCGGGAAGGAGGAACTGCTCGGGCTGTACGCCGCGGTCGAGTGGACGCTGGAGCAGGACGAGGAGGCACTGCTCGCGGGCTATGAGCAGATTGTCGACCGGTGGATTGCCGGCTTGCGCGAACTGCCGGGTGTCGTCGCCGAGCGCGGGTACCCGAGTGAGGCGGGCCAGCCGCACGGGCGAGCCGTTGTCCGATTGCTGACAACCAGCGGCTGGACCCGGGACGGGCTGGTGCAGGCTTTGTGGGACGGGGACCCGCGGATCGCGGTCGGGGTGTCCGGCGTACCCGACGACGCGATCGCGCTGAACCCGCAGACGATCGAGCCGGGGGAGGACCTGGTGGTTCTCGATGCACTGGTTCGGCACCTGAGCTCTGGAGATGGCGAAAGAGTCGGACGAGACGCGTGACGGGTAGCGCTGACCAACCTGTGGAACTGGAGGGCGTCCCGCGGACGGCGGTTGTGTCCACTTCTTCTTGTTGAGCCGCCGGTGCCGGGCAAGGAGGGTGCGTGGAGAGACGATCCGGTGGCTGCGCAGTACGCGGGGGAACCGCATCATCGCCATCAACCGCGGCAGACTCGGGCTCGACCAGTCCACGCCGTGACGCAGGCACTACGACAAGTGCAAGGCGATCCGGCCGGCGCAGGTCTTCTCGGTGTTGAACGCGCGGCCCGGCGCACGCAGCCCCGTCAGGTGTGCGCACGCCTCGACATATAACCCGAGGTCCTCATCACCACCACCCATGACGCAGACTCATCGGTGGCCACCGCCCGCTCAGGCCGGTAGAACCGAGGCAGCGCTCCCGACTTGCCCTGATCTCGAAGTCCATCGCACTCCCCAAGCTGGGGTGTTGCGACGACCGCCAGAAGGGAGGGAATCAAGGGGGCCGGGGGCTCCCTGGCGGCTGACTCACCCGTATCTGGCCGCATACCGATGGGCGCTGTCGATGTTGCCCCTCAGACGGCAGGCCCTCGGCGTAGGTGCCGGCGACGATGTCCGGATCGCCCGCGCTGCACACCTCGCAGGTGCGGATGTGGTTGGCCATCTCGGTGATCTGGTCTTCCATGTCTTCGCCGCGCCGGCGGAGTTCATCCGAGAGCTCATCGTGGAAGGCACCTACCAGGGCCTGGCCGCCGCCCGCGCTCGCGGCCCAGCGCCTGGGACGCCCGCCGGCCATGACCTCTGCGCAGGCACGTGTTGTGGCGCTACTCAACCGCTTGACGCAAGCGGGCGTAAAGGTCGAGGGCCACCCGGTAGGGGTCTGCTGTTGGATATTCCGGGTACGGAGTACGGTCACGTGACCAGGCGTCCTCCACCGCGAACCAGTCGATCCCCTCGGGGTCGCCGCCGCCGAGCAGCGTGTCGAAGAACAGGCGCCAGCGCATCGCGTGGAAGTCGCGGACCAGCCCGGCCGACTCCCGGTTGGCGTAATCCTTCAGGTGCACGTCCGCGCCACGGGGACCCCAGGTCGTGAGCAGGCACCTGGCGTCGTACTCCAGCCGCGCCGCCTCCTCCTCGTCCGCCGCCGCGGCGCGGGCGGCCGCCAGCCAGGGTCCGAGGAGGAAGTACGGCGAAGCGGACACCACCCGGTCCAGCAGCTCCATGTCCTCCAGCCAGGTCACGGTAAGCCGGCGGAACCGCTCCAAGGCCCCGGACTCGAACGCGGCTCGCAACGCGGGCAGCAGCACCCACGACCGGTTGGTGAGCGCCTGGCGGGCGACGTCGACCAGGTCGAACTGGTATGCCGAGGTGCCGCGCAACGCCGGATCCACCTGGAGGAGCTGATCGAGCGCCGCGGCGAAGCGCTCGAGGTCGTAGCGCGGCGCACGCGGTGACCAGGTGGCCGCGTTGGCCGCGGTCAGCGACGGCCGCGCGAGGAACGGGCTGTCCTGCGGTTCGCTCCACCCGTCAGCCGGCAGCGAATAGGCCGTCGTGCGCAGGATCTCCCAGGCGCGCGCCGCGTGCGGGTCGGCTCCGCCGTACCGCCGGCGAGAGAAGTCCGTGAACCACCCGGCGTGATCGATGGGCTCGTCGTGCCAGGCGAGCTCGGCGAACAGGGTGAAGGACGCGGGGTTCGTGCCGGTGCCTTCGGGCATGTACGCGATGCCGCGCAGCGACGGCCCGCGACGCCACTCCGCGAAGCGGCTGACCCAAACGCCGGTGTTCGCCCCGATCGTGGTGTGGCCGCCGAAGTTGGGGATGGTTCCGAAGCAGTACGGCGTGCCGAGCCACCCGGTTTCGCGGTCGAGATCGGGGTGGCGGTCGGCGACGCCGTCGAGGATGAGCAGGCCATCGGCGGCTTCGATCAGCTCGCGCACGGGGTTGTCGAGCCAGCCGAGCACCACCCAGGTGGCTCCCGGCCTGGCCTTGCGCAGCGCTTCCTGGACCGCTTTGACCGCTTCCCCGACCGGGACGTCGCCGGGCGTGCCGCCCTCGTGCAGGAGGTCCATCTTGACCATGGAGGTCTCGCGGTACAGCTCCGCCTGGTGGCGATAGAACGCCTCCGCGACCTGGGCGAACATCGGGTCGCGCGGGTCGAGCCAGTCGGGCCGCTCGAAGCCGACCCAGCCGCCCTGCGGGATCACGCGCCCGGGGAAGCCGGGCGGCACTGTCCCGAAATATCCGGGCATGACGGGGGTGAGGTCGAGCTCGCGCAGCCGGGTGACGATCTGCTGGGCCAGCCGTACCCGCTGGTCGAAGAGCTGCTCCGAGACCGGCCCGGTGAAGGCGGCCATGTTCTGCAGCAGCCACCAGGGCTGGTGACCCGGCGAGGGGATCCAGGCGCGGAGCTGCTCGTCGGTGTACCCGAATTCGGCGAATGTCCGGCGATAGACCTCTTCCATGCCGACCGTGACGAGCACCTCGTTGATGCCGTGCAGGGCCATCAGGTCGATCTGCCGCTCCCAGGTGGCCCAGTCCCGATACGGCCCCGAATAGCCGTCGTCGGTGTCGTTCAACGCGAACCGGTGCTGAACGACGGCCTCTTTCGCGATATATGGCGCTTGGGGCAGCTTGTCGGGAAGGCGTGACAGGCTGTCTCCCGGCCACCCGGCGCTCACGCCCGCGACCCGTGTCAGATACCAGTGCACGCCTGTGAGCAGGGCTGACGCCGATGTGCCGGTGATGGTCGTACCCTCGATGCGGAACCGGTCGCCCTCCCCCCGCTGCTCGACGAGCGTCAGCTGATCGTGGTGATCGGGAAGCAGGCGGCGTACGGCTCCCGCCACGGCGCTCACGACGGCGCTCACCAGGGCAGCCCGCGCAGGTCGATCGGGCCGCCCTCGGGGAAACCTTCGCCCAGCACCATGGCGGGGATCGAGGAGGTCATGCGCTCTCCTGTGTAGACGTTGCTCATCACGACCGGCGCGTGCACCTGAACCCATCCGGCGGCCTCGTAGAAGCCCTGCACGTGTGGGAGGCAGGTGAGGAAGCCGAAGCGCTCGGTGAGAACCTCGCGCAGCTCGTTCATCAGCGCGACGCCGAGACCTTTGCCGCGCATCGCCGGGTCGGTGCAGACGTGGCCGATCCCGGCGACGTAGACATCCTGGTCACCGACGCCGATGCGGCGGCGTTCCACACCAAGATGGGCAATTGGGCGATCGCCATCGCTCAACCACAGCCGCCACTGCGGGCGGGCGAGCCACCAGGACTGGAGCGCGAAGTGGCCGGCCCTGTCGGGGAACGCGGCGGCGAGCAGCGGCCGCAACGCGGCGTCCTGCTCCTCGGTGAGGTGGGTCTCGGTGACGAAGGTAGCGATCAACGGGTTGCCTCCTCGTAACTGGGGCACGGACCCCATCCGTCCACGTCGGGGGTCTGGTCGCGGTAAGGCTCGGAGTCGCAGGTCGGCGTGTAGCCGAGGTTGTTGCGTGTCGACCAGACGCTGCTGGTGTTGGCCGAGACGCCGTGGCAGACCTCGAAGCGGACGGGGGCCTCCAGGGCCAGGAGCACGAGCCGGCGCAGGTCGTCAGGGGCGAGCCAGGCGGGCAGCGCTTGCTTGGCCGGCGGCTTGGGGACGGTCGCACCGAGACGCAGGCAGATGACGGCTCCGCCGTACCGATGACTGTGCATGCGCCCCGCGGCCTCGGCGAAGGCCTTGGCCGCGCCGTACCTGCAGCACGGGCTGGGTGGCCAGTCGGGTTCGACGGGGCCGGCCCGGTACTGCCCCATCACGTGGACCGAGCTCGCCAGCACCACCCGCCTGGCACCGGCCGCGTCCAGGACGTTGGTCACGGCGCGCATGTTGGGCCCGGCGAGGTCGTCCCAGGAGGCGTCGGGGTTGGGGTTGGCGGCCAGATGCAGGATCGCGTCGACGCCGTCGGCCACCTGGCGGGCGAAGTCCGCGTCGGCCAGATCGCCGTCCGCGAGATCGGTGAGACGCAGCTCGTGGTGCTGTTCCAGGGCGGGGATGACCTGGCCGGCCACCAAACCACTGGCACCTGTGACAAGTACCCGCATCGTCCTCCACCTCCTGAAAGGTCGTCCCACATGCTGGCATAGCCCGATTCATACGGCAACGGTTGCAGAGGAGTTTCCATATAGTTTCATGAGGTTTCCGGAAATGTCTTGACGCTTAGTGCAGCCCGGATCAATGGGGGCGGCAACATCATCCGCCTCACAAGGAGGGCCGTAGATGTGCCAGATCTTGCGAGCAGCCATCGCGCCCGCGGCAATCGTGGTGCTCGCCATCCAGGGGACGCGGCCGCGACACCCGCGGGCGTGGTCGACTACACGGTGACGAACGCGGTGACCCTTCAGGCGTCAGGCCGTGACATCCAGTCCCCGACCGCCGACCAGACCATCACCTTCGGCGCCAAGCCCGTGGCCGACTCGGCGAAGAACTTGGACGAGCTGGTCTTCGTCATCCGCGACGCCGGCGACGCCGACTTCGACGTCGTCGACGCGGGCGGCAACCCCGTCGCCGACAAGCGCGGCTTCTGGCCGCCTTCTGGACCTGGCAGGCCGACGGCGTGAACACCTGGCAGGAGAGCGACGTCTACGAGCAGTACAGCGACAACCCGCGCAAGCTCTACCTGACCTCGCACGCCAACGCCGGCGGCGGCTGCCAGGTCGACCTCGACTCCGACCCGGGCGCCGACTCCCACACCTACGGCGCCGACATCTCAGCGTCGGGCACGAAGTTCTCCATCGACGGCAGGCAGGTCTGCAGTGTGGCGGGCACCGCCTCGGAGAACACCAACCTCATCGAGGACCTGTACGTCTACTCCCGCTCCGGCTACCAGCCGGGGGCTGCCACGGTCCCGGCCCAGAAGGCCGTCGACTACGTCCGCGTCTGGCAGAGGTAACCCGGAGGCCACGGGCCAAGTCCGCCGGTCAGTGTGTCGCCGATGGGCTGTTGCCGCCGGGCCTGGAGCGCCGGAGCTTCCTCGACTCCCAGGTCCAGCCCGCCGCGATGAGCATGACGACGGTGATCACGAGCGGCGCGATCACTATGACCTCGTCGTCGCCCAAAGACGGGATGAGGCGCAGGAGAATCAGGCCCATGCCGTCGAAGGCGAGAAACGCGGCGCCGCTGCCTGCGAGGAACCCGACGACACCCACGACGACGGCAACGGTCTTCCCGGCGATCGGCGGCACGAAGCGGGCGATCTGCGCGCACAGTAGGCCGGCCAGACCGATGTCGGCGAGGACGGCGACCACCAGGGGGATCATGTCATCACGGTCGAACTCATCCTCGAGTTCGTCCCAGGTGATGCCGAGGTGAGTGAGGCCGAGGAGAGCGAGGGCGAAGATGATCGCCATCATCACCGCGACACCTTTGTGCTGCCACCCCTGCTGGGGGACCTGCCCGGGCGGGAGGATCCTGGTGCCGTCCCGTCCGTGGTCCCGGCCCGGCTGCCGTTCACCGAGCATGGCCAGCGCGCCCTCGACGGTCGGCCTGTTGCCGGGGTCCTTGTCGAGCAGCCGCGTGATGAGCGGCGCGAGCCGGCCCGCTCGTCGCGGCGCCGGGGGCTCCTCCAGCAGGACCGCGGTCAGTGCCGCCGGTTGGGTGTTGCGGCGGAACGGTGAGACGCCCTCGACGGCCTGGTAGAGGGTGACGCCAAGGGAGAACAGGTCGCTGGCGGGGAGCCCGTCGATCCCGCGCAACCGTTCGGGGGCCATGTACTCGGGCGAGCCGATGGTCATTCCGGCGGTCGTCAGGGTGGTGTCGGTGGTGTGGACGGCGATCCCGAAGTCGGTGAGCAGGACCTTCCCGTCCTCGGCCAGCATGACGTTGGCCGGTTTGATGTCGCGGTGCACGATGCCCGTCTGGTGGGCCGCGCCGAGCGCCTTCAGCAGCGCCATGGCCAGCTGTGCGGCCGTGTCCACCGGCAGCGGTCCGCGCGTTTCGAGGTGCTCGTGCAGCGATTGGCCGTCGATCAGCTCCATCACGATCCAGGGCAGGCCGTCCGAGACGATGTCGTGGATGGCCACGACATTCTCGTGCGCCCGCAACCGGACGGCGTTGCGGGCCTCACGCGTGGTGCGCTCCAGCCGCTTGTCCTGCTCCGCCTCGGACATCCCCGGCAGCAGCTGCAGCTCTTTGATCGCCACTTCGGCGTCCAGGACCTCGTCATGGGCACGCCAGACGCGTCCGAAGCCGCCGGCCCCCAGTACCTCGATCAACCGGTAACGTTCGCCGACCATGTAACCAGGCTGCGCCGATGTCATGCCACCTCGCCCGTCTTGCCCCGTATGACAGTTGATCAGAGTAGATCACCGGCAGGAGCACCGTAACCCCATAACGTGATCGGGGGCAGCCCGGCCTGCGGCGTAGGCGTACGGCAGGCAGTCGTACTAGCGGCGTTTGATGACGGTGAAGGCCTCCGCCAGACGGCCCGGCGGGAGGCCGCCGCGGGCGGCGATGGCGGCGAAGCGTTCGCGGTTCTCGACTTCGCCCGTCCCCGGCTGGGTCTTGTGGGCGGCGAGTGCCGCGAGTTTGCGGTCGAAGGTGTCGGTGATGTCGACGTACAGGTCCGGCGTGGGGCTCTCGCTGAACCAGACCTCCGACACCTGCCACGGTTCGAGGTCCGACAGGTCGGGATGGACGTAGCGGTTCATGGCATCGGGGTAGACCGCGCAAGAGGCCGCCTGGCCCACGGCCGCGTGGTCGGGATGGTCCGCGTCGCGCAGGCCCCAGGTCCGCGTCGGAGAGCTGGTCAGCAGGCGGTGCGGTCGCACCTGGCGGATGACGCGGGCGATGTCCCGCCGCAGGTCGAGCGAGACCTCGACCCGGCCGTCCGCGTACCCGGAAAGGAAGTACACCTTCCGCGCGCCCACCGCAAAGGCTGCCGCTCGTTGTTCCGCCATGCGCAATTCCTGGATGCGCTCGCGTGGTTCGCCGTCGCCCGCCTCCCCGCGGGTGACGACCAGGTAGGAAACCTCCATTCCGGAGTCCACCCATTGGGCGACGGTGCCTGCGGCGTTGAAGTCGACGTCGTCCGGGTGGGCGAATACGGCGAGTGCGCGGGTCATTTGAGTGCTCCTGCGGTCAGGCCCTCGACGATGCGACGCTGGAAGACGAGGGCGCCGATGACGAGGGGAACGGTGACGGCGACGCCGGCGGCCATCTGGGTGCCGAACGGCTGGTCGAACTTGTACTGGCCGGTGAACAGCGCGGTGATGACGGGGGCGGTGCGCATGTCCTTCTCGTTGGTCACCGACAGCGCGATGATGAATTCGTTCCACGCCGCGACGAACGTGATGATCGCACTGGTGAAGACGCCTGGCATGGCGAGCGGCAGAATCACCTTGCGGAATGCCTGCCAGCGGCTGCAGCCGTCCACCTGGGCGGCGCCTTCCAGCTCATGCGGCATCTGCTTGAAGAACGCGGTCAGGTTGAACACGGTCAGCGGCAGCGCGAAGCTGATGCTCGGGACGATCAACGCCTGGTAGGTGTTGATCCACTCCAGGCCGACGAAGAGTTTCAGCAGCGGGATCAGCAGCGAGATGCCGGGGAACATCGAGGTGGCGATGATGATGGCCAGGATGACGTTCTTGAAGGGGAATTCCAGTCGCGCGATCGCGTAGGCGGCGGTGATGCCGATCATCAGCGTGAGCAGTGTCGTCGTTCCTGCCACCACGAGGCTGTTGACCAGCGCCCGGCCGAAGCCGTTCTGCGCGGAGAACGCGGCCGTGAAATTGTCGAACGACAAAGGGAAAGGAATGGGGGACAGGTCGAAGGAGTCGGCCGGTCGGCGCAGCGCCGTGGCGATCATCCAATAGAACGGTGCCAGGCAATAAACGACGATCAGCCCGATGCCGATGTTGTAGATCGTGCGCCCGGACATCATGCGGGTCCCTTCAGCGAGCTTGGAACGGCCATTACCCGCGGCCCTTGAGGCCGCGCCCGATGAGGTCGGCGCCGAGCACCTTGACGAAAATGAAGGCGATCACCGCGACGTATATGAAGAGCACGGTGGAGTAGGCGGCGGCCGGGCCGTACCTGACGTTCGAAAGCTCGTACTGCGCCAGCGTGGACAGGGTTTCGACCGAGTGCTTGTGCGCGCCGACGAGCACGAACGGCAGGTCGAACATCTTGAGTGCGTCCAGGATGCGGAACAGCACGGCCACCACCAGCGCCGGCCGCACCAGCGGCAGGGTGATCTGCCAGAACGTCCGCATGGCCGAGGCGCCGTCGACGCGCCCGGCCTCGTAGACGTCCTTGGGGATGATCTGCAGCCCGGCCAGCACGAGCAGACCGATGAACGGCGCGGTCTTCCAGATGTCGGCGATGAGCACCGCCGTGAACGGCGCCGACATGAAGCCCCAGACGGTGGCGTGGTCGGCGGTCCACACGATGTCCGTGTTGAGCACCGCGTTGGCCACGCCGTCCGTTTCAAAGATCCATTTCCACAGAAGTCCTGAAATGGCCGTTGGAATCGCCCACGGCACCAGCACGCTGGCACGCACCAGCGCCCGCCCGCGGAAAGCCCGCTGCATCACCAGCGCCATGGCCACACCCAGCACGACCTCGGCGGCCACCCCGACAATGGTGAACAACGTGGTGTTCCAGAACGCGTTGCGGAACGCCTCGCCGGACGCCCCCGTGAACAGACCGGCATAGTTGCCAAGCCCGAACGACTCGGTCACCTCGATCATGCCGGTCTGCTGGTTGACGCGGTTGGCGACCTCGATGAAGGACAGCCGCAGCGCCGCGACCACGGGATACCCGGCGACCAGGGCGAGCGTGAGCAGCGTGGGCCCGAGCATGAGCGCGGCCGTCCATGAGTCACCGCCTCGGGGGCGGAGCCGCGCCGCCCGCTTGACGGGGGCGGCAATGCTGATCGTCACGTTTCGTCCCTTCACGTACGGCGAAGCCTGAGGAACTCCGGAGACTTTCCGGTTCTGGGTCCCGGCGTATCTGCTCAATCGGGTAGGGCGGGGCGCGTCGATCGAGGTGTCGGCGGGGGGTCAACCCCGGGAGAGCCTTGATCGACGCGAGCGGGGGAGCCGTCCGCGTTCCGGCTTGGTGGGAATGGGGAGCGAGCCGCAGGCGGAGCCGGGCAGGTGAACCCGGCCCCGCCGGAGCCGCTACTGGTTAGCGATGATCTTGGCGAGTCTGTCCTGGAGGGCGGTCAGTGCCTGGTCGGAGGGCTTCTGGCCGCTGAGGGCGGCGGTGATCTCCTCCTGGATGGCCGCCGTGGCGTCGCCGTACCGGACGACCGCCGGTCGCGGTGCCGCGTTGAGCAGCCCCTCCTTGAGCATCGGCAGGAACCCGAACTTCGCCACCAGCGCCGGGTCGTCGTACATCGCCGCGTAAGCGGGCGACTGCGACGACTCGAGCATCAGATGTCTGGCGGTCTCCTCGCTCGTCATGAACTTGATGAAGTCCAGCGCGGACTTCTTGTTCTTGGCGAACTTGCTGATGGCCAGGTTGTTGGCGCCGATCGTGCCCTTGCCGAGCCCGTTGAGCCCGGGGATGGGAGAGACGTCGAACTTGCCGGCGACCTTGCTGGAGCCGTCCTCCTTGTTGGCCAGCGTGTACTGGTAGGACCAGTTGCGGTGGAACAGCAGCTTGCCCGCCTGGAAGGCGCGGCGGCCCGCCTCCTCGTCCCAGGTGATGGACTCCTTGGGCATGTAGCCCTTCTTGAAGCCCTCGACGAGGAAGTCCAGGCCCTGCTTGGCCTGCGGGGTGGTCAGGGTCGGCTTGCCGTCGGCGCCGACGACCGAGCCGCCTGCCGAGTTGACGGCCTCGGAGATGTTGACGGTCAGCCCCTCGTACTTGTCGAACTGGCCGCCGTAGCAGTCCATGCCCTTGGCCTCGGGCATCTTCAGCACCTTGTCGCAGGCGGTCATGAGCTCGGCCCAGGTCTTGGGCTGCTCGAGCCCCGCCTTCTTCAGCAGGTCGGTACGCGAGTACAGCAGGCCGGTGCCGCCGCCCCACGGGGCTGTGTACAGCTTGCCGAAGTACGTGCCGCCTTCCACCAGCGATGGGATGATCTTGTCGGTCGGGAACTCCCCGAGAGGCAGCTCGTCGACCCAGCCGTTGGCGGCGAACTCCGCGGTCCACACGACGTCGAGGGAGACGACGGTGAAGGCGTCCGACTTGGTCTGGGCGTTCTGGATGAGCTGCTGGCGCTGCTGGTCGGCCTGCGGAGGCAGCTCGACGAGCGTGGCCTTCTCGGTGGGGTGCGAGGCGTTCCACTTGTCGATCAGACCCTGCAGCACGCCGCTGGAGTCCTTGCCGTTGGCGAAGGTGATCGGGCCGCGGCCCTCGTCGGCGGCAGGCTTGGCCGCCTGTGAAGGATCAGCGGAACCACAGGCGCTTACGATGATCGTTGCGGCAGCAAGGACCGCCGCGCAACGGAGCTTCACTGCACTACCTCCAGGAGGGCGGGATCGGCCAGCCGACGGCCGCGTGGATCGTGAACGGAGAGCTGGTAGGTGCCGGGGTCGTCGAGCGCGACCAGGGCGTCGAAACGGGTCTGCCTGCCGGTGCCCACGCCGAGCGGCATGGTCATGACCACGTCACCCGAGGCGTCGATCACGCGGAGCAGGACCGGGCCGGTGACCTTGAGCCCGGCTGTCACGTCCACGTTGCGCGTGGCCTTGACCTTGGGGTGGGAAACCTGGACGGCCGGCCTGCCGGCGCTCAGCCAGGCGGTCGTGGTCTGGATCGTGCGCCCGTCGCCGGTGTAGAGGACGGCCTGTGCGAGCTGGGTCGTCCCCCGCGCGGGCGGGGTGAAGGTCAGTGGGAAAGAGGTGCCGGAGGCGGCTCGGACGCCTTCGAGGTAGAGCTCGACCCGCTCGACATTCGAGGGAAGCCGGTCCACGGAAGCCGTCCCGTCGCCGAGCATCAGCCGCGGTGCGCGCTCCGTGGGTGAGGTGCCGGTGAGCTCGGCCAGCTCGAGGTAGGTGCGGGTGGGTTTGTCGGGATATTCCAGGAGTGTCCAGCCGCGCCATTCGTCCTCCGGGCGCGTCTCGGACCAGACGAACCATGACAGGCCCGAAACGTAGGGACGCTGGGCCGCCAGCTCCATCACCCGCCGCAGGTAGAACGCGCGCCGTTCGTCCGGCACCAGGCCCATCCACGTCCGCACCGAGGAGTAGGAGAACTCGCCCAGGTAGATCTGCTTGTCGGCGTCCCCCTGCCGCACCATCTCCGAATACAGCCGGTCGATGCCGAGGAAGTTGTCGTCGAACTCGCCGCCGGCGGCGTTCTCACGCACCTTGCCCGGGTCGTGGTCGTCGGGGTGACGGTCGTCGGTGTACGGGTGAGCGCCCATGAGGTCGAAGAAGTGGCGGCTCTTCACCGCGTCCGGATATTTCCGGACCGCGGCGTACACCTCGCGCACGAACCCGGGGTCCGTCCGCGTGGTCCCACCGAAGATCACCTTGGCTCGCGGGTCGGCGGCCTTGACCGACAGATAGCCGGCGCGCAGCAGCTTGGCGTAGTCCGCCGGGTCCTCTACGGGCTTGTAGAAGTCGCGCCAGTTCTCCTCGTTCCAGATCTCGTAGCTCTCGACCTCGCCGCGATAGCGACTCGCCAGCGTGGTCACGAACTTCGCGAACTCGGCTAACTCCTCCGGCGTCCTGGTCGGCGGGTACCAGATCCGCTCTCCGTAGTTCTCCACCGTGTCCACCAGGTCCGGGTGCACCCAGTCGGGCGTGGAGTTGATGTGCACAGCGGTGGAGATGCCGCGTTTGGCCGCCTTGGCGAAGTACGCGTCCAGCTTCGACCAGTCGCATTCATCGCGCTTCTGGCAAATCCCGG
Source organism: Nonomuraea sp. NPDC003707 (assembly GCF_053587055.1). Taxonomy (NCBI): domain Bacteria; kingdom Bacillati; phylum Actinomycetota; class Actinomycetes; order Streptosporangiales; family Streptosporangiaceae; genus Nonomuraea; species Nonomuraea sp. NPDC003707. The sequence continues at coordinate 145,906 of NZ_JBSFNK010000021.1, read as the reverse complement.
TCCACGACGCGACGATCTGGGCCCGGCGCACCCCGGCCTCGGCCATCTTGTCGAGCGAGGCATCCAGGTTGTCCGCCGAGGGCTGGACGAAAGCGACGGCCAGCTCCCGCATCCGCTGCGGCGAAACTGCCTGGTCACGGGCCGGCACGGGCACGCCGACCCCGGTTCTGTTTCGGTACGGTGAATCCACTGCCTGGGCCGGTACGGCTTGTCCAAGCACGGCGGCTGCGGTGAGCGCGATCGGCAGAAGTGCTCTTTTTCGCACCTGCCAGCTCCTTCCTCTTACAAGGCCCCCGAGCGTTTTTCTGCACGCCGGCATGGCCGCAGGTCGCAGACGAGCGGATGCCGGAGATTTGGGTGGTGGTTACTCCAGGGTGGGCAGTGGCCTGGTCGGCCAGGTGATCCTTTCCGTGGCGGGGCCCGTCGAGTCACGGACCATGAGCTGGGTGTCCACCTCGACAGGGCCGCCCTCGCCCTGGTCGCCGGAGTGGAGCATGCCGATGAGCAGGTCGACCGCGATCGACCCGATCTCCTCGACCGGTATCCGTACGGTGGTCAGCGCCGGCCTGGCCACCATGGCCAGGTAGGTGTCGTCCACGCCGACCACGCTGATGTCGCCGGGCACGGACAGCCCGCGGTTGGCGAGCTGGAGCAGCAGCCCGACCGCGGTCATGTCGTTGTTGGCGATGGCCGCGGTGACGCCGTGCGCGACGACCATGTCGGCGGCCTGCACGCCGCCCTCGATGGACTGCGCGTACGGGCCCAGCTCGACCAGCTCCATGCTGAGCGCCTTGCAGGCCCGCTGCACCGCGGCGCGGCGGTGCTGGTTCGACCAGACCGTACGCGGCGCGTTGACGTAGGCGCACCTGGTGTGCCCGAGGGCGTACAGATGCTCGACGGCCTGCCGCATGCCGTCCTCGCTCGAGGCGACGACCGTCGGCACGCCGGGTGCGCCCCGGTTGACCAGCACGGTCGGCACGCGGGTGGCCACGTCGGCCAACGTCTCGGCCGGCAGCCGCGATGACCAGAAGATGAGCCCGTCTACCTGTTTGGACATCATCGCCACGGCCTCGGCCTCCTCGCCGGGGTGCGCGTCGCTGTCGGCCAGGTAGACGCCGTAGTTGCGAGATCTCGCCCGTCGCTGCACCGCCTTGATCATGGGCGGGAAGAACGGGTTGACGATGTCGGGCACGATCAGGCCGATCGAGCCGGTCCTGCTGGAGCGCGGCGTCGGATCCGGCGCATAGCCGAGGCGCTCGGCCACCTCCAGGACACGGGCCCGCGTCACCGCGTTGACCCGGTCCGGGGTGCCGAACACACGCGACACGGTCGCCTTGGACACGCCGGCCTCTGCCGCCACGTCCGCGAGGGTCACCGCCATGCTGCCTCCCACAACGTTTGCGCTAGAGACTGCACCCGCCACGGTGACAAGTCAATACATCTCGGAAACTCTTGGCAAAGTTGCTGCAACACGACAGAATCACCTCAAACGGAGGAGGCCTTTTGAAGATCGTTGACGTTGCGCTGTACGCCGTCCCCGACCGCGGGCAGAACATGCTCCTCGTCGTGGTGGACACCGATGCGGGCATCTCCGGCGTGGGCGAGGTGGGAGTGCGCGTCTCTCCCGAGGTCAGCGGGGCCGTACTCGATCGCCTGCGTGAGGTGCTGGTGGGCCAGGACGCCGACCGCATCGAGCACCTGTGGCAGACGATGGCGCGCGGCGACTTCTTCCCGGCTGACCGGTCGACCACGTGCGTGATCTCCGCGATCGACATCGCGCTGTGGGACCTGCTGGGCAAGGCGCACGACGCTCCGCTCTACCGGCTCATCGGCGGACGGGTGCGCGATCACGTGACGTGTTACACCCATGTGCACCCGGAAGGGTTCGACACCCAGGCAGTGATCGACAGCTGCCACCGGCTGGTCGAGGAGGGCTGGCGCTACCTGCGGCTGGTGGTGCCGACCTCGGGCGATGTCCTGGAGCCGCGCGAGGCCATGCGGGTGGCGATCGCCCAGTTCCATGCCGTACGGCAGGCGGTCGGCGACGACATCGAGCTCATCATCGACGCCCACACCCGGCTCGACCTGCCCGAGGCGGTCACCCTGTGCCGGGAGATCGAGCCGGCCCGGCCGTACTTCGTGGAAGATCCGCTGCGCTGCGAGAACCTGGACGCCTATCGCATGCTGCGGCTGCGCACCGGAGTGCCGCTCGCGGCGGGCGAGCAGCTCAGCTCCAAGTGGGAGTTCCGCGCGCTGATCGAGGACGAGCTCATCGACTACGCCCGCCTCGACCTGGGCATCGTCGGCGGCATCACGGAAGCACGCAAGATCGCCGGGCTGGCCGAGACGCACCACATCAAAATCGCCACGCACAACCCGCTGGGGCCCGTCTCCTCGGCCGCTGCCCTGCACTTCAACCTGACCTGCCCGAACTTCGGCGTGCAGGAGATGCCGCCGGGGCCGGTTCCGGCCGGTTTCGGCTTCGCCCCCGTACCCGTGGACGGCGTGCTCGTCGCCGACGAGCGGCCCGGACTGGGCCTGGACGTCGATCCGACGCTGCTGGCGGGGCAGGCGCCGGCCACCGGACGCACCCCCCGAGTGAACCGGCTCGACGGCGCCTTCACGAACTGGTGAGGTCAGCCGTATGTTCAGCGGAAAACGGAGCCCGGGCCGTCGAGGCCTGCCCGACCAGCGTGACGCGCTGGATCCAGCGGGCGCGGACACCCTCACGGGCGCTTTCCGGCCACTCCGGCAGTGCGCTCACCGGCTGGATGCCAGCCGCCTCCTGCGCCCGCGCCAGGAGCCCCCGCACCGTCGTCGGCTGACTGTCGCGCATGACGGCCGTTCACCGGGGAGAAGGGCCGAGGAGTTCGTCGCGGCGCAAGCTCGCGACGGGGCCGCCGCCAGTGCTGCTCGACGAGCTGTCGTGTCCGCATCCATCGGGCGAACCGGGCGAGGCCTTGATCTGCTCCTGGTTGCCCGGCCGGACAGATGGTTGCATCTCCGGCGATCGCGGCTAACCTGCCGTTTCATGACGTACGGCCCTCAACAGCCGCAGTTCAACACTCCCGACAACCAGCAGCAGCCCTCCGCCTTCGCACCGCCTTCCGCGGTGATCGACGTGGGCGGTGACGCCAAGGTGAAGGCGTTGATCGGCGGCTCCGTCGCGGGGCTCATCGGGCTCGTCTCGATCTTCGCCTCGTTCACCGGGCACACGCCGGGCTCGCGCACCGCGGTCATGGAGCTGACCTTCGGGCTGATCTTCCTGTTCATCGGGCTGCTGCCGGTCCTCGCCTGGCGCAAGATCAGCCGGCCGCGCCGGCTCGTCTTCGACGGCTTCGGCGTGCGCTGGGACGACCCCCAGGGCACGCCGTGGGCGGCCCCATGGAACGAACTGTCCGGGGTGAGCATCTCGCGTACGCAGCCGCGCCGGGTCAGGCCGACCGACTACCTGATCCGCAGGACGAAGGTCCGCATCGACCTCTTCCCCGCCGACCCGGGCTTCCGCGCGCGCCACCCGGGCATGGAGCACCTGTGGGAGTTCCACACGGTCAAGAACGGCTACCGACTCCCGCTGGGCTCGAACCCCAGGTACATCCCGGTCATCGAGCACGCCATGCGCCAGTACCGCCCGGCCATCTACCTGGGCATCCGCGACGAGGGCTTCATGGCGGGCCCGGCCTGACGTCCTTCGACAGTCGCTCAACCGGATTTCGGCACACGGTCGGCACCCAGCTCGCCGAACGCGGCGCCAAGCTGCACACCATCATGAAGGTCCTCGGCCACTCCTCGGTCTCCGAGGCACTGGTCCATGCCCAGGTCACCGACCGCGAAGTGCTGCGTGACTACAAGTCCGTCCTCGACCCCGGCCCCGCCGCTGAGGAGCTGAAGTCCGGGACGCCGCCCGCTGCGCGGCGCTCGCCCCAGCCTGGCAGGCGGGCACCTGTCCTGTCTCGTTTGACTTGACTGCCCACGGTCCTGGGCCAGAAGCTAGGCGGACTCTTCGCCCGGCACCCTGGCGAGCGGCACACCACGCAGGCTGATCAGTACCATCGCAACGCACCCGCAGGTGAGTGCGATGTCGGCGACGTTACCCACGAACGGGCCGTAGTCGATGAAGTCCACGACGTGCCCGCGGGCGAAGCCGGGCTCGCGGAAGAGCCGATCGCCCAGGTGAGACACCGCCCCGCCGAGCAGCACGCCCAGCACGAGCGCCCAGCCGGGGGAGGCCAGCCGACGCGCGGTGTAGAGAATGCCGACCACTGCGGCTGCCGCTGCCAGGGCGAACACCCATGTCGCGCCGGTGCCTACGGAGAACGCGGCGCCGGGGTTGTAAAGCAGCCGGAAGTGAATCAAAGGGGGGATCACGGCGACGCGCTCACTGTCGGACAGCGTGGAGACCGCCCAGAGCTTGGTGAGCTGGTCCACGACAAGGACCACCGCGGCCAGCATGAGCATCATGCCGTACAGCCGACTCGAACCCCGCTCTAACCGCATCATTCATGGCCTCCGTGCTGTTCAACCAATATTTCCCTGAGACTACTAGGGCGCCCCATGAGGCACCCATGCGAATGCTTCATGATCGGTGAGGCATGCCTCGGGTCGAATGAGACCGAACAGCATCGAAGTGATGGCGATCGGTCGGCAAGCAGGCGACAGCCCTTGACAGCGCGGTGGGCTGACCACCGGGACGCGCGCCACCAACGGCTGGGGCGCCGTCAACAGCCTGGGACTGTGCTACCGCAGGATGATCGGCGCGTAGTTGAACGTCGGCGAGTCCCGCCACACCCTGGCCCAGTGGGTGTTCTTCGACCTGGGCCTAGTGGGCGGTGGAGCCGGCACGTGCCCAGTTCACATGAGAGCGACACGAGCTGCCCGCCGGCGGCACCTTTGTTTGGGGGCCGAAATATACGTGCTCGAACACGATCCGCGATGTGTGGTGTGATCGAGTGCTGAGCCGGCAGCCTTTCCCGTCAGATCGAACCTACGGGTTATAGTCGCGGCCGGGTGAGTCATGAGAGGGATGCGAACCATCGCCCCGCCGCGTTCCAGTGCTCGACGGTGGGGAACCCGGATCGCCCGGCAAGGGGGGCGATATCGTCGATCGAGACGGTCGCCCAGGTGAACCAGTCGCCCGTGCGCCCGGCCTGGCGCAGCCGTACGGTGTGGACCTCGCTCTGTACACCCGGCGGCGAGAGTTCGGCGATCACCGTTCCTCCTGACCTGACCAGTTCGCGCAGGCGCCGGAGGAGGGCTGCGGGGTCGCCGCCGATGCCGATGTTGCCGTCGGCCAGGAGCGCCTCGGCCCACCGCCCGGTTCCTGGAAGGGGTTCGAAGACGCACCTGCGCAGCGCCAGCCCGCCGGCGCGGCGGGTCAGCTCCACGGCCAGGGGGGTGATGTCGATGCCCAGGGCGGGAACCCCCATCCGGGTAAGCGCCACGGTCAGTCTTCCGGGTCCCGAACCGACATCGAGAGTGGGCCCGCAGCATCGGGCCAGAATGTGTTCGTCGCCCTCGTTGTATCGGAGCCAGCGCTCGGCGGAGAGCGACCGCATTCGGCCGTCGGCATATTCAACGTATACGTTTCTGCCTTTGAGACCTTCTTCGTAGAAAGCGCCGATCACGCGACTCTTCCATTGTGGCGGAAGCTGGGAAAGAGGACTGCCGGAATGTTCACCCGACTACTTGTGATCATGCAGGCACATTACCCCGGCAGGTCGGTGACGATCCTTACGAAGCTGTTAAGGACGAGGAGCCGCGACCGCCTGGCAAAACCGCGTCCATCATGCCCTCGGCTGAGTGTCAAAATATGGCAGAGCAGGGCAAGTCGCATGCTCTGCCGGGGGACGCAGGGGGCCAGTGGCCCAAATCACGGGTTCGGCCATGAAGCCGTATTTCCGCGGACTCGAACTGGTCATTTCTCGGAACGACGTCATCCTTTCGTAAGAGAAGGGGCGCTGTTGCCGCGTTAGCGTCGGCCCATGGAGATCGACGTGGTTCTGCCCTGCCTGAATGAGGAGGCGGCCCTGCCCTGGGTGCTCGGGCGGATGCCGCCCGGCTTCCGCCCGATCGTGGTCGACAACGGCTCGACCGACGGATCCGCGAGGGTCGCGGCGGAGTTCGGCGCGATGGTGGTGGCTGAGCCCCGGCCCGGATTCGGGGCCGCGTGCCACGCGGGGCTGACGGCCGCGACGGCGGACGTGGTGTGCTTCATGGACGCTGACGCGTCCCTCGATCCCGGGCAGTTGCCGCGCGTCGCGGGGCCGGTCCGGGCGGGTGAGGCCGATCTGGTTCTCGGTCGCCGCGTCCTTGGACCGGGCGCCTCCTGGCCGGTCCACGCCCGGCTCGGCAACGCCGTGCTGGCTCGCGAGCTGCGCCGCCGTACCGGTGCCGACCTGCACGACCTGGGGCCGATGCGGGCGTGCGGACGTGCCGCCCTGTTGGCCTTGGAGCTGGCGGACCGGCGGTTCGGCTATCCCCTGGAGATGGTGCTGCGCGCCGGTGCGGCCGGCTGGCGGATCGCCGAGGTCGAGGTGGACTATCTGGCCCGTACGGGGAGGTCGAAGGTGACCGGTACGGTGCGCGGCACGCTCCGGACAATCGGTGACATGCGCCGGGTCATGGCCGACAGGGCGGTATGACGTGAGTTCGCACCATATCGACGGCGCGCAACTTCTGGTGATCGCCAAGGAGCCCGTACCGGGGAAGGTGAAGACCCGCCTGACCCCGCCCTGCACTCCGCACGAGGCCGCGGCACTGGCCGGCGCCGCGCTGGAGGACACGTTGCGGACGGTCGCCCGGGTTCCGGTGGCCCGCCGCGTGATCGCTCTCGACGGGGCTCCCGGGGCGTGGCTGCCCGCCGGGTTCACGGTCGTTCCGCAGCGCGGCGACGGCCTGGACGAACGGCTCGCCGCCGCCTTCGACGACGCCCACCGGCTGTCGCCCGCCCCGATCGTGCTCATCGGCATGGATACCCCGCAGGTGTCCGTCGGCCTGCTGGCTGAAGCCGTGTCGTTGCTCGGCGCCCACGACGCGGTGTTCGGCCCCGCGACGGACGGTGGGTTCTGGCTTCTCGGGCTGCGCGCCCCCGACCCCGATCTGCTGCTCGGCGTGCCGATGTCCGAGCCGACCACAGGAGAGATCCAGCTGAACAGACTGATTGAGGCCGGAATGAGCGTCGCCTGCCTGCCTTGCCTGACCGATGTGGACACCATGGAGGACGCGGTGGAGGTGGCGGCGCTGGCTCCCCACTCCCGATTCGCCGCCGCGCTCGCCGGAACGGCGGTGTTGTGATGACCCCTTCTCGCGAGGCGAAGGTGCTGGTCACCGGCGCGGCCGGGTTCATCGGGAGCCATGTGACGGAGGCGCTGGAAGCGGCCGGACACGAGGTGGTTCGCCTCGACCTCAGGACCGGCGACGACGTGCGCGACGCCGCCACGCTCGACCGGTTGGTGGCAGGGGTCGACGTCGTCGTGCACCAGGCGGCCAAGGTCGGGCTCGGCGTGAATGTGGCCGACCTGCCGGACTACGCCTCGGTCAACGTGTACGGCACGGCCGTGCTGCTCGCCGCGATGGCCCGGCAAGAGGTCGGGCGGCTGGTGCTGGCCTCCTCGATGGTGGTCTACGGCGAGGGCGCCTACGACTGTCCGAGGCACGGCCGGGTACGGCCCGCGCCGCGTTCCGCCGCCGCCTTGGAACGCGGGCTCTTCGAACCTCGTTGCCCTCGGTGCGACTCGGAGGTGGTCTACGCCACCATCGATGAGGACGCGCCGGCGGATCCCCGCAACGCGTACGCCACCAGCAAGCTGGCGCAGGAGCACCTGGCCGCCAACTGGGCGCGCGAGACCGGCGGCACGGCCGTCGCGTTGCGGTACCACAACGTGTACGGGCCCAGGATGCCCCGGGACACGCCGTACTCCGGGGTGGCGGCGATCTTCCGGTCCGCGCTGGAGGCCGGTCGAGCACCCAGGGTGTTCGAGGACGGCGGGCAGTTGCGGGATTTCGTCCACGTCCGCGACGTCGCTCGTGCGAACGTCGCCGCGCTCTCCGGCGGCCGGCCGGGCCTGCTGGCCGCGTACAACATCGCCAGCGGGGAGCCGCACAGTGTCGGTGACATGGCCGTGGCACTGGCCACGCACCATGGCGGGCCGGAGCCGGTGACGACGGGGGAGTACCGGCTGGGCGACGTCCGCCACATCGTGGCCGCTCCGCACAAGGCGGGTGCGGAGCTCGGCTTCCACTCCCGGATCGGGTTCGACGAGGGGATGAAGGAGTTCGCCACCGCACCCCTGGCTTGCCCGGCGTGACCTGCCGCGCGGCGGGAACGGCCGTCCTGCTGGCCGCCCTTGTCGGCACGCTCGCGGCGGCGATCGGCGGGGACGTCGTTCCCGCGGATCGCCACGGCCTGTTCTGGCCGTACGCGCTCGCGTGGGCGTTCTTCTGCGCGGCGACGTGGGCTGTGCGCGGGCTGCCGACGCGCCAGGCGATGTGCCTGATGATCGTCGGAGGGATCGCCGTGACCGCCACCGGCCTCCTCGCTCCGCCCGCCACCAGCACCGACTCCTACCGCTACGCCTGGGACGGACGGGTGCAGGCCGCGGGCGTCTCGCCCTACGATCACGCCCCGGCCGAGGCGGCGCTGGCGCCGCTGCGCGACCTCTGGCTCTTCCCCCGCGGCGCCGGCTGCGAAGGGCCCGATCGTTACCCGATCCACTCCGGAGACCCGGTCACGTCGTGCACGCGGATCAACCGCCCCGGCGTGCACACGATCTATCCGCCCCTCGCGGAGGCGTACTTCCTCCTGGTACACGGACTCTCGCCCGAAGGGGCACGGCACAAGCCGCTGCAGATCGGCGGTGCGCTCCTGGCGTTCGCGACCTCGGCAGTGCTGCTGATCACGCTCAGCCGCCGAGCCGGCACCCGGGCCAACGCTCCGGCGCACACCGCCTGCTACGCGTGGTGTCCCGCCGTCCCGCTCGAACTGGTGAACAACGCCCACGTCGACGCGCTCGGCGTCTTGCTCGCCGTCATCGCCCTGACCACGGTGAACAAGCACAGGGTCCTCGGCGGAACGCTGCTCGGCGCGGCGACCGCCGCCAAGCTGCTGCCCGCCGTCACCGTCCCCGGAGCGCTCTCCGGAGTCCTCGCGACAGGCGGAAAGACGCCGGCGCGCCGGATGCTCGACACCCTGGCCGTCCTCGGCCCCGCCGCTCTCGTCGTGGCGCTCGCCTACCTGCCGTACGCGCTCGCCTCGCGCGGCTCGGTACTCGGATACTTCTTCGGTTACTTGACCGAGGAGGGTTACGACGACGCCGGCAGCAGAGAGCGGTACGCGTTGCTGAGACTGGTCCTCCCCGACTCGTGGGCGTTCCCCGCGGCCCTCGTCATCCTCGGGATCGCGATCTTCCACGTACTCCGCCACGGTGACGCGGACCGGCCGTGGCAGGGCGCCCTGCTGGTGACCGGGGTGGGGTTCCTCGTGTTCACGCCCGGCTATTCCTGGTACGCCGTACTGGTCGTCGCGCTGGTCGCCCTCGACGGCCGGTGGGAGTGGCTCGGCGTCCCGCTGGCGAGCGGCGCGGCGTACATGGGCACTGGTTCCGGGACCATCGCCTACGCCCTCGCCGCGCTGGCGGTGGCCGCCGGGCTTGTCGCACGCGCGATCCGTCCCTCACCCGGCAGCGCGTACGACGTCCCGAGATTGCGAAGAGCGGCCGGACATTGCCGAATGGGTGCCGGGGCGTGGCTTTGGAAAGACCGTTTCCGGTAAGGAGACCGAACAGCCGACATGGGGATTTCGGGGGGATCGGTGCCGGATGCGTCGCGGGGGCGCGATCGTGAGGTCAAGCCCGACAAGAAGGGCCGCCTGGCCGCGCGCCTCAGAGGGTGGAGCGGGCCGCCCGGGCCGTTCCGGCCGGAGTTCTGGCGCAGCCCGCTCCGCGGCCCCTGGCTGACCTCGGTGCTCGGACTGATCCTGCTGGCCGGGATCATCCTCGTCGCGATCACCGGGCTGGTGTCGTACGCCGCCTACGAGCCTCGCCTGCCGGGCAACGACACCACCCCCGGGAGGGGCCTGCTGGGCTTCTATCTGTTCGACTGGCCCACGGACCCGGTCTGGTTGTACCGGGTCACCCAGGGCGCGCACGTCGTCGGCGGGCTGACACTGGTGCCGATCCTGCTGGCCAAGCTGTGGTCGGTCATCCCCAAGCTGTTCTCCTGGCCGCCCGCCCGTTCCGTGGCGGAGGCCGTCGAGCGGGCCAGCCTGCTGCTCCTGGTCGGCGGCGCGGTGTTCCAGTTCGTGACCGGGATCCTCAACATCCAGCTCTTCTACGTCTTCCCGTTCTCCTTCTACCCGGCCCACTTCTATGGCGCATGGATCTTCCTGGCCGCCTTCGTCGTCCACGTCGTCATCAAGCTGCCCCGCGTCATCCACACCCTGCGAACGTACGGACTGCGCGACTACCTGCGCACCTCTGTGGCGGACACCCGTCCGGAGCCGCCGGACCCCGATGGCCTGGTCGCCGTCGACCCGGCGCCCCCCACGATGTCCAGGCGCGGCCTGCTGGCCTTCGCCGGCGGCGGCTCGCTGGTCATGTTCGGCCTGTCCGTCGGCCAGTGCGTCGACGGGCCGTTGCGCCGTACCGCGCTGCTCGCTCCCCATGGACGCCTCTACGGGACGGGCCCCAACGACTTCCAGGTCAACAAGACAGCGGCGAGCCTCGGCGTCACACCAGCCCGGACCGGCGAGTCCTGGCGGCTGGCACTCGTCGGGCCACACCGGACGGAACTCTCCCGCGCGGACCTGCTGGCGATGCCTCTGCACACCTATGCCTTGCCGATCGCCTGCGTGGAAGGCTGGTCGACCGTCCAGACCTGGACCGGCGTGCGGCTGGCCGACCTCGCCCGCCTCGCCGGCATCCGGGCCGGCTCGACAGGCGTCACCGCCAGGTCCCTGCAACGTGGGGGCTATTTCGGTCAGGCCTCGCTCAGCGCCGCGCAGGTCGCCGACCCGCGCTCGCTGCTGGCGCTGCGGGTCAACGGCGCCGACCTGTCCCTCGACCACGGATACCCGGCGCGGGTCATCGTCCCCAACGCTCCCGGCGTGCACAACACGAAGTGGGTGCGCGAGCTCGACTTCACCCAAGGGCGATCTTGAACGGCCGCAGCCGGTGGGCTAGGACCTACGGCGCCCCTTCGTGGCACCTGCTCGTACTCGCCCTCTGTTTTCTGGTCGCCGGTTACGCCGCCACCCGGGTGGTCGACGTGGGGATCTGGCCGGGCTTTCTGGTGTGGTTCGTGGGGGCCGTCATCCTCCACGACCTGGTGCTGTTCCCTCTCTACTCCGCCGCCGACCTCGCCGCCCGGTCCGCCACTGTCCGTACCCGCCGCCGTCGTCGTACGGCTGCTCGGCGTCGGCCTCGGCCGACGGGGCGGCGGCCGGCTCCGATCAACCACCTGCGCGTGCCGACCGCGTTCTCGGGTCTGCTGCTGCTGGTGTGGTCCCCACTCATTCTGCGCGGTGCCGAGCCCAACTACAGGGCGGCGGTCGGTTTGAGCACCATCCCTTACCTCAACCGATGGATTCTGGTCACCCTGGTGCTCTTCGCCGCCTCAGCACTGCTCTACATGCTGCGACGCCTGGCCGCGGGGCGGGCCGGCCGTTGAGCGCCCGGCCGATCGGCGACTACGCGATGTTGTCGGACTGCCGGTCCGCCGCGCTGGTCACGTCCGACGGCTCTGTCGACTGGCTGTGCCTGCCGCGTTTCGACAGCCCGGCGCTCTTCGCCCGGCTGCTGGACGAAGAGGCCGGCTTCTGGGCGATCCGGCCGGCATGTCCGGCCGAGGTGACCCGTCGGTACGTCGAGGACACCCTTGTGCTGGAGACCACGTTCCGGACGCGCGACGGCACCTTGGTGCTCCTGGACGCTCTTGCGCTGGGCCGTGGCGAACGTGGGCACGCGCTGGGCACGTCATCCCCCGGCCTGCTCCTTCGCCGGCTCGCCTGCACCGAAGGGCGGGTGTCCGTGGAGATCGTGTATGCGCCCCGGCCCGAGTTCGGGCTCGTCCGCCCGCTGATGCAATCGGTCCGCGGCGGCCTGATCGCCCGTGGAGGCGCCGACGTGCTCACCCTGTCCAGCCCGGTGGAGTTCCGGACCGGCGGCTCGGTCGCGGACGCCGCTCTCACCCTGCGCGCGGGACAGAACGTCGGCCTGGCCCTGCAGGCCGGCCGGGCCTGGGCGCCCGATCCGCCGCGCCGTACCTCCTGGGCCGTCGCGCGCCGGATCCGCGACACCGTCGCGGGATGGCGCTCCTGGTCACGCGGGCACGCCGACTACGAGGGACCCTGGCGCCGGCAGGTCAACCACAGCGGCCGGGTCCTGCGCGCGATGACCTACGCCCCGACGGGGGCCATGGTGGCCGCGGCCACCACCTCCCTGCCGGAAAGCATCGGCGGGGAGCGCAACTGGGACTACCGCTACACATGGGTCCGCGATGCCAGCTTCACCCTGCACGCCCTGAACACGGCCACCTGCGAGGAGGAGGAAACCGCCTTCTTCACCTTCCTGTCCCGCGCATGCGCGACCCAGGTCGACGCGGACCCGGACCTGCAGATCATGTACGGCATCGGCGGCGAGCGCGACCTGAGCGAACGGCGGCTACCGCATCTGCGGGGGTGGCGGGACAGCGCCCCCGTGCGGGTCGGCAACGACGCCTGGCGCCAGCGTCAGCTCGACGTGTACGGCGAACTGCTCGACGCCGCCCACCAGACCTATCGGGACATCGGCCCGTTCGACCCCCTCACCCGCTCGCTGCTGATCGGAGTGGCCGAGACCGCCGCACGCCGCTGGCAGGAACCGGATCAGAGTCTGTGGGAGGTCCGTGGCCCCAGCCGGCACTTCACGCACTCCAAGCTGATGTGCTGGGTGGGACTGGACAGGGCGATCACCCTGGCCCCGGTGCTGGGGGCCGCCTCCCGGGTCGCCGACTGGACGCGCGTCCGAGACGAGATCCACGCCGCGATCCTGACCCACGGATGGAACGAGCAGGCGGGTGCTTTCACCCAGACGTTCGGCGGCACCCAGGTCGACGCCGCCACCCTGATGATGCCCCTGGTCGGATTCCTGCCGCCGGACGACCCGAGAATCCGCTCCACCGTGCGGGCCGTCGCCACCCGGCTGACCGACGCGAGAGGGCTCGTTTACCGCTACCGTTCCGCCGACGGGCTGGCCGGCCAGGAGGGCCCGTTCCTGCTGTGCACCTTCTGGCTCGCGCACGCGCTGGCCCTCACCGGTCAGGACGCCGCGGCCAGGCGGGCGTTCGAGACCGCCGCCTCCTGCGCCAATGATGTCGGCCTGCTCAGCGAAGAGGTGGACCCCACCACAGGAGAGGCGATCGGCAACTACCCTCAGGCCCTCAGCCACATCGGCCTGATCAACGCCGCCCGCGCCATCGGGGACGCCCGGCGTTGAGGTCTCCCGGCACCTCATCGAAACGGTCACGCTCAACGGGCATGACCGTCACGGTTGGGAGACCAAGCGTGATGCCCTCCACCATCCGGGAGCGAACAAGGCCGTGGTGGTGATAATTCGTTGAGCAAAGATCGCTAAGCGGCGCGAAAATTTCTGGAAGTGAATGCCAGCAACCCGACCGATACAAGCAGGACCCCGTTCGCGGTGCTCGCAATTACCGGTCCCGCGATCTCTCCCAACACCCCAAAACCACTTATCGAAGATATCACGCCCATACTTTGCACCAGGGTCATCATCGCAGAGATCCTGGACGTATGTGATTCTGGTGCCGACTGAACGACCAGGGGAGTCAAATGCATGGCAGCGATGCCATATCCCAATCCCACCAAAGCCGCAGAGGCAAGCGCAAGAGGCATGACAGGCGATAGGGAAAGCACCGCAGCCCCGACACCGGTGATAAGAACACCGGTAGCCGAGGCGACACCAGGCCTCTTGAAGGTGCCGTAGCGCGATGTCATTAACGCTACCGCGAAAAATGCCACATCCTGGACCCCCAGCAGCCATCCGACGTCGTAAGGGCTCCAACCGCGCATTCGAGCCAGAAGTGGCACGAAGAGTGTGGCGATCGGTGCGATAAAGGCCGCACCGCCAGCCATCACTGACAATCCGACCTGTAGGGCAGGAACCTTTGCCGCAAGCTTCAAGCCGTCGCCCGCCTCATGGAACAGTCCTGCTCTCTTCCCTTTTTCGGCCGGTTCAAAGGGTGGGCGCACGAACGCCAGGACGATAAGTGTCAGGACGAAGCTGAAAGCATTCACAATCGCCGCGCCAGAAATTCCGAAGCCGACGGTGAGCACCCCGCCGAGCGGTGCGCCGACAAATCCTGCCACCTGACGACCGGCCTGCTGGACGGCCAGAGCTCTGGACAGTTGCTCCGGAGCCACCAGACGACGCATTATTGAGGTGACCGAGGGAAGATGAAATGCATTGATCAGCCCGGTGATCAGACTGAATCCGGCCAGCAGCCACACCTGCGTACCGAAAACAGTGGCAGCAGCGGCCAAGAGTAGAGAGTTCAGCGTCATGGCGCTAAGGGTGAACCCCATGACTCGCCGGGGACCTGCTCGATCGGCGAGAGCTCCACCGACCAATAGTAGGGTTGCCTGCGGCAAAATTCCGACGGTCAGGGTGATGCCGGCAGCCGCTCCACCGTGGGCAGTCGCAGCCCATGTGAGAGCCACGGTGAAAGCCACACTTCCTGTCGTGGACACCACTGCGGCACAAAGCCATGCCTTGGCACGGAAAGGGATCGCAGGTTTCAACGCCGTACTTGAACTACCTGGCATGACGAGCTGGCTTGATTGTTGATACGAGTTCGCGTCCTGCATCCGTCAACGGCAGCTCGTTCTGCACGGTTGTGTACGCAGCCACCAGGTCATGCATCGCACGCTCGGCTCTCTCAGGTGCCGCACGCGCACCCAGCCGTGCATGCCAGTCGCACAAGCGTGCCAGGACAAAAAGCTGATGCAGTAGCCCTGCAGCGGGCCGGGGGTCTTCGCGCAATGGTGTTTGATATAGTCTGCCATTGTCGTCCTCTAGACATGGCGTGCTTGCCAGAATCCCATTGAGCCGGACGTGTGACGACTCATGGATGATCTCCTCGGCGAGGACGGTCACATTCGCTAAGCTGTCGGCTCGTAAGCAGATCAGGCCGTGTGTGCAAATATCTGCGAAGCCGATGGCATTTCCGGCGGTGAAGAACGACAGACAGGTAACCGTCGTCCGAATTTCTTGGACCATGGCCGGCCAGCAGTCGACGACGAGCCCATGGGCTTGCCTCAGGCAACCATGACAATCCAGCTGCTCGGGTGAATGGAAAACCAGCGTCTCTACGTCTCCCGCCTGCCGGGCTATGCGTATGTGCCGCTCAACGGTAGGTGCGATCACTGGTTCTTCCAGCGGAGTCAGATCAACCGCAAATCCGGCTCTTCTCGCCACGTCACCGGCGCGGCGGCGGCTTTCTTGAACCGTCCTGAGTAAGCCGTTCTTCGAAAGCGCTGGAGGAGTACCGCTCGCTTTCGCCCATGCCAGAGCGAAAGCGGCGGGGTGGGAGAGATCCCCGCCGAGTTCCCGTTCGAGCTCGACGGCGTCGCATTTCAATATGTCCGCTAGCTGTGACCCGAGGAACTGGGAGAGTGCAGCTCTCTCGAGCTGTGCTCTCCCAGCGTCGGGCTGCCAATGCAGCTCCATTGGTCGACTCAGCCGCCGAAAACGTTACCCATGAGTCTCTGCTCGGCCAGTGGGACTTCGGGAAGCTTCGGCACGGTCAGCTTCGGCTCGTCTTTCATTTCTCGTTCCTCCAGCTTCTTGACTTCGCCGGTCGGAGCGATTCGCGCGTACCATGGCGATAGAAGGACCAGGCTCCGCAAAACTGGAGCTGACATCTTGATCGATTTCTGTCAACCAGTGGGTGGCCTCATCGACAAGATGCCTGCGCCTTCACGCAGCAATCGACAGGTCCATCGCGGCCAAACGTGAGCAAATCGCCCATCTTATAGAACCTCTGGCGCCAAATCAATTCTGATCTGCTGGCCTTCCAGTAACAATCCCAAATCCGCAACATCTGGTTCGTTTTCTGGATATGATTCAGCCTGTCGGGCCCGAAAACCCCGATTCGATCTGTGAGCTGCGGTGTTGCTGCGCGATCAGACTGATTCAACTGGCAGGATCGCGGGTCATGTTGGCCTCGTTGTCATACCTGGCAGCGATTCGGATCGGCCAATTCCTGCTGCTGCCCCCGGATCCGGTGGTCGGCGTTCGTGGTGACCTCGGCCACGCTCTTGCGCTGGCACCAGGACGTGGTCCGACGAAAGTGGACCTATCCGCGGAGTCGGCCACAGCGAGCGCTTCCTCATCCAACCGATCGCGCCGCTCGACATTCGCCGACGCGACCGACTGGGCGGTGTCCTGAAGGAGTACCGCCATGCGGCTTGACCTGGCCGGACGAATGATCGGCGCCCGCACAGTCGATCGCAGGATGGGCAATCCGTGTCCGCGGCCGTCAGCTGCGGCCGGCTCGTTCCAGCGCCGCTCGACGCATGGGTGGGACGCGATATTTCGGCGGTAGAGCCGCCCGGACCAGAAGCCGGGTTCCCCGGGCCGACAGTCCGGCGATGACGTCGGTCGCCGGACCGCCCCGACCGCCGTAGAGCCGGCGGGCCCACGGTGGTAGGAGGCCGACAGCGGTCGCGGCCAGGACCCGGTAGGCCCCGCGCGACGGACCGCTCGCGAGTGCGCGCCGAAGAGCCCGGTTGTTCCATTCCGCGGGCACGGGCGGGCAGGTGGCCAGGAAGGTCGCGATGTCGGCTGCTTCCGTAGTCAGGCTCAGTTGCGAACGAACGGCCTCGTAGTAGACCGCCACATCCGCTGCGGTGCCGGGGACCGAGGCGGGGTCGAGGCCGATCAGCTCGGCGCTCCGGCGCTGTTCGGTGTAGTAACGGTCGACCTCGGCGCCGGTCAGCCGGAGACCGGCGCGGCGAACCGTGGTCACGAACGACTCGGCCTCGGCCACGTGCACCCAGCGCAGCAGGTCGGGCTCGTCGATACGGAACACCTCGCCGGTACGCGGGTCAGTTGCCCGCATCCCGGCGTGCAGGCGCCGGACCCGGCTCGCGGCGGCCTCCGCCTCGGCGCTCGTGCCGTACAGGATGGTCCGCAGGTAGACCCAGGTGCGAATGAGCCGGCGCCACGGGTCGGTCCGGTACGAGGAGTTCTGCGCGACCCCCGCGACCGCACGCGGATGCAGCGCCTGCAGGTACAGGCTGCGCAAGCCGCCCAGCGCGACGATCGGCTCGCCGAAGACCTTCCAGCTCACCGAGTCGGGCCCGAACACGCCGATGTCACGGTTCATGAGAGATAGGCAATCCTTGCCGAGGCGCCACGGTGGGCAACGGGATCATCCTCGGTGGCGATGGTACATCGAGCGATCGTCCGGATCGGCGCCTACGCGCGCTTGGTCCGGCTGGACAGGCCCATCGGTATCTGGCTGTTGATGTGGCCGGCGCTGTGGGCGTTGTGGCTGTCGTCCAACGGCGATCCGGACGAGCGCGTGTTCCTCGTGTTCATTGCCGGGACGGTGCTGACGCGTTCGGCGGGTTGTGCGATCAACGACTTCGCGGATCGTCAGTACGACGGGTATGTGGCGCGCACCAAGGGCCGCCCCCTGGTCACCGGCGAGGTGAGGCCGGCCGAGGCGGTCGGGCTGTGTTGCGTCCTGGGCGTCGCTGCGCTCGGACTCGTATCCATGCTGAATCGGCAGACGCAGGTGCTGGCGCTGGCCGGCGGGGTGCTGCTGCTGACCTATCCGCTCATGAAGCGCTTCTTCCCGGTACCGCAGGTGTACCTCGGCGCTGCCTTCACCTGGTCGGTTCCCATGGCCTTCGCGGCTCACGGCGGCGGAATGCCACGGGCGGCTTGGCTCCTGTTCGCCGCCGGGCTGCTGTGGACGGTGGCGTACGACACCATGTACGCGATGGCCGACCGCGACGACGACCGCGCACTCGGCATCCGTTCGACCGCGATCCTGTTCGGCGACGCTGATCGCCTCGTCGTCGGCATCATGCAGGCGGGGATGCTGATCGCCATCTTGCTGGCCGGCCGGGAACTGCACCTTGGAGCATGGCATGTGGGGGGTGTGACAGCCGCCGCCCTGTTCGCGTTGTACCAGCAGTTCCTCATCCGCCGGCGCGGTCGTACGGAATGTTTGAAAGCGTTTGCGAACAACAACTACGTCGGCATGGTGATCTTCGTCGGTATCGCGCTCGAGTACCTCTTCCGGAGCTGACGGCGGGAGCGTCGTCCCTGACCTCGGCTATTCGTGCGCCCTGTCCGATGCCAGAACTGATGAACATGATTTTCCAGACTTGTCTCGTTCTGTTTCGACTTGTGTATCTGCTGGTGGTCAGGGTGTTCGGCCGGCTGGTGAGGCTGTTACCCGCTCGCCTTCGACTGCATCGCATCGTGGCGCCCGGCACGCTGTTTGCCAGGCGTCGCAGGCTGGTCAAGAAGAAGTGGACCTACCCGCCAGGCAGGGCCGGCCTCCAACTTCCGAAGAGATCCGCGAGTGATCCCAGCTCGCGCGTGAGCCTGTATGCGTGCGGCTCGCCAGGCGTTCAGTGTCGGTTCGATCAACGCCCAGCGTGCATCGGACAGGTCCGATCAATTCACACATCTCGGGCCACGACGAAAGCGGGACGAACGACGATAAATCATCATCAGATGCCCACTTACAGCCAGTCGTGTTCGCGTGCGTACCGCGCCGCCTCGTGGCGGGTCCGGGTCTGGGTTTTCTGCATCGCGTTCGAGAGATAGTTGCGCACCGTGCCCTCCGCCAGATGGAGTTGGGCGGCGATGTCGGCGACCGAGTAGCCTTCGCCGGTCGCCCGCAGCACGTCGATCTCGCGGTCGGTGAGCGGGCAGTCGTCGACGAGGGCGAGGGCGGAGACATCCGGGTCGATCCATCGCTTGCCCTCGTGCAGGGTCTTGATGACCGAGACGATGTGCGCCGGTTCCGCGGACTTGCTGACGAAGCCCTGGACGCCGAGCTTGAGCGCCTTGCGGAGCACGCCGGGCCTGGCATGGCGGGTCAGCATGAGGATTATTTGGTCTGGCCGCGCCTGACGGATCTCCGTGACGGCGCCGAGCCCGTCCACACCGGGCATCTCCAGATCGATGACGAGCACGTCGGGCCGGTGCAGCAGTGTGGCCTGTACCGCCGCCTCGCCGTCTCCCGCTTCGGCGAGCACGGTGATCTCGCCCTCGAGCGGGAGCAGTGACGCCAGCGCCTTGCGGAGGAGGGCTTCGTCGTCGGCGAGTACCACGGTGGTCATTGGTTCTCCTGTGCTTCGGAACGTCGGTGCGGGAATGCCGCGGTCGTCAGGAAGCGCCCGTCTTGCTGCTCCACCGTCAGCTCGTCCCCGTTGGCCATCACTCGTTCCCTGAGGGTAGCGAGGCCCCGGAGGGCGGGAAGCGGAGCCTCCTGCGGGCCGTCGTCGATGACGGCGATGCCCGGCTGGGGGAGCGTGATCCGTACCTGCTCGGTCTGCACGTGCCGCGGGATGTTGGTGGTCGGCTCCCGGAGGACCTGGCCGGGCAGTTCGCCTGCGTGTGGGGCGACCTCGGCCTTTCGGTCGACGCGTACGCGGATCTCCCGGAGCTCCTCCTCGGCCCGATGGGCGTCGGCGCGCACCAGCTTCTGGCCGGCGCCGTCGTCGGCTTCACCACGTGCACCGCCGGCACACCCGCGCTCAGGACGGCGGCTTCCCCCCTTGTCCGGGCGTTGAACGCCACGGACATCAAGCCGGTGCATTCGCCGCCGCGTCCTGTCAGCGCGCTCATGCATCACGGGTGGCTCCCCACCAGGCGGGCTCACCGAGCCTCAGTTGGGTGCTGTGTGTCGGGGCTGAGCGGTCATGTCGGCCGTCGGCAGAATTCGCACGGGTCTGGTGTCCATGTGTGGGCTCTCCGGGATCGGACGGCAGAGTCCGCCAGTATTCTTCCCGTCCCGTGGCGGCACCAGTGACACCACGTCATGCGTTCACGCCAAGGATGTCATGGCGAGGTCATGACGTGGTCGCACTGGGAGATACGTGCGGCGACGGCTGAGATCGACGGTATGTCCTCGACACCAGTCATCGACGTCGACCGTCTGAACCTCACCTACGGCGACTTCCGCGCCGTGCGGGACCTGTCCTTCCAGGTGCGGCGCGGGGAGTTCTACGCTCTGCTCGGCACGAACGGGGCGGGGAAGACCTCGACCCTGGAGACCATCGAAGGCCACCGCACGCCCACCTCGGGCACCGTACGGGTCTTCGGGCAGAGTCCGCGCGACCGGCGGGCGGTGCGGCCCCGGATGGGCATCATGCTGCAGGAGAGCGGATTCTCGCCGGATCTGACGGTGCGGGAATCGCTCCGGCTGATCGGAAACCTCACCCAGCGCATCGACACGGTCGAACGCGTGCTCGGCATCGTCGACCTCACCCGCAAGGCCGGCACCAAGGTGTCCCAGCTCTCCGGCGGCGAGAAGCGGCGTCTGGACTTCGCCACCGCCGTGTACGGAGCGCCTGAGCTGATCTTCCTGGACGAGCCCACCACCGGCTTGGACATCCAGTCCCGGGACGACCTGTGGTGCGCGGTGGACCGGCTGCGCGAAGACGGATCCACCATCGTTCTCACCACGCACTACCTGGAAGAGGCTCAGCAGCGCGCCGACCGCATCGGGCTCATGCACAAAGGCACCTTCCACCGGGAAGGGACCGTCTCCGAACTGACGCGCACCCTGCCCGCCGCCATCCGCTTCTCCCTGCCGGCCCCCGCACCCGCGCTGCCGCTGCAGGCCACGCGCGAGGGTGACGGGAAGTACCTCATCGAGACCTTCGGCCTGCAGAAGGACCTGCACACCCTGCTTCGCTGGGCCCAGGACCACGCGGTGGAGCTGCGGGACCTCCAGGGCGGCCCGACCCGGCTCGACGACGTCTTCCGCGCGCTCGGCAGCGACCGGCCCACTCCCTGAATTTCCAAGAAAGGGACCTTTGCCATGCTCTCGATCGCTCTCAGCGAGCTTGTTCAGATCTTCCGGAACCGGCTGGTTCTGGTCACCTGCCTCGTCATGCCCGTGGCGGTCAGCGCGTTCTTCATCTCCCGGCACGAGGTGTTCGCGGCTCTGGGCAGTCTCGGATACATCGCGGCGGTGGTGCTGTTCACGGTGGCGGCGTTCACGCTCTACACCACCACGGTGACCACGCTGGCCTCGCGCCGGCAGAACCTCTTCCTCAAGCGGCTGCGCTCCACCGCGGCGGGCGACACCGGCATCCTCTTGGGGCTTGTCGGTCAAGCCGGCCGGAGTCTGCGCGGCCTGAACGTGACAAAGCCCGGGTGGCGGACCACCCGGGCTTTGCCATGTGCGTCTAGTACGGACGCTGGAGGGAGCGGCCGAGCGCCGGGTCGTACACGCGGCCCGACACCAGGACCCTGCCGTCCAGCACGGTCGGGCGGTACGCCCCGCCGAGCCAGCCGTAACGGACCGGCTGGGAGGGCACGCCGAACTCGTCGTACCCGACCACCGTGGCCAGGCCGGTGCCGAGCTCCAGCTCGGTCCCGACGCTCCCCCCGACGGTGAGCAACTGGAGGCGCACCGATCCGGTCGCGCCGGTGAGCGCGGCCAGCTCCCCGCCGATCCCGGCGACGTCGCGGACGATCGTGCCGTTCGCGGCGGTCCAGGAGGGCTTGTCGCCGTCCGAGCCGTAGTGGTGAACGGTGACGGCGCCCGCCTCGTTCGTCTCCGAGCGGATCCGGCCCGCCGGGTCGCGGGTCCAGGTCAAGCTCTGCTCGCCGGAGGTCATCTTGGCCGGCAGACCGTCGGCGAAGTAGCCGATGGTACGCCCGCCGGGCAGCGACGTGGTCCGGCCTGCCGCGTCGTAGGCGTAGCCGTCGCCGGTCAGCCTGCCGTCGGAGGCGTAGCCATAGCCGGTGATCGACGCGGCCGAGTCGTCGGCCACCGGGCAGTCCTCGTCCGACGACTGCACCGCCAGCCGGGTCCGGTTGCCCGCCCCGTCGTGGTCGTAGCGGCGCAGGGTGCACACCGGGAACGCCATGTCCAGCGCCGACGCGAGCTCGCCCGCCTTGTCGTAGCCGAGCTGCCGCTCGGCCATGAGATCGGTCCGCATGCTCAGCAACTCCTGGCCGTGGACGTTCCGGGCGACCTGGTCGATCATCACCGGGGCCTCCAGGCCGTCCCGGGTGTAGATCCGCGCGTAGCTCTGGCCGCGCTCGTCGTAGCCGACCTGCAGGTGCAGGCCGCCCGGCAGGTCGCCCTCGGTCTGGCGTCCCTCGGCGTCGTAGCGCGCGGTGAACGTGCCCGCGACCGAGTCGGTCACCGAGGTGGCCAGGCCGCGCGGCTCGACCTTGGCGTCGTAGCCGTAGGTCCTGGTGGACGGGGACGAGTCCGTGACCTTGACCGGGCGGTCGAGGTCGTCGTACTCGGTGCGGGTCAGGCCGCCGTCGGCGTCGGTGTGGGAGATCACCCGGCCGAGCTTGTCGTAGGCCGTGACGACCTTCTCCGTGCCGCGCCAGCGCTGGGCGGGCCGGCCGGTCGCGGGGTCGTACCCGAGGCCGATCTCGGCCTCGCCGCCCGCCTTGGTGGCGGTGAGGCGGCCGGCGGTGTCGCGCTTGAAGGTGGTGGCCGTGTCGCCCTCGGTCACGGTGGAGGCCAGGCCGGAGGCGTCGTAGGTGTACGTGCGCCCGCCGTCCTGGCACACCAGGCCCGCCCAGTCGGATCGCCCGCCGCACGGCGCGCTGCCGGTCGCGGTGTAGAGCACGGGGCCGGCGACGGTGGTGGTGACAGCCTTGCCGGCGGGGTCGCGGACCGTCTTGATCTGCCGCCCCGTGGCCCAGTCATAGGTGATGGCGGTGGTGCGGACGTCCGCGT
This sequence comes from Nonomuraea sp. NPDC003707, assembly GCF_053587055.1. NCBI lineage: Bacteria > Bacillati > Actinomycetota > Actinomycetes > Streptosporangiales > Streptosporangiaceae > Nonomuraea > Nonomuraea sp. NPDC003707. The sequence continues at coordinate 122,953 of NZ_JBSFNK010000021.1, read as the reverse complement.
CCGGCTTGGACTCGCGCCCGACGACCACCGCGCCGGTCTTGACGGTGGTCGGCAGGTCGCGGGCCACCGCACCGGCCGGCCGGCCCTCGTCGTAGGTGTTGACCGTACGGGTCCTGGCGCCGATGGCGTACCCGGCGGGCAGGTCGTCCACGTCGGACTCCAGGTTGATGATGTGGACCGGGCTCAGCTCCTCCAGCTTGCGCCGCCCGGACGCGTCATAGACCGAACGGGTGGACAGCAGCTCGGCGCGCTCCTCGGGCTCGTAGCCGGTGATGGCGAGTTCGGCGAGGCGGAAGTCGGTGATGTCGCGCTGCGACAGCTCCCGGTTCGCGGCGGTGAGCTCCCGCACGACGTGGCCGAACCGGTCGTAGCCGGTTGCGGACAGGTGCCCGCCGGGCGTCAGGACGTTGACCGCCCTACCCGACTCGTCCAGGTACGTCACCGTGGCGGCCAGCCCCGGCGGCTGCACCGACGTCGCGGTCACGGGCGCCACGGCCTGGCCCCACGCCGTCACCTCCTTGGCCGTCACGTCGGCCGGGCCGCCGGCCGCCGTGGTGAGCGGCACCCCGTACACGACGGTGGTCTTGGCCTCGCCGGCTACCTGGTCCGCGGTGCCGGGCTTGAGCGTGGCCCGGGTGACCGTGCGCAGCCGCCCGTCGCTCTCGTACGCGAAGATCCACGGCAGCTCGCCGGGCGGGGTGAGCGTGGAGACGCGGCCGGCGGAGTCGTAGCCGTAGACGGTCTTCAGCGCCGGGCTGATCCGCGGGTCCCACGCCTCGGAGAGCCGTCCCGCGCTGTCGTAGCCGTACTGGGTGATCACCGTGCCCTGCAGAGAGACGGTGGACAGGCGTCCCGCGGTGTCGTAGCCGAGCTCCAGCGGGTGCCCCGACCTGGTGATCGACTTCAGCCGGCCCTGGTCGTAGACGTAGCCCTCGGGGGCGTACAGGTCGCCTTGCTTGATGAACGTGGTGACCTCGCCGCGCGCGTCGGTCAGCGTGTACGTGCCGGTGAGGGTCAGGTTCTCGGCCCCGGGCTCCGGCTTCCAGCCGTCCGCGGTCTTGGTGAACTGCACCGGCCTGCCGTCGGCCCGCGTCACCTCGACCGAGGTGGCCGAGGTCTCCTTGAGCACGGGCACCGGGAGCGACCAGCCGGCCTCGCGGGAGGAGGCCGTGCGGGTGAGCGTCAGGCCGAAGGGTCCGCCCGCGGTGGTCTGGAGGCGGTAGCCGCCGGTCTGGAGGTTGAGCACGCCCGGCCCGACCTCCTTCGTGGCGGCCCGGGTGGCGCGGCGGTCCACCACGACCTCGACCGGCTGGGACTCCGCCGTGGTCGTGCCCGTGACGACCGCGCGCACCTGCACCGCGGCGTCGCCGAGCTGCGTGCCCGCGTCCCAGGTCAGGCCGGACAGCCTGCCGGGGGCGGCGACGGGCCACGCGGTCAGCGGCTTGCCGTCGGCGCCGGTGACGTTCGCGACGGGCAGGTCCGCCCAGGCATCGGTCTCGGAGCGCCGGTACTGGAACCTGGCCTGCGTGAACGCCGTGCCGGTGACGGCGAGGGGCACCTTGGCGGTGCTGCGCAGGCCGTTCACGGGCGCGGTGAGCGAGGCCACGGCCGCGCCGGTCCCGACGTTGAAGGTGTAGGAGGTCGTCGGGGAGGCGTTGCCGGCCTTGTCGATGGTGTAGACGCTGAGCGTGTGGGCGCCCGTCGTGGCCGGGGTGAGCTTGGCGGCGACGGCCGCGCCGGTGGTGAGCACCTTGGTCACGGCGTCGCCGTCGAGCTTGTAGGCGATCCAGCCGGCGTCGGTGTTCGCCGGGGTGAGGGTGAACGTGCCGGCCTTGCCGGCGTCGCCATGGTAGGTCCCGTCGTTCGGGTAGTCGGTGGAGGCGGCCTTGGGGGCGGGCGGTTTGACGGTGTCGACGGAGAAGTACGCCGTCTGCCAGAGCTTCGAGACCAGCGAGCCGTCGTGGGCCCACGACCGGAACATGTACGACTTGCCGTGGGCCAGCTTGCCCGCCGGCACGTTCGCGCCGGAGAAGCCGTTGCTGGCCACGTACGCGCCGTAGAGGTCGTCGATCAGCATCGTCGAGCCCTCGTACAGGTCGAACTTGCCGCGGACGTTGCCGCCGTCGGGATCGCGCACGTGGTTGCGGAGCTGCGGGGTGAGCGTGTTGGTCCAGAGCGTGCCGTCGTAGTCGGTGAACGGCGAGACCCAGGTCGAGACCGGGGTGCTCGGGTAGGAGTTGTACGTCACCGAGACGACCGGCACCTTCGACGAGGCGTTGCCCGAGTTGAACCGCTTCCAGGCGTACTTGTCCGACTCGTTGGCGGCCCGCAGGCCCATGCCGGACTCCTTCCAGCCCTGGTCGGCATAGTGCTGCACCAGCGAGGTGACGTTGGCGCTGACCCAGCCGTCGGCGCAGCCGCTGCCGTAGCCCTTCGTCTCGCTGGAGGAGGCGTACTTGGCGGCCATGTGCGGGCCCGGGTAGCGCGACGACGTCGAGGCGCGGTCGGCCGACCAGACCTCCCACGAGCGGGCCTCGCACGACCACGAGTGGAAGTTCCAGAGCTTCAGCGTGGCCGAGATGATCTTCCTGCCCGCGATGCCGGGGGTCTTCCACGTGATGAACGACTTGGCGACCTGGCCGCTGCCGTTGTTGCCGATCTTGAGCTCGGTGGCGCCCGACTGGTCGGTGCCGTAGCCCTCCTGCACGAACGTGTCGAAGACCTGGCCCAGGTTGAGCGTGGGGTCCACGGTGACGGGATACGTCGTGGCGGGGTCGTTCAGGAAGGCCGCGTCGGGGGTGAAGACGAGGTCGCGGCCGGAGACCTTCATCCCCACCGGAGCCCGGCGCAGGTGCTCGCCGGAGATCGGGTGCGTGGCGGCGTCCCACATCTCCGGCGCGGGGATGGTGACGGCGACCTTGCCCTTGGCGTCGACCAGCTCCGCCCCGCCGCCCTTGGCCTCGCGCGCCGTCAGACCCGGCGCCTTCAGCGTCAGCGTGTACGACAGAGGCGCGGCCGGGCGCGACTTGAGCAGCAGGAACTGCTCGGCGCCGGTCCGGGTGGCGGTGACGACCAGGTCGGCGCCCGGCATGGCCTCCGCGTACGTGGCCGTCTCACCGGACAGGCCCGGCACCGGCAGCGCGCCCTTCCACTGCAAGGTGACCTTGGCGGAGCCCTCCCCGATCGTGATCAGGTCGGTCGCCGCGGTGTTCGCGGTGGCCTGCCGGGCGCTCAGCCCGGCGCGCCCGCCGCCGAAACGCAGCTTGCGGCCGTGGCCGCGTGGCACGATCTCGCCCGACGCGGTCCTGGTGAGCGCGATGTCCACCGGGGCCCACCCGCCGTCGCCGCGGTAGCGCACCGGACCGGCGAAGGAGTCGACCGTCAGCGTGCCGTCCGGGTTGGCGTAGGTGGTGGTGGTCTCGGTACGGGCGTCCGCGACCTCGACCCGGCGGCCCGTCAGGCGGGCGGACAGGCGGGCGGAGGCCTCGTCGGGCGCGCTCGGCTCGGCGGCGACCCGGGCCGGGTCACTGGGGTCGTCCACGGCCTGGGTGGCGGCGGGCGGTTCCGCGGGCGGTTCTGCGGCGGCCGGCGAGGGGGGCACAGCCAGCGGAAGAAGTAAGAAGGCGAGACCACCGGCGAGGGCCCGCGGCAGGAGGGCAGACATGGGGAGCTCCGAGGTAGAGCGACGCCCCCGCCGGCTTGACGGGGGCGTCAGGTCGTCACAGGGGGATTTACTTGCTCTGGCAGCTCTTCTTGCGGACCTCGCCCCAGACGATCGGGCCCGGCCACTGCATCCGCAGCGCGAAGCACTGCTTCTTGTTGGCGGCTTCCCGGATCTTGTAGATGTACTGGGCGATGCCCGCCGCGAACATCACCTTGCAGGCCAGCTTGATCTTGCTGTTCTTGGACTTGTCGCAGGCCGCGTCGGCCACCTTGACCGCGCCGGCCGCCCCGGCGTACAGCCAGGAGCTGTGGATCTGGCTCGTGAGCTTCTTCGAGAAGATCACCCGGCACATCGCCTTCCACCACTCGCACTGCAGCTTGAGCGCGGGGTCGGCGACCACGGGGTAGGCGGCGCCCGCGTGCTCGACCGTCTGGATGAGCGTCATGCCCTCCACCCGGTACGAGGTCGGCACCGGGTTGCCGTTGGCGTCCTTGGCCCAGGGCAGGTCGATCTCGGCGAGGTAGAAGTCGTTGTTGTAGATCAGGACCGTGCCGTCGTCCTCCTCGACCTCCAGCATGGAGCCCTCAGGAGCGGAGATCGGGAAGCGGTACTCGGTCGGCGCGGAAGCACCGTGGATGACGGTCATCGCGCGGGCGATCTGACCGGTGCGCTGGTGGGCGAAGGTGACGCTGGGCTGCTTGGCGGCGTAGGTGACCAGGCCAGGCAGCGGCTGGCTGCCGGCGCCGTCGGCCTCCGGCATGCCGATGCCGATCTCGTTCTCGCTGACCGACGCCGACAGCGTGTGGTCGGCGTCGGTGGCGGCGGCGAAGGGACGCTGGACGTCGCCTTCGGGGATCACGGTCGGCGGGACGGTCTTGGCCTCCTCGACGATCTCGGGGACGACCTTGGTGAGGGCCGCCAGCGTGGGGTCGTCGTTCGCGAAGGCCGGGGTGCCGGCCACGCTCGCGCCGCTGATTGCCAGGGCGGTGGCTAACGCGGCGATCATCGCCCGAGCGGAAATGCGCATGAATGTCCTTCCACATGCGGAGGGGGATGCACAAACGCCGCAAACGTAAGGATTGTCGGCGTCCAATCGGGTGATCTTGGATTGATGATCGGTAAACGTTTCCCGTCTTACAGATTTCGCCTCTCGACCTGGTACGGAAGGTCCGTTCAAAGTCCCTCGGTCGCGGTGTTCGACCGCGGACGCGACGATCCCGTTGGCGAAGACGCGGAGCAGGTCGACGGTCGATTCCACCCGCTCCTCGGGAACGAGCGGTTCGACGTGCCGGCGGAGGTACTGGCGCATGCGGGCCTCGACGGTGTCGAAGAGAGGACCGATGCTCGGGTCGCCCTGGCGGCCGGGCTCGACGGACCGGGCGCAGCCCCTGGCGTCACCGAAGTGAGCACCGAAGTAAGCACTGAAGCGGGACACGGTCCGCGTGAAGCCGCCTGTCCCGATCACTCCACGTTCGCGAGCTCGCTCTCGAAGCGCCTGCGCAGGGCGTCCTTCTCGGGCTCCGGCAGCCAGCACGCCTCCACCCCGGCCAGCGCCATCGCCCGCAACCGCTCATCCGGTACGGCGAGCTGCTCGGAGAGGATCCGATACTCGTTCGCCAGCGACGTCGGGAACATCCCCGGGTCGTCGGAAGCGGGGATGACGTTGAGCCCGGCCTCCAGCATCGCCGCGATCGACGCCCGCCGCCACGGCCGCCACGAGCGCCGCGACGTGGTCGAGATGACGGTGAACGGGATCTGCTCGTCCCGCACCCTGGCGACGACCTCGTCGTCCTGGAGCACGAAGTAGCCGTGGTCGATCCGGTCGCAGCCGAGCACGTCGAGGCAGGTGACCGTGTTGACGGCGACGGGCGCGTGCTCGGAGGAGTGCGCGGTACGGCGCAGCCCGGCCGCACCGGCGAGCCGGAAGGCGGCCTCGAACCGCTCCGGCGGCCCGGCGGTCTCCAGGTTGTCCAGCCCGATCCCCGCCACGTAGTCGTGCGGGTTGTCCACGACCGTGCGCACCCAGGAGAGCGCCTCGTCTCCCGACCTGCTCCGGTCGACGGCCGCGATGAGCCGGCCCGACATGCCGAAGTCGCGTTCGGCCATCCTGATGCCCTCGGCGTACGCCTCGACCACCGTGGCGTAGCCGAGCTTCTCCTGATGCTCGGTCAGCGCGTCGAAGGAGACCTCGAGATGCCTGGTCGCGCTGGTCTGGTGGGCGTCCTCGAACGCCTCGTAGGTGATCCTGGTGAGATCGTCGGCGTCGCGCAGGACCTGCAGAACCCACGAGGACACCTGGAACAGCGAGTAGGAGACCTCGGGCTCGTCCGCGCTCCTGCCCTGCGGGACCGGGATCCGGGTGTCCAGGTAGAGCGCAGGGTCCGGCGGCAGCGAGTTCACGTCCGCGTAGATCCGCTCGGGCGTGTCGGGCAGGTCGAGCCCCTCCCGCCGGGCCAGCGCGGCGAAGGTCGAGGCGCGTACGGTGCCGATGAGGTGGCAGTGCAGATCGACCTTGGGCATCAGGTCAAGGTTCACTTGCCGGCCACCTCGCGGGTGAAGCGGTCGACCCAGGTGGTGCGGGTGTCGACGAGCTGGGCGGGGTCGAGGGTCTTGAACCCGGCGGCCACCGGGTCCTTCGCCGCCTCGCCCGTCACCTTGGCGATGTCGGCCGGGACCTCGGCCTTCGGGTTCGTGGGCAGGTCACCGGCGGCCTTCGCCATGGCGCTCTGCGCCTCGGCCGACAGCATGTAGTCGATGAACTTCGCCGCGCCCTGCGCGTTGCGCGCGCCCTTGGGGATCATCGCCCGGTTGGTGGCCATGTAGCGACCCTTGGCGGGCGCCGTCCAGGCGATCGGCTCGCCCGAGGTGACGAGCTTGGTGGCGAAGCCGCTCAGCGCGTCGGCGGCGACGATCTCGCCCTGGGTCAGCAGGTTCGTGACCTCGGTCGAGGAGGTGTAGAACTGCAGGACGTTCGGCGCCCAGCCGGACAGGGTCTTCAGCGAGGTGTCGATGTCGTAGGGGCCCTTGCCGTACGACTCACCCACCCCCGAAATCATGAGTTGTCCGGCGGTCACCGAAATATCGGGAAGCGCGACCTTTCCCTTGTTCGCCGCGTTCGCGAACAGCTCCCAGTCGGCGGCCTGCTTCTGGCTGAGCTTGCCGGTGTTGTAGATGATCCCGTTGAGCTGGTGCGTGTAGGCCGGCCCCTCGTAGGAGCCCTCGGTCGCGAACGGCGCGAGCTGCTTCATGTTGGGCACGTCGACCTTCTGGAAGAGGCCGTCCTTCTGCCCGAGCGCGGCGAAGTAGTCGGAGATCAGCACCACGTCCGCCTCCGGCTCACCCTTGGCGAGCTTCAGCTTCGACAGCCGGTCGGAGTTGGACCCGGTGTCCAGCTCGACCTTGATCCCGGTCTGCTTGCTGAACGGAGCGACGACCGCCTGCTCGAACTCCTTCACCCCGAAGGGGAAGGTGCTGACGACGATGGTGTTCTGATCGGCCTGCTTCTCGGCGGAGCCGGAGCCGGAACATCCGGCTGCGGCGAGCACCGTCAGAGCAGCGGCCAGTACGGCGCGGCGCGTGGGCATGGGGTCGTTCCTTCTTTCAGCGGGGGAGTGGAACCAGATGGTCTTCGGGCGCGATCACCGTGACGGCCGATCCGGGCGTCAGGGCAGCGCCGCTGCGTACGTCGGCGAGCAGCCTGACGGTCGCGCCCGACGGGTCGACCACGTCGAGCGAGACCAGGAGGTCGACGCCGCGGAAGGCCACGTCGACCACCGTGCCGTCGAGGCTGTGACCAAGGCCGGCGCCCTTCTCCGCGATGCGCAGATGCTCGGGCCGGATGGTCAACGGCGTGCCGTCGGCCGCGGTGAGGAAGTTCTCGTAGCCGAGGAACTCGGCCACGAAACGGTCGGCGGGACGGGGGAAGACCTGCTGGGGAGTGCCCTGCTGCACGATCCGGCCCTCGTTCATGATGACCATCTCGTCGGACATCTCCAGCGCCTCGTCCTGGTCGTGGGTGACGAGGATGACGGTCAGCTTCGTCTCCGCCTGGATGCGCCTGATCTCGGCCCGCATCTGGACGCGCAGGCGGGCGTCGAGGTTGGACAGCGGCTCGTCGAGCAGCAGGAGCTTGGGCCTGATCGCGATCGCCCTGGCCAGTGCCACCCGCTGCTGCTGCCCGCCGGAGAGCTTCTTCGGCTTGCGGTCGGCCAGGTGCGCGAGCCCGACGAGGTCGAGCGTCTCCATGACCCGCGTACGTCTCTCCGCGGCCGGCACCTTGCGCAGCCTGAGCCCGTACCCGACGTTGTCGGCCACCGTCATGTGCGGGAACAGCGCGTACGACTGGAAGACCATCCCGAGATCGCGCTTCTCCGGCGGCGTGCGCGTGCTGTCGACCCCGTCGATGCGGATCGTCCCCGACGTCGGGGCGGAGTAGCCCGCGATCATCCTGAGCGTGGTGGTCTTGCCGCAGCCGCTCGGGCCCAGCAGCGTCGTCAGCCTCCCCGCCGGCACGGCGAGGTCGATCTCGTCGACGGCGGTGAAGGAGCCGAACCTCTGGGTGACTTTGATCAGCTCGGCGGCGGCGGTCATTGGTTGATCCCTCCGAAGATCTTGGCGAATCCGACCGTGCGCTCGGCGATCACCGCGATGACCACGGTGGCGGCCAGGATGAGGGTGGAGGCGGCGGCCACCATCGGGTCGTACGACTGCTGCACGTAGTCGAGCATCGTCACCGGCAGCGTCCGGAAGTCGCGGCCCTGCAGCAGCAGCGACAGCGGCACGTTGTTGAACGACGTCACCATGCTGAGCAGCCCGGCGGAGAAGATGCCCGGACGCAGGACGGGCAGCGTCACGTTGAAGAACGCGCGCAGCGGCGAGGCGCCGAGACCCCGGGCGGCCTCCTCCAGCGCGGGGTCGGCCAGCGCGAGCGAGGCGCCGGTCACGCGCACCGCATACGGCAGCATCAGCGCCGTGTGCCCGACCAGCAGGGTGCTGAAGTTGTCCAGGTCCAGGCCGACCATCAGCTGCTGGAACAGCGCGAGGCCGACGACCAGCTCCGGGACGATGAGCGGCGACAGGAACAACCCCTCGACCAGGCCCTTGCCGGGCAGCTTGCCACGGTGGACGGCGAGCGTGACGGGCACGCCGAGCACCAGCGCGAGCGCGGTGGCGAGCACGGCGAGCTCCAGGCTGGAGACCGCGGCCTCGATGAACGGCTCGTAGCCGAGCGCCTCGTCGAACCAGCGCAGCGAGATCCCGTCGGGCGGGAACCTCAGGGTGCTTCCGGCGGTGAAGGCCGTGGCGACCACGAAGATGATCGGCACGATCATGATGACGTAGCCGATGACCGCGAGCGCCGCCGTGATCGGCCGCTTCATGAGGTGGCCCCCTTCCGCCCGATCAGCGAGGACAGCCCGGAGACCAGGAAGACCAGGACCGTCATGATGAGCGCCGTCGCCGAGGCGGAGGCCCAGTCGACCGTGGTGCTCGCGTAGTTGAACAGCTGCGTGGACAGCATCCGCTGGCTGGACCCGCCGAGCAGGTAGGGCGTGGTGTACGCGGTGACGGACCCGGCGAAGACCAGGGTGGCGGCCACCACGATGCCCGGCATGGTCAGCGGGATGACGACGTTCCACATCGTCCGGATCCGGCTCGCGCCGAGCCCGCGCGAGGCGTCGTCCAGGCCGGGATCGACCTGCGCGACGGCCGAGTAGCAGGAGATGATCGCCAGCGGCAGGAACAGCTGGGTGAGGCCGAGGACGATCGCCAGCTTGGTGTAGAGCAGCTGCGGCGCCACGTCGACGATGCCGAGCTGGACGAGCAGCCGGCCGAGCGCCCCCTTGGAGCCGAGGATCACCAGCCAGCCGAACGTCCTTACCACGTTGCTCAGCATCAATGGGAAGATCGCCACTGCCAGGAAGACCCCGCTCCAGCGTGACGGCGAGCGGGCGAGCCAGTAGGCGATGGGGAAGCCGAGGACGACGCAGATGATCGTGACAGCCAGGGCCAGCCCGACCGTGCGCCCGATCACCTCCAGGTCGTACGGATCCGTCAGCATCCTGCCCAGACGCGTGAAGATCTCGCTGGTCGGCACGTCCGGGGGCGCGAAGAGCATCGCCGCGGAGGGGATGAGGAACCCCGCGACGAGAAGGACGAGACCAGGCACCAGCAGAAGGGCCGATTTGGGGGAGATGTCGGCGTCCTTTCTCCGTGGCGTACGCTTTGGGTGGAACCGGTTACGGAACCGGTTGCATGAGCCTGACCATAGATTATGAGCGGCCTGTCGCACAAACCCCTGTGTGAAATCCGTGTAACGACTCAAGGAGGATCAGTGCCGACACTCGCGGACGTCGCCGCGCTGGCCGGGGTTTCCAAGGCGACGGCCTCTCGCGCCCTGGGCCGGCCGGACCTGGCCGCCCCGGAGACGGTGGCCCGCGTCCGCGCAGCCGCCGAGCAGCTCGGATTCGTCCCCAACCGGGCGGCCACGCAGCTCGCCCGCGGGCGGACCGGAGTGGTCGCCGTCGTGGTGCCCACGCTCGACAACACCTTCTTCACCCCGATCATCGGCGGCGCCCAGGCGCGCGCGGCCGACTCGGGCATGCAGCTGACCATCGCCGTGCACTCCCTGGAGCACGCCGCCCAGGTCGCCGCGGTCGAGCAGCTCGCGCACCAGGTCGACGGCTTCCTGCTCACCGCGCCCCGGGGTTCGGACGAGATCGTCCGCGCCGCCGCGTCGTTCAAGCCGACCGTGCTCATCGACCGCGAGATCGAGGGCATGACCTCGGTGGTCGCCGACACGGCCACCGCCTTCGGCACGCTCGTCACCCGGTTCGTCGAGATGGGCCACGAGCGCATCGTCTACGTCGGCGGCCCGGCGGGCTCCTGGCAGGACCGCCAGCGCCAGGCGGCCATCCGCGCCGCGGCCGGGCCGAGCGGCGCGACGCTGACCATGCTCGGCCCCCACCCCTCGACGTTCGCCGCCGGGGTGGAGACGGCGGAGGCCGTGATGGCCGCCCGCGCCACCGCCGTGGTCCCGTACGCGACCTCGATCGGCCTGGGCCTCATGTTCGCCCTGCTCCACCGCGGGGTCCGCGATGTCGTGGTCAGCTCGGAGCGCATGATCGTCGAGAGCCTCGGCCTGGGCGACGTCCCCGCGATCGACGTGGACGGCGAGAAGCTCGGCGAGGTGGCCATGGACCAGCTCATGGCCCTCCTCGGGGAGCGCAGGGAGCCGTCACCCACCACCCGCCGCCTCACCGTCCCGATCAGCTGACCGAAAGGTGTAACAACGGGCGGGTTGCGGCCACTTCGTGGTGTCAGAAGAACGCATCCCGAACGAAGGGGCTGGGCGGTGTCAGATGATGAGCACCGGTTCACCGGCATGTACGACGAATGCCGACAACGGGTGTGGGCCTACGTCGTGAGCCGCGCGGGCCGCCAGGTGGCGGACGAGGTGGTGAGCGAGACGTTCGCGATCGCCTGGCGGCGATTGGAGGACGTGCCCGAGCCGGCGCTGCCGTGGTTGCTCGGCGTCGCCAGGAACGTCCTGCGCGACAACGTCCGAGCCGAGGTACGCCGCGAGGCGGTCGCCGCGGAGTTGCGGGCCTGGGCCGAGGGCGACGTCGCCGAACACGTGACCGAGCGGATGGGCGTGCTGCGCGCGCTGGCCGCCGTGCCCGAGGACGATCGGGAGATCCTCGTCCTGGTCGCCTGGCACGGGCTGTCGCCGAAGGAGGGCGCGCGGGTCGTCGGCTGCTCGTCGGCGGCGTTCCGCGTACGGCTGCACCGGGCGCGCAAACGGCTCAAGCAGGCCATGGAGGCCACGGACGCCGGCCCACGGCGCGAACCCCTGCCCCACGTGCGGAGCCTCAACGAGGAGTGGTCATGAACCCCGTCGACGAACTCCGGGCCGCCCGGCCCGCCGACCTCGGAGACCGCCCGATCGACTCGCGCACCAGGGCCGCCGAGCTCTCCCGCGCCATGTCCCAGCCCCGGCCGGCCCGGCGCGGGCGCAGGCCCGTGCGGCACGTATGGAGCCTGGGGCTCGCCGGAGCCGCGGCGGCCGTCACCGCCGTGGCCGTGGTCGTCGCGACGAACGGCACGGCGTCCACGGCACGAGGCCCCGACACCCCGGCGAGCACCCGGCAGGCGGTGACGCTGTCGGCCCGGGAGGTGCTGCTGGCCGCGGCCGCGCGGGCGGAGCGGCAACCGGAGGGCAAGGGCGAGTACTGGCACACCGTGTCGGTGCGCCGGACCCTGTTCGCCGCGGCCAAGGGCGGCTACCGGGTGCTCGACCAGCGGCGGGACGAGGGCTGGACGCCCAGCGCCACCGGCCCGGACCAGAAGCAGTGGGGCCGCATGCAGTCTCTCGGAGCCCGCCCGGCCACCGAGGAGGACCGGCAGGCGTGGGAGCGGGCCGGGTCGCCCACCTCCATCGAGGTCACGGTCCCCAGGAAGCCCAAGCCCATGATTCTGAAGACGTCGCCGGGCCGGGCCATGACCGGCCGCAGCCCGCTGACCGACGGGGACAAGGTGTTCTGGCTGGGCCGCAACGTCTCGGTGAAGGACCTGCGCGAGCTGCCCCGTGACCCGGACCAGCTCAAGAAGCGACTCCTGAGCTGGAAGGGTCGTGACAACGACGTGCCGATGCAGGGTGATGCGTGGCTGTTCGTGATCAGCGCTGGGTTGATCATGGACATGCCGGTGACGCCCGAGGTGCGCGGTGCCGCGTTCCGGATGCTGGCCGAGCTCGGCGACGTACGGGTCATCGAGAACGTCACGGACGCCGAAGGGCGCACGGGCACGGCCGTGGCGATCAACGAGCCGACCTTCGACGGCGGCGTCACGGAGCACCGGCTGATCATCGACGAGGCGACCGGGCAGGCCCTGGCGAGCGAGTACGTCGCGGTGAAGCCGCGCGGCCTCCAGGCCGGCTTCGAGCCCGGCACGATGTGGAACTCCATCGCGGTGGTCAAGGCGGACTGGACGGACGACAAGCCCGAGTGACCGTCACAGGTCGGAGCGGCCGGCCCAGGCCGGCCGCTCCTCCCGTCCGGCATCGGTGCTCTCCTCGGGGAAGTGGCAGGCGACGCGATGCCCCGCGCCGGTCAGCGCCGGCTCCTCGACGGCGCACCGCTCCCGGGCCTTCCAGCAGCGGGTACGGAAGCGGCAGCCCGACGGCGGGTCAGCCGGGCTGGGCACGTCACCGGCGAGCACGATCCGCCTCCGCTCGCCCCGCTGCGACGGACACGAGATCGGCACGGCCGAGATGAGCGCCTTGGTGTAGGGATGGGCGGGTCGTGCGAAGATCTCCGCCCGCTCGCCCTCCTCCACGATCCGGCCCAGATACATGATCGCCACTCTGTCGCACAGATGCCGCACGACCGACAGGTCGTGCGAGATGAACAGGCAGGCCAGGCCCAGCTCGCGCTGCAGCTGGGCGAGCTGGTTGACGACCTGCGCCTGGATCGAGACGTCCAGCGCGGAGACGGGCTCGTCCAGCACCAGCACGCGCGGGTTCAGGGCCAGCGCCCTGGCGATGCCGACGCGCTGGCGCTGGCCGCCGGAGAACTCGTGCGGATAGCGATTGGCGTGCTCGGGCGACAGGCCCACCAGCTCCAGCAGCTCGCCGACCCGTTCCCGGCCGCCGCGGCGGTAGCGGCCCTGGGTGCGCAGCGGCTCGGCGACGATCTCGTGCACGGTCAGCCGCGGCGACAGCGACGAGTACGGGTCCTGGAAGACGATCTGGATCTCGCCGCGCAGCGGCCGGAGCTCGGCATGCGACATGGCGGCCAGGTCGCGCCCGCCGTACAGGATGCGGCCGGAGGTGGGCTCGGCCAGGCGCACGACGAGCCGGCCCGTCGTGGTCTTGCCGCAGCCGGACTCGCCGACCAACCCGAGGGTACGGCCGGAGCGCAGCGCCAGGTCCACGCCGTCCACGGCCCGGACCGCCCCGGTGCGCCCGCGCAGGATCCCGGTACGGATCGGGAAGTGCTTGACCAGGCCCTCGACGGCCAGCACGGGTTCGCTCACACCGGCTCCTCGTGGAAGTGGCAGGCCGACAGGTGACCGGCGGCCACCACGACCGGCTCGGGACGTTCGGCCCGGCAGGCGGCGCGGCCGGCGGCCAACGCGCAGCGCGGCTCGAAGGCGCAGCCGGGCGGCGGCGCCAGCAGGTCGGGCGGGCTGCCCGGGATCGGCACCAGGTCCACCGTCGCCGGCTCCAGACGGGGGCGGCCGGCCAGCAGGCCGCGCGTGTAGGGGTGGCGGGGCGTGGCGAAGACCTGGTGCACGTCGCCGTGCTCGACGACGCGGCCCGCGTACATGACCGCGACCCGGTCGGCCAGCTCGGCGATCACGCCCAGGTCGTGGGTGATGAGCACCGCCGCCGCGCCGGCCTCCCGCCTGGCCGTGTCGATCAGGCCGAGCACCTGGGACTGGACGGTGACGTCCAGCGCGGTCGTCGGTTCGTCGGCGATGAGCAGGTCGGGCTCGTTGGCCAGGGCCATCGCGATCATCGCGCGCTGGCGCATGCCGCCGGAGTACTCGTGGGGGTGCCGGCCGTACCGGGCGGCGGGGTCGGCGACGCCGACGGAGGCCAGCAGCTCCAGTACACGGGCCCGCACGGCGGCGCGGCCGAGGCGCGGCTGGTGCAGCCTGATGGCCTCGGCGATCTGGGCGCCGACCGGGACGACCGGGTTGAGCGCCGTCATCGGGTCCTGGAAGATCATCGCGATGCGGCTGCCCCGGATCCGGCGCAGCCGGCGCGCGGGCAGGGCCAGCAGGTCCTCGCCGTCGAAGCGGACGCTGCCGCGCACCACCCGCCCCGGCGGGCGGACCAGGCCGAGCACGGACATCGCGGTGACGCTCTTGCCCGAGCCGGACTCGCCGACCACGCCGAGGATCTCGCCCGGCCCCACCTCGAGGCTGACTCCGTCGACGGCGCGTACCACGCCGTCCCGCGTGCGGAACTCGACCGCGAGATCGTCGACCGTGAGCAGCGGCGTCATCCGCGGGCTCCCTTCGGGTCCACGGCGTCGCGCAGGCCGTCGCCGACGAAGTTCACGGCCAGCACGGTCAGCGCGATGGCCAGGCCGGGCGGCAGCCACAACCACGGCATGGTCTGGATGAGGGTCAGGTTCTGGGCGTCGGTCAGCATGTTGCCCCAGCTGGCCCGCGGCGGCCGTACGCCGAGGCCGAGGAAGGACAGCACCGCCTCCAGCAGGATCATCTGCGCCACCAGCAGCGTGCCGGCCACCGCGACCTGCGGCAGGACGGCGGGCAGCACGTGCCGGCCGATCACCGTCAGCCGCCCGGCCCCGAAGGCGCGCGCCGCCTGGACGTACTCCCGCTCGCGCAGCGACAACGTCAGCCCGCGCACCACGCGGCAGGCGGTCGGCCAGTTGCACGCGGCGAAGACGAGCACGAGCATCACGGCGCCCGGCCCGAGCACGCCCGCCAGCACGACGATGACGACCAGCGACGGGAAGGAGAGCACCACGTCGGCGGCGCGCATGACGACGGCGTCGACCGGCCCGCCGAACATGCCGGCCAGCGCGCCGAGCAGCGTGCCGAAGGCGACCGCCGCCAGCGACGACAGCAGGCCGACCAGCAGCGAGACCCGGCCGGCGTGCACGAGCCTGGCGAACACGTCGCGCCCCGAGGAGTCGGTGCCGAGCAGGTGCGCGGCTGACGGCGGCTCGCGGAAGGCGGCCAGGTCCACCGCGTTCGGGTCGTGCCCGGCCACCAGCGGCGCGGCCAGCGCCAGCACGCCGACGGCGGTCAGGAACACGGCTCCGGCCAGCGCCATGCGGTTGCGCCGGAAGCGCCGGGCGGCGAGCGAGCGGGGCGAGGCGGGGGCGACGGTCGTGGTCATGACAGGCTGATCCTCGGGTCGGCCACCGCGTAGAGCAGGTCGGCGGCGAGGTTGCAGACCAGGACGAGCACCGCGACGAACATCGCGAACCCGATCACCACCGGGTGGTCGAGCTGGCCGATCGAGCTGACGGCGAGCTGCCCCATGCCCGGCCAGGCGAAGACCTGCTCCACGGCGACCGCCCCGGCCAGCAGCTGCGGGATGGAGATCATGACGACGGTGATGAGCGGGACCAGGGCGTTGCGCAGCGCGTGCCGCATCAGCACCCGGCCCGGACCGGCGCCCTTGGCCTCGGCCGTGCGCACGTAGTCGGCGTCGAGCTCCGCCAGCAGCCCGGCGCGCACGTACCGGGTGAACGGCCCGGCGATGGACAGCCCGAGAACGGCCGCGGGCAGCACCAGGTGGGCCAGGATGTCGGCCGCGCCGCCGTCGCCCGGTGTGGACATGCCGGACGACGGCACCCAGCCGAGCCGCAGCGAGAAGAGGTAGATCGCGGCGATGCCCAGGAAGAAGCTGGGCACCGAGATCGCGCCGAGGCCGGCCACGGTGGTGGCGTGGTCGACCGCGGTGTCGCGCCGGATCGCGGCCAATGTGCCCGCCGCCACCGCCAGCACCAGGCCGATCGCCAGGGCGGTGCCCATGAGCAGCACGGTGGGACCCGTCCGCTCGCCGAGCACCTCGGCGACCGGGCGGCGGCTGACGAAGGAGTGGCCGAGGTCACCGCCCAGCACGTCACGCAGCCAGATGCCGTACGTGACCAGGACCGGCCTGTCCAGACCGAGTTCGGCGCGTTTGGCGGCGACGAACGCCGGGCCGCCCGAGGCCAGTCGCTCGGGGTCGACCATCATCCGGACCGGGTCGCCGGGCGCGGCGCGGACCAGGAGGAACACGCCGACGCTGATGAGCAGGAAGACGGCGGCGTTGGTCAGGAGCCGGCGCACGAGGTAGGCGAGCATCAGCCGGCCAGCGTCCACTCGTCGGCGTTCCAGAAGCCGGTGGTGAAGTCGCCGCTGGGCTTGAAGCCGCGCAGCCGCGAGCCGGTGGCCCACAGGGTGTCGGGGTTGTACAGCCACAGGTACGGGACCTGGGCGTTGTCCTTGCTCGCGGCCTCCTGGTAGAGCTTGGCGCGCTGGTCGCGGTCGGTGCGGGCGTCGGCTCGGGCGGCGAGGGTGTCTAGCGACTCGTCACAAAAGTTACTGACATTTCCCCCGCTGGGGTAGAAAGCGGCGCAATTGATGATCGTGACGCTGCTGGAGGGGTCCACGGCGTAGCTGCCGCCGCCGAAGAGCGCCAGGTCGAACGTGCGCTTCTCGTAGGACTCCAGCAGTTCGGCCGCCTGCACCTGCCTGAGCTCGACGGTCATGCCCACCGCGCTCAGCGCGCCCTGCACCACCGTGGCCGTCACGTCGCGGTCGCGCTGGCCGGGGATCCACGACAGCGTCACCTTCTGGCCGGCCTTCCAGCCCGCCTCGGCCAGCAGCGACCTGGCCCTGGCCGGGTCGTAGGCGTACTCCTCCAGCGTGCCGGGCAGCGCCCAGGGGGTGACGAACGAGGAGTTCTGCACCCGGCCGCGGCCGGCCAGGAGCTTGGCGACCAGCGCCTCGCGGTCGATCGCGTGGAGCATCGCCCGCCGTACCCGGGGATCGGCGAAGCGCTTGTCGCTCTGGTCGACCGCGATCCTGATGAAGCCCGGGCTCGCCTTCGCCGAGACGGTGACGCCCTTGAGCCCCTCCACCGCCCGCAGGTCGGTGGGGGAGATCTGGACCAGGTCCATCTCGCCGGTGCCGAGCTGCGCGGTCGCCACGTCCGAGCCGATGGGTTTGAGGAAGATCCTGGGGATCGCGACAGGCTTGCGGTAGTGCGGGTTGGCGGCCAGCTCCACGTACTGGTCGGTCTTGTAGGTCACGAAGGTGTACGGGCCCATGCCGACCGTCGGGTGGTTGAAGAAGGTGCTGCCGGCGATCTTGTCCACCGGCTCCATGCCGAGCACGTGCTCGGGCAGGATGAAGGCGAACGGCCCGGCGATCAGGCTGAGGAAGCCGACGTTCGGCCTGGCCGGCCTGATCACGAACGTGGTGTCGTCCGGGGCCTCGAAGGCGGCCCCGGCCAGCTTGCCCGCCATCGCGCTGCCGCTCTTGGCGTCGGCCAGCAGCTTGTAGGTGAACAGCACGTCTTCGCTGGTGAACGGCATGCCGTCGCTCCACTTCAGGCCCGCGCGCAGGTGGAAAGTGATCCGGTCCTCGTCCACCTCCCAGCGCTCGGCCAGGCGCGGCGCGTAGGCGTAGGAGTCGTCGACGGTCAGCAGGTTGTCGAAGATCAACGTCATGACCTGCTGGTCGGGGCCGGTGGGCGGGTCCAGCGGGGAGAATCGCTTGGGCTTCTGGTACAGGTGGATGTTGATCGCGTTGTGCGCGGAATCCTGGGCGGGGGAGTCGGCCGGGCCGGAGCAGCCGGCGGCGAGCATGAGGACGACGACGGCCAGCGCGCCTGACAGGCGGTTCAGGGGAGCCTCCTGAAAGGATCGTGCACATTGAGTGACGATAAAAATACTTACAGTAATATAGGCTCGACGCAAGCGGGCGGGGCTTGTGTAACGTTCCACTGAGTCCTCGGACTGGACTCCGACGACCGCGCGTTGCCCGGGTCGTTCCGCTTCGACGGGCGGACCCCGGCGATCGCGTCGGCGGGCAGGGCTGGCCCAGCGGCCTTGATGTTCTCCTCCAGGTGGGCGACCTTCGCTTGAGCGTCAGGCGCCTTCGCGGTAGAGATCGGCGAGCAGGGCGACGGCGGCGTGCGTGGCGGGGTGGGGGTCGTGCCGCCGCCAGATGAGATGGACGGGTACGGGGTCGGCGTCGCGCAGGGGGCGGTAGGTGATGCCGTCGCGGCGGTACTGGTTGGCGGTGGCCTGCGGGGTGACGCCGACGCGGCGGCCGGTGGCGATGGCGGCGAGCCAGTCGTCGATGTCGTGGGTGTACTCCGTCGCGGGGCGGGCGCCTTCGGGCCACAGGTCCAGGGTGGTGGTGCCGGTGCGGCGGTCGACCACCAGGGTGCGCTCGTGGATCTCGTCCAGGCGGATGCTGCGGCGTCCGGCCCAGGGGTCGTCGGAGGCCAGGGCGAGGTAGCGGCGCTCGTGGCCGACGAGCGCGTGGGCGTAGCGGCGGGTGTCGATGGGGGTGCGGACGACGGCCAGGTCGCACAGGCCCTCGGCGAGACCGCCGGTGGGGGTGTTGTGGCGGATCAGGTGAAGCTCGATGCCGGGGTAGCGGTCGTGCCACCGGCGCTGGAACTCGGCGGTGTGCCGGCCCATGGCGGACCAGGCGTGACCGATGCGCAGCCGGGTGTGGCCGGTGGTGGCCTGGTGGACCAGCTCGTCGGCCTCGGCGAGCAGGTGGCGGGCGCGGGCCAGGACCTGCACACCGGCGGTGGTGGGGGTGAGGGTGCGGCTGGTGCGGTGCAGCAGCCGCACCCCGAGGATCCGCTCCAGCGCCAGCAGGGTGCGGGAGACCGCCGCCTGGGACAGGCCCAGCTCGATCCCGGCGTCGGTGAAGCTGCCGGTGTCGACGATCGCGACCAGGCAGCGCAGGTGCCGCAGCTCCAGCTCCTTACGACCATCCATGCGTCCAGAGTATAGATACGTCCTTGGATGCATTTTGCGTATGCTTCGGCGTACCGGATGGTTGTGCCATGGCACTCGAAGCAGGCACGGAGACGGCCGCTCCCGCGTCGCGGCCGACCCCGACGCGGTGGTCCGGGATGGCGCTGATGGTGGGCAGCGGGCTGTCCAACCAGGTCGGGGCGTCGGTCGCCGCGCTCGCCCTCCCGGTCCTCGGGCCGGTGGGGGTGGTGGCGGTGCGCCAATGGGTGGCCGCCGCGGTGCTGCTGAGCGCCGGTCGGCCGAGGCTGCGCTCGTTCAGTGCCGCGCAGTGGCGGCCGGTGCTGGGGCTGGCCGTGGTGTTCGCGACCATGAACCTGACGCTCTACGCGGCGATCGGCCGGATCGGGCTCGGACTCGCGGTCACCCTGGAGTTCCTCGGCCCGCTCGCCGTGGCGCTGGCGAGTTCGCGCCGCCGTACCGATCTGGTGTGCGCTCTCGCCGCCGCGGCGGCCGTGGCGATCCTCGCCCGCCCCCAGCCCAGCACCGACTACCTCGGCATCGTCCTGGCCCTGGTCGCCGCCGTCTGCTGGGGCTGCTACGTCCTGCTCAACCGCACCGTGGGCGAGCGCCTGCCCGGGCTGCAGGGATCGGCCGCCGCCGCGGCCGTCTCCGGCGTGCTCTACCTGCCCGTCGGCGTCGCCGTCCTGTGGCTCCACCGGCCCACCGCCGGTGCCCTGCTGTGCGCGTTCGCCGCGGGGGTGTTGTCCTCCGCGGTGCCGTTCCTCGCCGACCTGCTCGCGCTGCGCCGGGTCCCCGCCCACTTCTTCGGGATCTTCATGAGCGTCAACCCGGTGTTCGCCGCCCTGATCGGCATGGTCGTTCTCGACCAGCGCCTTGACGCGGCCGCGTGGCTGGCCATCGCCATGATCGTCACCGCCAACGCCGCCGCCGTGGCTCCCAGGCGCTGATCGTCGTACGCCGAGCCGGCCGATCAGGTCGTTGGCCCTGTTCAAGGGGGACTTGTGGCCCTGGGGCGGCGCGGTGGCGCACGGTGGAATGAGGGGAAAGGGGAGAGACATGCGGCAGCTCAGCGCGCTGGACGCGCAGTTCCTCAACTTCGAGACCGCCACCAACGTCGCGAACGTCGGCGGTCTGGCCGTGCTGTACAAGGACCTGTCCAGGAAGAAGATCCAGCGCAGGCTGGCGGAGCGGATGGCCGGGGTGCCGCAGCTGCGGCAGCGCCTGGTCCGCGTGCCCCTCGGCCTGGATCACCCGTACTGGGCCGACGACGGCGAGGTGGATCTGGACCATCACGTCCGGGAGCTCACCCTGCCCCCTCCCGGCGACGACGCGCAGCTGGGCGAGCAGGTGGCCCGCCTGCACGAGCGCCGCCTGGACCGAACCCGTCCCCTGTGGGAGATGTACCTGATCCACGGCCTGGCCGGCGGCCGCTGCGGCATCTACGCCAAGGTCCACCACGCCGCCGTCGACGGGCTGACGGGGGCGGAGGTGCTCGCTGCGCTCATGGATCCCGTGCCCGAAGCCGCCTCGTACGAGCTCGAAGCCCCTCCGGGGCTGTGGCGCATGCTGGCCAGGAGCGCCTGGCACCTTGCGGGGAACCCCGCGCACCTGCTGCGGTTCGCGGGCGAGGCCCTGCCGGTTCTGGACCAGCTCCCCGTCATCTCCCGGCTGCCCGGCGCGAGCGGTGTCGCGCGGCTGATCCGGCGCGCACCCCGGCCTGAGCTGCCGGACATGGAGGCCCCGCACACCCCGCTCAGCGGCCCGGTCTCCTCCCGCCGCCGTTACGCCTTCGCCGAGCTGCCGCTGAAGGAGATCAAACGGGTCAAGAACGCCTTCGGCGTCACCGTGAACGACGTCGTGATGGCGCTCGTGGCCTCCGCGTTGCGGCGCTGGCTGCTGGCCCACGCGGCGCTGCCGGAGATCCCGCTGGTCGCAGGGGTGCCGTTCTCCGTACGCGGCCAGGAGGGTGTGAACGAGGGCAACCAGGTCACCATGATGATCACACAGTTGCCTACCCACGTGGACGATCCCCGCCGGCGGCTCGAACTCGTGAGCGAGGGGATGCGGCAGATCAAGGAACGGTTCGCCCTGACCCCCGCGCGCCTGCTGCGTGACCTGAGCGAGAGCATGCCCGCCGCCCTGAACGGCCTGGCCGACCGCGCCGCGCTTGATCTTCTGGGACGTACGGGGCCGCCTGTCAACGTGGTCGTCTCCAACGTTCCCGGGCCGCAGTTCCCGCTGCGGATCGCCGGGGTCAGGCTGCTGGCGCACTACCCGGTGTCCGTGGTCACCGACGTGAGCGGCGCCGTGAACGTCACGGCCTTCTCCTACAACGGTCATCTCGACGTCGGGTTCACCGCCTGCGGGGAGCTGGTTCCCGACGTGTGGGCCTTTCCCGGCTACCTGCGCGAGGCCCTGGACGAGCTCAGCCCGAGTCCGAGGAGGGCAGGAGCCCGCAGGAAAACCTGAGGGCTCAGAGGCCGTGGATGCGGCGGCCCGTGATGTGGTGCGGGACGATGCGGATGTAGAGGCGACGCTCGCCACCCGCCCACGGGGTGACGTCGGCCCGGATGACCTCGTCCTCGGGCACGTGGTGGGCGGGGCCCTGGACGAGGACGCTCCAGCCCTCCCTCTGGGCCTCGTCGATCCGGTCGACCTGGAAGCCGATCTTGATCTCCACCCCTTCCACGCCGCTGCGCAGGTCCTGGTCCATGGGGCCGCCGTGGGCGGTGCGGAAGACGATGGCGCCGTCGTGGACCTTGTAGTTCACGGGCAGCACCGTGGGCCCCTCCGGACCGTTGAACGCCACCCTGCCGATGCCGCCCGGGGCGACCAGTCGCAGGCACTCCTCGGGTTCGAGGATTTCCAGGACCGCGTCGGCCGAGCCGGATCCGGGGCCGGGCGGGCGATCGCGCCCACCGCCCAGCAGATCTTCGGCCGTCGTTTCGAGGGCCGTGGCCAGGCGGGTCACCGTACCCGTGTCAGGAGTGCCCAGATGGCTTTCGAGGTGCTGGACGTATCCGGCGGACATGTCCGCCCGGTCGGCCACCTGTTCGGTGGTGAGGCCGAGCCGATGACGGTGATAGCTGATGCGACGCGCGAAGTCGCCGGTGCCGGTCATGAGCGTGTCCTCCCTGGTCATGTCCACGAAGCTAGCCAGTCACCCGCGCGGCGGCCAGGGTCCTTCGGCCCTTGCCGGACCGACCTCCGGCCCTGCTGCGGGCGGGCGCGAGCGGGTCGGATGGAGGGTGACGAAGGAGGCGTATCGTGATCATCGTAGGAGCCGACGGCTCGGAGAACTCGCGCGCCGCGCTGGAATGGGCGGCCGACGACGCGTACCGCATGCGGGTGCCGCTGCGGATCGTGCACGCCATGGACCGCTCGCCGTACCAGATCCGCAAGTACCCCATCGACGCTCTCCCCGATGCGCTGCGGCGCGAGGGGCAGAGGATCCTGCGTGAGGCGGAAGTGCTCGTGTGCGCGCGCCAGCTCACCATCGAGGTCACGACCGAGGACCTCGAGGGAACGCCCGCCGAGGTCCTGCGCGAGCAGGCCAAGGACGCCACCGAGGTCGTGGTCGGCAGCCGGGGGCTCGGCGGGTTCACCGGCGCGCTGCTGGGCTCCGTCAGCATGCACGTGGCCGGCCACGTGCCCTGTCCCGTCGTGGTCGTACGCGGCGAGCGGCGGCCGGTGTGCCAGGAGGTCGTGGTCGGGGTGGACGACTCGCCGGCGTGTGAGCCCGCGCTGGCCTACGCCTTCGAGCAGGCGAATCTGCGCGGGAGCGCGCTGCGGGTGGTGCACGCCTGGCAACTGCCGGTGCACGCCTTCGCGCCGGAGATCAGCTACGACATGGACGAGATCCGTACGGCGCAGCATCAGGTCGTCCGCGACCGGGTGAAGATCCTCAGCGCTGACCACCCGGAGGTGAAGGTGGTCGAGGACGTCCAATCCGCCCATCCCGTCGAAGCGCTCACCGACGCGTCCGAGCGGGCGGATCTGCTGGTGGTGGGCTCGCACGGGCGCGGGGCTCTGGGCTCGATGCTGCTCGGCTCGGTCAGCCGGGGTGTCCTGCACCACGCGCACTGCCCGGTGGCGGTGGTCCGCGCCTGATAATCGCCGGTCAGGACCTTGGTCACCCGGCATCGGGGACGTTGGCCACTGCCGGAGGAGGCCGGGCCGGCGGATCGTGAAAGCGGAGGTGGAGTTATGTCGCTCGAAGTCAAGGACGTCATGGGCCGGGTGGCCATCGCCGTGCTGAAGGAGGCCTCCTTCGCCGAGATCGTGGAGGCCATGGAACGGTTCGCGGTGGGCGCGGTCACGGTGATCGACGCCTACAGACGGCCCGTGGGGGTCGTCTCCGAAGACGATCTCCTCCTCAAGGAGGCCGGCCCCGTCAGGCACGGGGTGCCGATCTTCGAGTCTCGCCGGTGGCAGCAGGAGCACCGGAAGGCCGCGGGCGTGACCGCCGTTCAGCTCATGACCTCCCCGGCGATCACTGTCACACCGGACACCTCCGTGCGGGACGCGGCCCGGCTGATGCACGCCGAGCGCGTCAAGCAGCTCCCCGTGATCGACATGAACACCGGACGCATCGTCGGCACCCTCCACCAGCGCGATGTGCTGCGCGTCTTCACCCGGCCTGCCGAGGAACTGGCAGCGGACGTCGGAGCCGTCCTGCCGGATCCCGAGGCGTTCACCGTCGGCATCCACCAGGGCGTGGTGACGATCAGCGGCGTGGTCGAGTGGAAATCCCAGGCCCTGGCGTTGACGGAGCAGATCCGGCTGATCGAGGGGGTCGTGGACGTGAGATCCGAGGTGACCTTCGACAAGGACGACCTCCTCATCGTCCAGGGGGCCTTCCGGGACGGCGGCTGAGGGACGAAGGTCCCGACGCCGCAGGCCGTACGGCACTGCCTCGAAGAGAGCGAAAACGGTGTGCTTGGGGTGTGACAAGGACGACCGATCCCCACCGAAAGGGGGCCGTCATGAACACCACCGTCAACAGGCCCGGCACGGACACCGGCACCGCCACCACCCGCCGTCCCGTCGACTACGTCTGGGCGATCGCCCGGATCTCGATCGGCTGGATCTTCCTGTGGGCGTTCCTGGACAAGACCTTCGGCTGGGGATTAGCCACCCCGGCCGCCCGCGCCTGGATCTCCGGCGGCAGCCCGACGACCGGGTTCCTCAAGGGCACCGGCGAGAACGCGCTGGGCGGCTTCTTCGGCTCGCTGGCCGGGCAGGCGTGGGTGGACTGGCTGTTCATGGCCGGTCTGCTGGGCATCGGCCTGGCGCTGGTCCTGGGCGTCGGCACCAGGATCGCGGCGGTCGCCGGCGGCCTGATGCTGGCTCTCATGTGGGCGGCCGAGCTGCCCCTGGCCAACAACCCGTTCATGGACGAGCACATCGTCTACGCAGTCGTCCTGGCCGGCCTCGCCCTCGCCGATGCGGGAACCACCCTCGGACTCGGCAACCTCCCCATCGTCCGGCACAACCCCTACCTCAAGTAACCGGCGACCTCCACGCCCACCCCTCGGAAGGGGTGGGCGTCGCGCTGCTCGTGCAGCGGTCGCGGAGCCCGATGGTCTCTCGCCTTCCCTGGAGGCGTGGTCCCGCCGGACGTGAGCTGGAGATGTGGGTACGAGGACCGGGGAAAGGGCGGCGACGAACAGAGCGGTCGTCATGGGAGTCGATGGTTCGCGGACCGCGTGGTCGGCGCTCGCCTGGGCCGCCGACGACGCCGGGACGCAGAGAGCTGCCGTTGCGCCCGCCGGGTTACGGGCCGTTGCCCGTTGACGAGGTCGCTGAGATCGGGCAGCACTTGGTGCTCTGGCGGGAGAAATACCCGGACATCGAGCTGATCGAGTCGATCGTCGATGAGCACCGCGTTCCGGCCCTGGCGGCGGCGCGTCGGGTTGCCCGCGGAGGCGGGGCTGGGTCCGGCCACCTTCTACGCGGACCTGGCCGTCCCGCACGAGCGCCGCCACGTGCGGGTCTGCGCCGCGACCAGGCGGCCGGACGGGTGCGACCGCACACACCGCCGATCCCGGCCTCCGGGCTGCGCCGCCGCTCGCCTTCAGTGAGAGGCGCCAATCGCGCTGAAGGCGAGCGCTGCCGGTGCCTGCCCGGCCTCAGCGGACAGGAGAGCCTTTCCCGTCACGTCTTTCCGGCGGTTGTTCGGCTCAGCTGCTGCCCGCCGGCCTTGTCGCTCGTGGTCCGAGGGCTTATGGCGGTGGTCAGGTTGCTTACCGTGCCGTTTTTGGTGATGGGAGAGCCGGTCCTGAGGTCGGTCAGGATGACCGGCTCGATCTCTTCCAGATAACCGTTCTGCAGCAACCAGCTGATCGGGACTTCGTCGCTTGTCTGAGGAGCTTCGGGAATGTATTTGCTGAGCACGTGATATTGCGTGCCGCCGCCTGGCTGCTCGAAGGCGGGCGCCGCCGGGCCCACGTCGACGCGGAACGACTTGAGCACCCGGAACGCATGATAATTGCACAGGTGCTCGGGATCCTGCGGGTTGGTGTTGAGATTCCGCGGTGGCAACGCGCGCCTGGTGTACAGGTCGCCCAGTGGCGCCAAGAATGACCCGGTGTAGCCGCCGAAACGGTCGATTCTCATGCCAGGCTGGAGAAATGTCGTCTTGAGCAGCAGTCTGCCGTTGGGGTAATCGCCGGAACGGGCGAATCCGGCGTCGGGCGGGAAACGATAGTTGTTCACGATGTAGTCCCAGTAACGCCCGAGGAAATGCTGGGGACTCAGACCGCCCAACGGCACGTAGCCGCGCAGGAGATTGCTGATGTAGCCGGTCTGGGGCAGGAGCGTCGGTCCCAGATCCGGGTCGCCGGTTATGTACGGTGATCCGCATACCTGGCCGCTGCTCTGCGTGATCCCGTTTTCGGTCTCGCTTTTGTCCGGAGGCGCCGTGGGGCGGAAGGCCATGGGTTGGACGAGTTGGGTTGCTGGCGGGGCGGCATTGTCAGCATGCGCGGCCACGCCGCTTTGGGTGCCGGCCAGCGCGCATATCGCGGCAGCCAGTACGGCGCTTCGTCGATGAAATCGCATAATTTATCCGTTGGTTGCACTTGGGAAGTGAAAAATAGATCACCGGCGGTGATCGGGTTCTACATTCCCAGTGCCGCCTGTGGCGCATCTTCGGCGTTATAAGGAAAAGGTAAAGATGTTGCGACAAAAGTGGTAAGGATTGTCATTCATTGAATTTATTGCCCATGTTGGTCTTTGTCGGATATGTGCCGATCTCGCGACGCCGTCGTGGGGGAGTTTGGCGGTCGAGATGGCGAAGGCGATCATGCCTAGGCTGTTGCGGTTGTTCATCGGGTTGGCGCCCGGGGGCGAATGGCCACTGGCGCGGGCGATCGTCGCTGCCGATGCTGCCGATCGACTTCGTCACCCAGGGCGAGTCGGCCTGTCCTTCGGCGAGGTCGCGCTTTAGGTGGATATCTAGGAAGGCCGACGTGTGGCCGAGCGCCACGTTGGCGCAGATCGCGGCCAGGTAGGCGAAGGAGAGCCATCAAGCGGCGCGGCTCGGCCCACTTGGCCACAAGCAGTTGATCTACGCTGTAAAGGGGCGCGCGATGTGGTTCCCCTTGATGCGGCCACACGGGGGTCACGCGCCGATGTGGCTGGACCATGCCGACGGTGGACTTCAGGATGCGAGAAGCCGAAGGAGGCGCGGACGACGATGACCTGGTGGACGATGGTCCGGTTCCTGCACGTGTTGTCCGCGGCGTTGTGGGTCGGCGGGCAGCTCACGGTGTCGCTGGTGGTGCTG
Source organism: Nonomuraea sp. NPDC003707 (assembly GCF_053587055.1). NCBI lineage: Bacteria > Bacillati > Actinomycetota > Actinomycetes > Streptosporangiales > Streptosporangiaceae > Nonomuraea > Nonomuraea sp. NPDC003707. Next base: position 96,009 of record NZ_JBSFNK010000021.1, on the reverse strand, counting down.
CCCCTGGCCCGTCGCCTGCTGGAGGATCAACCGCGGGCCGACGTGCTGACTGCGGTCGGTCGCCGCTTCGGGATCATCACCGTGGCCGCGTTCTTGCCGGTCCAAATCGGCACCGGCGTCGCGCTCGCCTGGCGCAAGGGCGTCACCTGGTCCTCGCTCGCCGATCCCGGTTATGGCCGGATCCTGGCCGCCAAGCTGCTGCTCTTCTGCGCGGTCATGGCGGCCGCCGCTCTCCACGGCTGGGCCTCGAGCGCGGCCCGTCCCCGGCTGGCGCGGACCATGGCAGTGGCCTCACTGGTGGGGTCGCTCGGCGTCGTCCTGCTGGCCACCGCCCTGCCCGCGAGCTGAGCCGCACCTCGTGGACGGGTCACGCACTCGGTCCGGACTCGCCAGTCGGTCCTGCGGGCCGTTCTACCGGCCGCCGCAGTGGCTCTGTCCTCGCTGTCAGTGCTCAGCAGCGCCCGCCGGCTGCGCCGCCCGCTCTGCCGATGTCCCTTCCGGATGAGGTTGGCGGGAGGGACACGTGCCGGCCTGCGGCCCGTCATGTTGATCCGAACGGGTTCGGCTGAAGGTCATTCAGGTCTTGTTGTCGGTGAACCGCGTGCGCATGGTTGGCGGGTCCGCTCAGGTGAGGAGTTTCGCGAGCTGGGCCATCTCTGTTGGTGGGTCGATCACCGGCTGGATGAGCAGTTCGTCGATGCCGGCCTGTTCCAGGATGGTGATGCGGGCGCGGAGGCCGTTGTGGGTGCCGACCAAGGCCAGGGTGTCCATCAGTGAGGGCAGGATCAGGTCCCGGTCCTCCGGTGCGATGCGTTCGAGGTAGCTGGGGTAGAGCTTGGTGTGCCGGTCGGGTGCGGTGGCGGTGGTGCCGCGCCGGTCGAGGAGTCGCCGCACCGCCTCGCGTTCCTCGGGGCCGAGTTGGTCGGCGAAAGCGCGGGCGTCGGCGGCGGTGTCGGCGGCGAAGGCCAGCAGCGACAGGACGATGTGGCCCGTCGCGTCCCGGGCCGCGTCGCCGCGGGGGTCCTCGTCCTCGTCGAGTATGTGCAGCGCGGTGACCACGTAGGAGTCCATGCGGGAGTCGGGGTCGCGTGGCGTGTCGTGAGCGGCGTGGCGGCGGGCGTCATGAAGTGCTTGCCAGGCGGTGGGGTCCAGCAGGCCGAAGGAGATCAGGCCGGTGCTGCGGCGGCCGGCGACGGCGGCGGCCTTCGGTCCTAGCGCGGCCACGACGAACTCGATCGGGTCGGCCGTGTTCGCGTGCGCCCCGGTGTGCAGGAATCGGACGTTGCGGACTCGGTCGCCTTCGCGGTACTCGATGGTGCGTCCGGCGCACAGGTTCTGCAGTGCGGTGGTGAAGTTCTCCATCGTGGCCGCTGTGGTCGGCCGCATGCCCAGGGTGCGCCGGGCGGTGTTTCCGGTGCCGATTCCGCAGATGATCCGGCCTGGTGCCAGGGCGTTGAGGCTGGCGAACGCGCTCGCGGCGGCCGGGGCCGAGCGCAGCGCCGGTGAGGTCACGCCGATGCCGAGCCTGATGCGGCTGGTGGCCTTCGCGCACAGTGCCAGGGCGATGAAGGGGTCGCCGTGGACCATCGGGGTGTCGTTGAGCCAGAAACTGTGCAGGCCCAACTCCTCGGCCTGTACAGCGAGGTCCTCCACGCCGGTATGTGCGGTGACCACGACGCCTGCACGCATCAAAACCTCCAAGGCGCGAAGAATCGAACGTACTCAGCCTGACACCCGACGGTGGATCGAGCACGTCGAGGTCGATCGGACAGTCGGCACGGAGTGGTTGCGGGTGTCGTTCAGCGACATCGAAGGTGGAACCCGATAACTCAGCCTGAACATCGATAAAAGGTTCAACTGCAACCGGCAGCCGAACCGATGGCGCTCGCCGACCCGAACCCGAGGCGACGACACAGAACCTCGAGGGTACGCCCGCCGCCGTTACGTGTGAGCAGGCCAAGGGCGCGCCACTCGGCAGTCATGGGTCGACTGTTCGACACCGCCACCGCTGTGTCGGCCCGGCGGCCCGTAGAACGGCATCCGCTGCGGCCAGGCGGGCGTGACTGACGTCTGCTCAGGCACGCTGAAGTGATCATTCTGGCTTGTAGGCCCGCAGGCGGGCGGACAGGGCGGCGGCCTGCGTGCGGCGTTGCATGTTGAGCTTGGCCAGCAGGTTGGAGACGTAGTTCTTGACCGTCTTCTCGGCCAGGAACAGTCGTTCGCCGATCTGCCGGTTGGTCAGGCCTTCGCCGATCAGGTCGAGGATGTGGCGTTCCTGTTCCGTCAGCGCGGCGAGGGGGTCCTTGCGGGCGGCCTGGTCGCGCAGGCGTTGCAGCATGGCGGCGGTGGTCTGCGGGTCGAGCAGGGACTGGCCCGAGGCGACCGTGCGTACGGCGCCGACCAGGTCGGAGCCGTGGATCTGCTTGAGCACGTAGCCGGACGCCCCGGCCATCACCGCGTCGAACAGCGCGTCGTCGTCGGCGAACGACGTCAGCATCAGGCACGCCAGTCCGGGCACCCGGGAACGGACCTCTCGGCACACGTCGACGCCGTTGCCATCCGGTAACCGCACGTCCAGCACCGCGACGTCGGGCTTGAGCGCGGGGATGCGGGCGATGGCCGACTCGGCCGAGCCGGCCTCGCCGATGACCTCGATGTCGTCCTCGGAGTCCAGCAAGGCGGCGACCCCACGCCGTACGACCTCATGGTCGTCAAGGAGAAACACACGAATCATGCGCCCGACGCTAGTCACACGATCCACGATCACAAAGAGGCCAAAGTCCCTAGCCGGGCGCACCCGAGGCGCTCGATCGTCGAGGGTGGCGCACGCCATGCCGCGGTGGGCGTACGAGACCGGCCGCTACACCGAAGGGGCCGGGCGGCACCCGCTTCCGGGCTGGGCCTGTCACGTAGGCGACCTCCTCACGGGCTCATCGCACTGCGGCGGCGGAAGTCCAGAGAAGAAGCGCCAAGAAGGGACGTTGGACCCTATTCCTGGCCTCGCCCGTACAGCAGGCTGTCGCGGTGAACTACAGGACGACAGGCGGTCTGCTGGTCCCTGCCACCGTTCCCGGATGAGGGCGTGCGGCGTCTGGGCTCGTCATCGTCGTGCGGGTCCAGGCGGCTGGCGACGACGACGGCGACCGGCCGTTCGACGCCGCTCTCGTCCGTGAACCGGGTGGCCCTGACGTCGGAGGCCGGACTCCGTTTCCCCGTGGCGCCGCTATCCAAGGCGGCCTGGGGACCCCGGGAACGGAGGGTAGGAAGCGTTTTTGTGGGATGCCAGACTGATCGATATGGAAAGCGAGCACCGTCCGTTGATGCCGCACATGCGGCTCGATGAGCTGCTGGCCGAGCTGCAGGTAAGGCTCAACGCCGTGCTGGCCACCCGGGACCGGGTGCACGCGCTGCTCGAGGCCGTCGTGTCCGTGGGCAGCGACCTCGACCTGGAAACGGTGCTGCGGCGCATCGTGGAGACCGCGACCAAGCTGGTCGACGCCGGCTACGGCGCGCTCGGCGTGGTGGGCCAGGAGAACACCCTCATCCAGTTCATCCCGGTCGGGCTGAGCGAGGAGGAGATCGCTCGCATCGAGCACTGGCCGCATGGGCTCGGCCTGCTCGGGTTACTGATCAAGGACGCCCGGCCGCTGCGGCTGCGCCGCATCTCGGATCACCCGGAGTCGTACGGCTTCCCGGCCGGCCACCCGCCGATGGGCACCTTCCTCGGTGTCCCCGTACGGGTGCGCGACGAGGTGTTCGGCAACCTCTACCTGACCGAGAAGCGCGGCGGTGGCGAGTTCGACGAGGAGGACGAGGCGATCGTGATCGCGCTGGCCACCGCGGCCGGCGTCGCCGTCGAGAACGCCCGCCTGTACGAGGAGTCGCGGCGGCGCGAGACCTGGCTGCAGGCCTCTTCGGAGGTGACCACGAGCCTGCTGTCCGGCGCCGAACCGGGTCAGGTGCTCGCCGTGGTGGCCGCCCGCGCCCGCCAGATGAGTGACGCCGACCTCGTCCAGGTGCTGCTGCCGGACCCGGTCGGCGACTCGCTGCGTGCGCAGGTCGTGGAAGGAGAGGGCGCCGAGGAAGTGCTGGGAACCGCCTTCGAGATGTCGGCCACGCTCGCCGGCGACGTGTTCGCCCAGGGGGAGCCGCTGACCGACGCGGACCTGCAGAGCGCTCCCTACCTGGACTCGCCGCTGCGGCGGCTGGGCTACGGCCCCGGGCTCATGATCCCGCTCGGCGCCCCGCCAAAGGTACGCGGGGTGCTCGCGCTGGCCAAGCGGGACGGGCGGCTGCCGTTCAGCGCCGCGGACCGGCAGATGCTGCATGCCTTCGCGGGCCAGGCGGCGATCGCGCTGGAACTGGCCGAGGCACGCCGGGACGCGGAGCGGCTCGGCCTGCTGGAGGACCGCGACCGGATCGCCAAGGACCTGCACGATGTGGTGATCCAGCGGTTGTTCGCGACCGCGATGACGTTCATGAGCACGGTGCGGCTGGTGGACCATCCGGAGGCGGCCAAACGGCTGCAGCGCGGCATCGACGAGCTGGACGAGACGATCAGGCAGATCCGCTCGTCCATCTTCGCCCTCCAGGTCTCCCACGACCAGGCCGCGCCCAGCCTGCGGGGACAGATCGTGGACCTGGTGGAGGGCGCCGGAAGCCATCTGGGGTTCATGCCGGGCCTGCGGATGGAAGGTCAGATCGACACGCTGGTGCCCGAAGGCGTCGCCGAGCAGCTGCTGGCCGTCCTGCGCGAGGCCCTGTCCAATGTCGTACGCCACTCCCACGCCACCCGCGCCGACGTCTCGGCCGAGGTGGCGAGAGACGGCGTCACCCTCGTGGTCTCCGACAACGGCGTCGGCCTGGGGGAGGGCGGACGCCGAAGCGGCCTGCGCAACATCGAGGAACGGGCAGGCCGCCTGGGCGGCGCCGCCGAGCTGGAGAGCCCGGGCCCGGACGGGAAAGGCACGCGGCTACGCTGGCATGTCCCTCTGTGAGATCACTGGTGAGGTCGGTCGGATCGGATTGCCTTGGTGATGAGGGTGCGCACGGAGCGCAGGGCCTGCCTGAGTTCGGCCGGTTCGATGTCGGTGATGTCGGCGTCGAAGGTGAGGAGCAGTCCTGCCAGTCCTGGCCATGACCATGCGCCGAGGGTGAGCCGGCACGTGGTTTCGGTGACGTACCCGACTGTTGATCCGCCGGGGGCGAACCGGGCGACGGTGGAGGCGGGCAAGGCGAGGATGGCTGAGCCGCGGCATGGCCATTCGGCGGCGGCGTCTCCGCGGTCGTGTGCGGTCATGACGAAGGCGACGGGATCGCCGTGCGGGATGTCACGTCGGTCGAAGGGGGTGTGCGTGGGCATGTGTGGTTCGATGCGATCCATGCGCATCGCGCGCCAACGGTCCGCATCCGGGTCGAAGGCGACCAGGTACCAGCGTGCGGCCCAGACCACGAGGTCGTGCGGCTCCAGCGTGAGCGTGACGGGTTCGCCGTCACCGGTGCAGTCCACGCGAACGAGGTGCTGCCGGTTGATCGCGCTGCCGACGGCGCGGACGATCTCGGCGTCGATCGGTGGCGCGGGAAACTCCCAGTAGTTGCGGGCCGTAAGGACGGTGAACGCTTCGGCGTGCACGCGGCTGCGCGCGGGCATCGCCTGGTGCAGCGTGGCGAGAGCACGGGCAGCGTTCTCGCGGATGCCCGAGAGGACCGTCGGCACGGTCTGGAGCGCGACGGCCGTGGCGACGGCCTGGTCCTCATCGAAGACGACCGGCGGCAGGCGGGTAGCACGACCGAGCCGATATCCGCCACCCGCTCCGCGGACGGCCTCGATCTCGTACCCGAGGTCCCGGAGCGTATCGATATCGCGACGCACGGTTCTCACTGACATGCCGAGCCGGGTGGCGAGCTCCTCGGCGGTCAGGGTCGCACCGATCCCGAAGATGGACAGCAGCTTGAGCGTCCGCGCGGAGGTGGCAGCCATGATTGTCCGATTCTCCCACTGATAGCGGTCACTCGATGGCAACTACGCCCGCCATGGTGACCGGCATGACCGATTCACCGAGCCCCCGAGAGGGCACCCTCACCACTGACGCATCTCGGACGGGCGCGACCATGGCGCTGTTGGTGGTGCTCTTCGGTTCCTTCATGGACCTTCTCGACGCGACGATCGTCACCGTCGCGGCCCCGGCGATAGCCCAGGATCTGGGCGCCGGCGACGCTCAGATCCAGTGGACGATCGCCGCCTACACCCTCGCCCTGGGCGCGGGCCTGATCACCGGGGGACGGCTCGGTGATCAGTACGGCCGCAAGCGGCTGTTCATGATCGGGTTGGCCGGGTTCATGGTCACCTCGGCGCTGTGCGCGCTGGCCGTCGATCCGGGGATGCTCATCGGCATGCGGGCCGGGCAGGGACTGACCGCCGGGATCATGGTCCCGCAGGTGTTCGGGATCATCCGGGCGTCATTCGCTCCGGGAGAGCGTGCCAAGGCGTTCGGCGCCTACGGAGCGGTCCAGGGCCTCGCCTCGGTCGCCGGCCCGCTGCTGGGCGGGCTGCTCGTCGACATCGACCTGTTCAACCTGGGCTGGCGCACGATCTTCTGGATCAACGTGCCCGTCTCGATCCTGGCGCTCATCATCGGTGCGAAGGTCCTGCCGGAGTCCCGTTCCGCCTTGACCGCGCGACCGGACCTCCCCGGCGCGCTCCTCGCGGCCACGGGCATCCTTCTCCTGCTGCTGCCGATCATCCAGACCGGGACATGGGGATGGACCTGGGCCGGCTCCGTCCTCCTCGCAGCCGGAATCATCGTGCTCGCGATCTTCCTCGCCCACGAGCGCCGCCTCACCGGACGCGGAGACGAACCTGTCTTCGACCCGGCCCTGCTGAGAATCCGCGCCTTCGCAGTCGGCCTGAGCGCTTCGGTGCTCTTCTTCGGCGGCATCGGGTCGTACTTCCTCACCCTCTCGGTCTACCTCCAGAACGGAACCGGCCGAACCGCATGGGAGACCGGCCTGGTGATCCTCCCGTACGCGCTCGGCTCGATCATCACCTCCGGCCTCGGCGTCGCTCTCGCCACCAAGGCGGGCAGAACGCTCCTGATCGCCGGCTCGCTCACCATCGCGGCCTCTCAGCTCGTCCTGTGGTACATCGTCAAGGACGGCAACGATCCCGGATACTGGCCCCTCGCCCTCGCGCTCTTCATCGGTGGCCTCGGGCTCGGCCTCGCCGCACCCATTCTCGTCAACGTCGTCCTCGCCGGCGTCCCCGGACGCAACGCGGGCGCCGCGGGCGGGGTCCTCTCCACCGTCAACCAGATCGGCGGCGCCGTCGGCATCGCCGTGCTCGGCACGATCTTCTTCACCTCCGTCACCGGTTCAGCCACCGGAGCACCGGAACTGCCCGACTACGGTCACGCGCTCAGCATCGTCCTGATCGCCTCCGCCGCGCTTTACCTGATCACGGCGCTCGTGATGCTGGCACTCCCGAAAGCCGCGCATGCCACTGCCGGACCGAGGTGACCCAAACGCTCGGTCATGGACGCGGACGGCGGTAGCCCAGGCCGCATGACAACCGGTTACACCCGGGCGAGCCGGGCGGCCGTGATGGGACGCAGGCTGTCGAGGAGCGCGAACAGCTCCTGAGGGGTCATGGCTATGCCGGAAGCCTGAACCAGAGCGCTCCCGTGCCAGGCGAACGCCGTGACCTCCCCGCTCGAGTCCTCACGAATCCACCGGTCACCCCCTGACGGAGTGCAGGAGACGCCGTCTGTGCCCCATGTGAGGACAGGGAACGGCGAGCCGCACGCGGTCTTCGGCGTGGCGGCCGTGGCAGGACGGAGGAAAACCTGGACGTCCGTCCGGTCCGGGCGTGTGTACTCGAGCAGGATCGCCGTCCCGTCCTCCTCGCCGGTCCACAGCTCGGCTCGCCTGATGGAGTAGCCCGGCATCTTCGGTGCGAGCAGCGGGATGCCCGACCGCCGGAAGGCCAGGGCCTCCTGCCACTCGTTCAGCGGATCCCGCACCTGGCCCGAGATCACGGTCACCGACAACAGCACGCCGGTGACCGTGATCGCGACCCACCGGTCGCGGGCCCACCAGGCTGCCGCCACGTACCCGAGCAGCCCGGCGACGACCCACACCCCAGTGGTCCACATCTCGTCGAAGCCGAAGAGGTAGAAGTCGGGGATGACCTGCATCAGCGCCGATCCCAGCACGGGCGTCGCGATCGGCCCGGCGATCGCCACGGCACCCCAGCGCGGCATCCGCAGCAGCGCCGCGCCCGCCGCACCGATCGGGAAAGGAACCAAGAGCATCAGCGCACTGTTCAGCATCGTGCCGAGCTCGTGCTCCTGTGCGATCGTATCGGCGTAGATCAAGGCCACGACCGCCCCGACCATGAGCCCTATCACTGCGCCTTTCAGTGATCTCATAGCGCAGCATCACACCACGAAACGCGGACAACCCGCAGCCGCGCCTGCTGGGGCACTGTGGGACTGGGCCCACGACGCTGCGGTCTCGATCGCGTCACCTGGCGCGCACTCGCACGGTGGGCGAGCCGCTTGTCACACAGGTGATCAGGTCAGGATGGAGAATCGTTGATCAAGATCGAAGATCCTGAGGAGACGGAAGACGCGATCGGGAACATGGGACAGATGCAGCTGTCCGCCGACGTCTCGGGCCTTGGTATCGGCCCGGATGAGCGCTGTGAGTCCTGACGCGTCCATGAACGACACGTCGCCCAGGTCGACCTCGGTGGTCGAACTCGGGCCGTTCATCGTGCCGAAGAGCAGCTCCTGCAGAGGCAGCGCGGCAGCCAGGTCGACCTCTCCACTGACCATGATCTTCGCGGCGCCGTTCACCGCCTGCTCGGAAAGTTGGAAATGTTCCATATATAGGCCTGGATTGGCCTGTTTCCCGTTCATATCCGCCTCCAGCCGGATCCCCCTAGCTCCATGCTGTCGGGGCTCCGACGGCCGCAGTAGGGCCGAAAGTCCCGGTCCTGGTCCTCCGATGGTCCTCTGGCACGGCGGTTGACCAGGGCGGATGTGGACGACGAAGAGATCGTGGGCGATCCGGCCCGCGCTCACTTGGTCGCGTACGGCCTATGACCAAGCCGGTTGAGGGACGGCCAGGGCCCGGACCGCGTCCTCGTCGACCTCCACGCCCAGGCCGGGACCGGAGGGCACGTGAGCGGTGCCGTCGCTGATCACGACGTCTGGACCGCGTACGTAAGGTGATCGGACGAACTGGGGGCCGTTGAGGTCGGCCGGGTGGGTGATGCCGAACGCCGCGAACAGATGGAGGGAGGCCGCCAGGCCCAGGACGGAGTCCGTGAGACCGGAGCCGACGAGGCCGATGCCGCTGTCCTCGGCCAGAGAGCAGAGGCGGCGGGACAGCAGGAGGCCGCCGGTTCGCTGGACCTTGGCCACGGCCAGGTCGAGGGCGCCGAGACGGATGAAGGTGGCCAGGTCGGACGGGTGGACCAGGCTTTCGTCGAGGGCGATCGGGATCGGGCTCCGGTCGCGCAGCCGGCTCAGGCCGATCGGGTCGTTGGCCCGGAGCGGCTGTTCGAGCAGGCTGACCGCCAGCGGCTCGATGCGGCGTGCCAGGCGGAGAGCCTGGTCGAGGGTGTAGGCCTGGTTGGCGTCGATCCAGAGCGGCGCGTCGGGCGCGCGGGCGCGGACCGCTGCCACGCGTTCGGCGTCGTGTTCGGGCGAAGAGATGCCCACCTTCGTCTTGAACGCCCGATATCCGGCCGCCAGGCCCTCTTCCGTCTCCTTGGCCGCCGATTCGGGGTCGGCGCCCGACACGATCCAGGCCAGGGGGATCTCGTCAACCCGGCGCTGGCCCCAGAGCTCGCCGATGGAGACGCCCAGGGCCCGGCCGACGAGATCATGCAGGGCCACGTCGACCGCCGCCTTGGCCAATGGGGCACCGAGGGTGTATCCGGGACTGATGGCCCGCTCGAAGAGGCGGATCGCGCCGTCGAGGTCCCAGACCGGATGGCCGACCAGGGCGGGGGCCAGGTAACCGCGGATGGTCGAGACGATGCTCTCCGTCGTCTCGTAGGTCCAGGTCGGGGCCGGAGTGGCTTCGCCCCACCCGGCCAGGCCGTCCGCGCCGACGCGGACCAGGACGCGGGCATGCGCGCCGCCCGCACGGGTGACGGTGCCACCGGAGATCTTGAAGTCGCGGAGCGCGGGCAGGTGCAGGACGAAGCATTCGACCGAATCCACGGTCATTCTCGGGCCGGGCACTTTCCTCCTTCGAAAAGGAATGAATTCATTCCATGAAGTCGCACTTCAGAGGGGGTGATAGGCAGGAGGAAATCACGAAATAAACGGCTGGACAACTCTTGACCGTCTCTTTCTGCTCAGGCATGATTCCGGCCATGACACCGCCGATCGGATCAAATTCATTCTCTCAGGGAATGAAATCGGAAAAGGTGGCGGCCGCACTGCGGGAGCGGATCGCCGACGAGGGCTGGTCCGTCGGCAGCCGGCTGCCGACGGAGCGGGAGCTGGCCGCGACCTTCGGCGTCGGGGTCAACACCGTCCGGCGGGCGGTGGGGATCCTCGTGGACGAAGGCGTCGTGGTGCGGCGGCAGGGTTCGGGCACCTATGTGGCGAGCCGGCCCGCGCCGACGGGCCGCAGGCTCATCGGCGTGCTCGTCCCCTCGACCTCGTACTACTACCCGCGAGTCATCGAAGGCATCGAGCGGGCGCTGACCGCGGCCGGCGCCGGAGTCATTCTCGCCAGCTCCGAGAATCAACCCGGCCTGGAGCACGCCCAGACCCGCAGGCTTCTCGACAGCGGAGTCGAGGGGCTCATCCTCGTGCCGAACCTGAACGTCATGGACGACCCTCAGGCGCACATCGAGGCCCTGCGCAAACTGCCCGTCCCGTACGTGCTGGTCGAACGCCGTCCGACGGTGCTGGAGCCGGACGACCCGACCTCCTACGTCGTCACCAACCATGTCGGCGGCGTCCACGCCGCGGTCCGGCACCTGGTCGGGCTCGGCCACTCCAGGATCGGCTTCGTCGGGCGGGTCAGAACGGGGACGGCCGACGTCGTCACCGATGGATTCGAGCGCGCGATCCGGGCCTTGGGCGTCGAACGGGTCGCCGAGGCGGTCGTCAGGCGCACGGAGTGGCCGGCCGGGGAACTTTTCGCCTTCGCCCGGGACTGCCGCGACCACCGCGTGAGCGCCGTGTTCTGCCATGGCGACCGCGACGCCGCGTCGCTCGTCGTCCAGGCGCGCAGGCTCGGCCTGCGGGTGCCGGAGGACCTGGCGCTCGTCGCCTACGACGATGACGTCGTCGACCTGACCGACCCTCCGCTCACCGCGGTGGCCCCGCCGAAGCCGGAGGTCGGAGCGCTGGCCGCGGAGCTGCTCCTGCGCCGCATCGACGACCCCGCCGCCCCGGCCCACCGGATCGAACTGCAGCCCCGGCTGGTCGTGCGAGGGTCCTGCGGCGGGACCCCCACGACTTCTTAGCCACCCAGAACGACCTTTTCGTCGCCTCAGACGACGCGTCACCCCACGGAGAGCAGGTACCCCCATGCCTGAAAGAGAACGTTCCAAAATCGCCGCGCTCGGGACGGCCCTGATCCTGACCCTGACCACAACCGCGGCCTGCGGCGGAGGCGGCGACGAGACGGCCGGCGGCAAGGTCGCCCTGACGCTCGGCTACTACGCCGAAGTCGGCGGCCCCGCGGACGGCCTGATGCGCAAGCTGGTCGACCAGTTCACCAAGGCCAACCCCGGCATCGAGGTGAAGATCGAGTCCGCCGACTACGACCAGTTCTACAAGCGCCTGCGCACCCAGCTCGCCGGCGGCCGGGCACCCGACGTATGGCTGTCCGACGGCGTCCTCGTCCAGGAGTTCAGCGGCCGCAACAGCCTGCGCGACCTCACCGCGTACGCTTCCGATATCAACCCCGCCGACTACTACGGCATCGACATCATCAAGAAGGGCGACCCGCGGGGACGCCTGTTCGGCTTCCCGCAGGGCGCCCAGTCCACCGCGCTGTTCTACAACAAGGCGATCTTCGCCAAGGCCGGGGTGGAGCCGCCGACCGCGGACTGGACCTACGACGACCTCCTCGCCGCGGCCAAGAAGCTCACCCAGGACACCAACGGCGACGGCAAGACCGACATCTACGGCTTCCGCGCCTACTCGCCCAGTTTCGTGGAGAGCTGGTGGCCGATGGTGAAGGCCTTCGGCGGTGACGTCCTCGCCGACGACGGGCGGATCGCGATCGACAGCCCGCAGAGCCGCGACGCCCTCACCTGGATGAACAGGGCGATGCATGAGGAGAAGGTCGCCCCCGACCCGGTGACGACCGAGGCCCTGGGCAAGTCCCAGATCCTTTTCCCGAGCGGCATCGTGGCGATGCAGTTCGGCATCTACGCCCGGATCCAGACCGCGGCCCAGGGCAAGATCGACATGGGGGTCGTACCGCTGCCGAAGGGGCCGAACGGGCAGCGCGGCGACCTCGCCAACATCAACTCCTGGGTGGTCAACCGCGCCTCGTCCGAGCCCAAGGCCGCGGCCGCCTGGAAGTGGATCAAGTTCTTCGCCGGCGAGGGGCCGCAGGCCGCGTGGATGTCCACCGGTGAGGCCATCCCGATCAACAAGAAGGTCGCGCAGACCCCGGCGTTCCTCCACCCCGGCACGCCTCCCACCGACCGCAAGCCCTTCACCGACGCCCTCGCGGACGCCGATGACATCGGCCTGAGCCCGGTGTGGAGCGAGTACACCGGCGCGATCACCAAACAGGTCACCAGCGCGCTGTCGAAGCAGGCCGGGGTCGAGGACGCGCTGAAGACCGCGCAGACCGACGCCCAGGCTGTCGTCGACCGGTTCAAGCCGGCCGGATGACCCGGCACATCAAGGAACGGGAAGGGGGGCGAGAAGTGACGATCACGACCGGATCCGGAAAGATCGCCGAGAGGTTGTGGGCGAGCCTGTTCGCCTCCCCCTACCTGGCCCACCTCGTCCTGCTCACGGCCTGGCCCGTGCTGGCCCTGAGCTATCTCAGCTTCACCGACTACGACACCGTCTCCCCGCCGAACTGGATCGGCCTGGACAACTACGCCAGGCTGCTGAAGGACGAGCACTTCTGGAACAGCCTGCTCAACACGGGCCTGTTCGCTCTCCTGTACGTGCCGGCGCAGACGGTCCTGGCGCTGGTCCTGGCCGTCGGCCTCAACCAGCGGTTGACGTTCATGCCGTTGCTGCGCGGCGCCTATTTCGTCCCGGTCGTCTCGTCCTGGGTGGTCATCGCCTACGTCGCCGACGCGGTGTTCAACCCGCGCACCGGTTCGGCCAACACCGTCCTCGGCTGGTTCGGCGTCGACCCGCAGAACTGGCTCGACAGCCCCGCGCTGGTCATCCCGACCCTCGCCCTGGTGGCGGTCTGGAAGGGCGTCGGCTACATGATGGTGCTCTTCCTGGCCGGGTTGCAGTCCATTCCGAAGTCGCTGTACGAGGCCGCCGAGATGGACGGCGCCGGGCCCGTCCGCCGCTTCCGGCACATCACCGTGCCGGCCGTGTCCGGGACGACGTTCCTGGTCCTGGTGCTGTCGACGATCTCGGTCCTTCAGGCCTTCGAGCAGGTCTACGTCATGACGGGCGGCGGGCCGGGCGATGCCAGCGAGGTGACCGTCCTGTACATGTACCGGCAGGGCTTCGAGTACTTCCAGATGGGCTATGCGGCCGCCGTCGCCTGGGTGCTGTTCGGCATCACCCTCGTCCTCACCCTCGTCCAGCTCTGGCTGCAGCGGAAGTGGGTGCATTATGCCTAGCCGCGCGCTCAAGCGCCGGGTGCGGCCCGGCCGCCTGCCGGCCTACGTGCTCGTCGTCTCCGGCGCCGTGATCATGCTGCTGCCGTTCGTGACGTCCCTGTTCAACTCGCTCAAGTCCTACGCCGACTTCATCGCCATCCCGCCGACGCTGCTGCCCGACCCGCCGGTCTGGTCGAACTACACCGATGTGTGGGCCCGGGCCCCATTCGCGTCGTACGCGATCAACAGCTTCGTCATCGCGGGACTGGCGACGGCCGGAGCCGTGATCAGCAGTGCGATGGTCGGGCACGCGATGGCCCGCATGCGCCTGCCGCTGCGCAATGCTCTGCTGACCGCCGCGCTCGCCACGCTCATGCTGCCGACGGTGGTGACGATCATCCCGACGTTCATCATGTTCCGCGAATTCGGCTGGCTGGACACATTCCTGCCGCTGATCGTCCCGTTCTGGCTCGCCACCCCCTTCGGGATCTTCCTGATGCGTCAGGCGTTCCTGGCCATCCCCACCGACTTCATGGAGGCCGCCGCCCTCGACGGCGCCGGCCTCTGGAAGATCTTCACCCGGATCCACCTGCCGCTGGTGAAGCCGTCCCTGGCGACGCTCGCCGTCTTCACCTTCATGACGTCCTGGGGCGCGGTACTCGAACCGACGGTCTACCTGATCTCCCCGGAGAAGCTGACCCTCCCCATCGGGGTGATGGGCCTGCGCGGTCAGTTCGTCGGCAACGACCAACTGGTGACCGCCGGAGCCCTGATGTCGCTCGTCCCGATCCTCGTGGTCTTCATCGTCGCCCAGCGCTACTTCGTGCGCGGCGCGGCGGCCTCCGGTCTCAAGGGCTGACCTCTCCCAAGCCAAGGAGTTGTTTGTGCTTACCAACGAGCCCTCGTTCCGGCTCGGCCTCATCGGCACCGGCATCGTCGGCGACCTGCACCTGCGGGCCGCGCGGAACCTGCCCCAGGTCACGGTCGGCGCGGTCTGCGACATCCGCGCCGACGCCGCGCGGCGCGCGGCCGAGGAGGCGGGCGCCACCGCCTACACCTCGCACCGGGAGATGCTCGCCCGCGAGCGGCTGGACGGCGTGATCATCACCTCGCCGCACAACCTGCACGCCGAGATGACCGTGGACGCGGCCGGCGCGGGTGTGCACGTCCTGGTGGAGAAGCCGATGGCCACCACGGTCGCCGACTGCACCGCGATGATCGAAGCCTGCGAGGCCGCGGGGGTGACGCTCGCCGTCGGGCACGTGCTGCGCTTCAGCGCCCATGCCCGTCAGGTCGCGGCGCTCCTGGCCTCCGGTGAGCTCGGCCCGGTGCACGCGATCAGCCACCGCAGAACGGCCCATTACGAGCGTGGCTCGCGTCCCGACTGGTTCTTCGACCCGGTCGCGGCCGGCGGCGGCATCGTGATGAACGTCGGCACCCATGGTCTCGACCGCATCCAGTGGCTCGGCGCCGGCGAGATCGAGTCGGTCCACGCCCACCTGTGGAGGCGGCGCGGCCTGGACATCGAGACCGACGCGGTCGGCGTCATCGGCCTGTCGAGCGGCGTCAAGGCGAGCTTCCTGTTCACCAGCGCCGGCCTGCCCTACACCGACGAGACGCTCGTGATCTGCGAACGGGGCTCGCTGCGCTGGTCGGCCACCGAGGGCACCTTCGTCAGCGACGGCGGTGCCGAACGGCAGATCACGCCGGGCGGGGACCACCCGGAGGCGGCCTTCACCGAGCAGCTCGCCGACTTCGCAGATGCCTGCACGAGGGGCCGCCCGCCGCTGGTCGGGGGTGACTACGGCCGGTCCGTCGTGGCCGCGGTCCTGACGATCTATGAGTCGGCCGTCCGCGGCCGCCCGGAAACGGTCGGCTCCGCCTTGCTGAGGAACCCGGCATGAGCGGCCGCCTGGCCTTCAGCACCCTCGGCTGCCCCGGCGCGCCGGTCGAGCAGGTGATCGAGCTGGCACGCGAGCACGGCTGCGGAGGCCTCGAGCTCCGGTGTGCCACCGGCGAGATCCTGCCGCCCACGGCCACCGATGCCGAGGCCCGGACGGTCGGGGCCCGGTTCGCGGAAGCGGGCATCGAGATCATCTGCCTCGCCTCCTACGTGCGGGTCGGGATGCCGGGCGAGGGGGCCGCGCTCGCCCGGCATCTGGAGCTCGCGCGGCTGGCCGGCGCGTCGTTCGTACGGGTCTTCGGAGGAGACCCGGACGACCCCGGGGTGGCGGGCCGCGCCGTCACGACCCTGCGGGCCGAGGCCGGAAGCGCCGCACGGTCCGGGGTGCGGATCCTGCTCGAAACCCATGACGCCTTCCTCACCGGACGCGCCGTCGCCGACGTGCTCTCCCAGGTCGGCTCCCCGCACGTCGGAGCCCTCTGGGACGTCGTCAACCCGTGGCGTGCGGGTGAGCCCCCGGCCGTCACGGCCGAGGCGCTGCGCCCCTGGCTGGCCCACGTACAGGTGAAGGACGTCACCTCCACCACCGACCTCGCGCCCGTGCTGCCGGGCGCCGGAGCCGTGCCCCTCGACGCGTTCGCCGGGGAACTGGCCCGTCTCGGCTACGGCGGCTGGACCTGCCTGGAGTGGGAGGCCGCCTGGTACCCGCAGGCCGCGCCCCTGCATGAGGCCCTGTCCGCCTTCCGCTCGCTGATGTCGGAGGACATCCGATGATCGAGAACCTGAACGATCCGCTCGAAGCGCTCTCCACACCGTCCGAGGCCGTGGCCGACGGCCTCGCCCGCACCACGGGCGACCTGATGCTGCTGGGCGCCGGAGGCAAGATCGGCCCCGGCCTCGCGGTGATGGCCCGCCGGGCCCTCGACGCCCGCCGTTCCACCGCCCGGGTGATCGCCGTCGCGCGCACCCTCTCCGGCGAGGACGAGGCGTTCATGAAGCAGGCCGGAGTGGAGATCGTCCGGGCCGACCTGCTCGACGACGCCGACCTGGCCCGCCTGCCCGAGGCCGAGCGCGTCGTCTACCTGGCCGGACGCAAGTTCGGCACGCACGGCTCCGAACACGGCACGTGGGCGCTCAACACCTACCTGCCGGGACGCGTCATGCAGCGCTTCCCGGGATCCCGCGTCGTCGCCTTCTCCACCGGGAACGTCTACCCCCTCGTCCCGGTGGCCGGCGGCGGAGCCGACGAGGCCACCCCTTCGAGCCCGGCCGGTGAATACGCGCAGTCCTGCCTCGGCCGCGAACGCATCATCGAGCACTTCTCGCGCGTCCAGGGCACCCCGGCCGCCATCGTCCGCCTCAACTACGCCGTCGAGATGCGCTACGGCGTCCTGCTCGAACTGGCGCAGGCCGTCCACCGGGGCGAGCCGATCGACCTGGCGACGGGCAGCGTCAACGTCATCTGGCAGGGCGACGTCAACGCCATGACGCTGCGCCTCTTCGAGCACTGCGCCACCCCACCGCTGATCCTCAACATGGCCGGACCCGAGACCGCGTCGGTCCGCTGGCTGGCCGGACAGCTGGCCGCCCGCCTCGGGGTCACGCCGCGCTTCACCGGTGGCGAGGAACCGACGGCCCTGCTCTCCAACGCCGCACGCTCGCACGCCCTGTTCGGCTACCCGACCGTCCCGCTGATGCGCCTGCTCGACGCCACCGCCCGCTGGGTGGCCTCCGGGGGAGCGGTGCACGGCAAGGCCACCCACTTCCAAGAACGAGAAGGACGCTTCTGATGCCAGCCATCCTGGCGCCCTCCGCAGCAAGCACCCTGCTGGAAGGCGTCATCATCCCCGCGCACCCCCTCGTCATCACCGCCGACGGCACGCTCGACGAGCGCCGCCAGCGAGCGCTGACCCGGTACTACCTCGACGCCGGAGCGGGTGGCCTCGCCGTAGGCGTTCACACCACCCAGTTCGGCATCCGTGCGGCGGGTCTGCTGGAGCCGGTGTTGCGGCTGGCCGCGGACGAAGCCGCCACGGCCGGCACCCGGGCGAGCGGCCCGGCCCCGGTGCTGGTCGCGGGCGTGGCAGGCGGTACGGCGGAGGCCGTCCGCGAGGCCGAGCTGGCCGCCTCCCTGGGCTACGACCTGGCCATGGTCATCCTGCGCGGCCTGGACCACCTGCCCGATCACGAGCTCGTCGCCCACCTGGCCGAGATCGGTGAGGTGCTGCCGCTCTGCGGGTTCTACCTGCAGCCGGCCGTGGGCGGCCGCGTCCTCGGCGTGGACTTCTGGCGCCGGGCGGCCCAGCTCCCGGCGTTACGTGCGGTGAAGATCGCGCCGTTCGACCGCTACCGCACGATCGACGTGGTCCGGGCGGTCTGTGAGTCCGGCCGGGCCGAGGAGATCGCCCTGTACACCGGCAACGACGACAACATCCTGGTCGACCTGCTCACCGAGTTCTCGGTGGAGGTGGAAGGCAAGCCGGTGGTCAAGCGCATCGTCGGCGGGCTGCTCGGCCAGACGGCGGTGTGGACCCACCGGGCCGTGGAGCTGCTGCACCGCGCCCACGAGGCGGTCAGGAGCGGTCACGTGGACGCCGAGCTGCTCACGCTCGCCGCGCGGCTCACCGACGCCAACGGCGCGGTCTTCGACGTGGCGCACGGGTTCGCGGGCTGCATCGCCGGAGTGCACGAGGTGCTGCGCCGCCAGGGCCTGCTGGCCGAGGTACGGCTGCTCGACCCGGCCGAGGGCCTGTCGCCCGGCCAGGCCGAGGAGCTCGACCGCGTCATCGCCGCCTACCCCGAGCTGGTGGACGACGAGTTCGTCGCCCGGCACCGCGACGCGTGGCTGGAGGCGGCATGAAGAAGATCACCGCCTTACTGGCGGCGCTGATCGTGGCCTCGACGCCGCTTCAGGCGACGCCCGCCACCGCCGCCGCCGCCGACGGGCCCAACCTGGTGCCGAACCCCGGGTTCGAGACGACCACTCCCTCCACCGAAGCCTGCCCGGCACCCGCCTGGTGCACGCCGTGGCAGAGCTCCACCTACGCGATCGACTCCACGGTGGCCGCGGAGGGCGGCCGGTCGATGCGGATCGACGGCTCGCCGACCAGGAAGATCGGCGGGTACGTCACCGTCCCGCTCAACCAGACGACCACCCCCATCGTGCACATCTCCGCCAAGGTGAAGCTCGACGCGATCACCCTGGCCGACTACACCGACTTCCCCGGCGCGGCCCGCGTCTCGCTCAACTTCAGCTACGTCGACAGCGCGGGGACCACCGTCTACACCGGCTCCGGCCTGCTCGGCGGCATCCTCACCGGCACCAGGGACTGGAGCGCCGTGGAGGGCACCTTCAAGGTGCCGCCGCTGACCACGCGGGTCCAGATCATCAACACCGTGCAGACCTCCACGGGCACCATGTGGGTGGACGACGTGCGGGTGACGCCGGGATCGGCCTGGCTCTACCCCGAACGCGCCACCAAGAAGGCCGCGCCGGGCAGCGACGCCAGATTCCTGGTCACGGTCACCAACCGGCGCGCCGTGGCCGACACCCTGCGGCTCGCGGTGGACCGCGGCACGGTGAGCCCGGCGGTGACCGCGCCACTGAAGCCGGGGGAGTCCACCCTGGTCACGGTGACCGTTCCGGGCTCCGCCGTACTGACCGCCACGCCCAGTGGTGACGCGGCATTGGCACAGCGGGCCACGCTCACGGTGGAGGAGGCCACCGCCAAGGGCGGCGAACCTCGGGTCTACGCGACGCCCGCGGAGCTGGACACCCTGCGCGGGCGCATCTCGGGGTGGCCGTGGGCGGCCAAGGCCTTCGACACCACCGTCAAGGCGGAGGCCGACGCCTGGCTGGGCAGGCCGCTGGACAAGACGGTCTTCCACGGCGGCTGGAGCGGCAACTTCAAATGCCCCGGCACCAACACCATGCTGACCTTCGACTACGACAGCCCCACGAGCCATCGGTGCCCGCTCGACGGCAAGACCTACAGCGGCGAGCCGTACGACAGCGCATGGGTGGAGATCTGGCACAACAACGCCGCGCAGGGCGCTTCCGACCTGGCGCTCGCCTACCGGGTGACCGGCGGTGAGCAGTACGCGGCCAAAGCGCGTGACATCCTGCTCTACTACGCCGACCGGTTCCTGTCCGTGCCGCTCAACCCGCTCTACGGGCGCATCCACTACCAGTCGCTGGACGAGGCGGTCGCGGCCATCGGGCTGATCGACGCCTACGACCTGATCCGCGACGGCCTCACCGAGGCCGAGCGGGTGAACATCGAGGGCAATCTGCTGCGCCCGCTGGCCGAGCTGCTGATCTCCAGCCCGATGGCGACCTCCAACTTCCAGGCCTGGACGGCCGCGGCGGTGCACGGGGTCGGCGCGGCGATCGACGACGCCGGGCTGCGCGATGCCGCGCTGAAGGACACCGAGTTCCTGCTGGACAAGGCGATCGTGAGCGACGGCTGGTGGTGGGAGGGCTCGGCCAGCTACCACCTGTACGCGCTCCAGGCGCTCACCCAGGTCGCCATCTCGGCGCGGGAGAAGGATTACCCGCACGATCCACGCTTCAAGTCGATGTACACCACGCTCCTGCCGTACCTGTATCCGGACCTGACCGTCCCCGCGGCCGGTGACGGCGGCACCTGGGGACGGAGGTTCGGCCCCAACTTCACAATGTTCGCCGAATGGGCCTATGCCACCTACGACGACCCCGACTTCGCCGCCGGGCTCGGACTGGCCTACCACAATCTCGGCCAGCCGCGGGGCGACCGGTGGGCGCTGCGGTACGGCGCCGACGAGATCCCGAAGAGCCCAGGTGTACGGCAGCGCAGCACCACCTTCCGCGGCCTGGGCGAGACCGTGCTGCGCGGCGGCGAGCCGGCCAACCTCGTCCCCAACGGGGACTTCACGGAGGCGGCACTGGAGGACGCGGGCAAGCCGGCCTTCTGGGCGCTGACCGGGACCTGGAAGAAGGGCGCAGTGACGGGCCAGGCGACCCAGACCTTCCCGGTGGACGGCACTCGCCTGTCACACCTGCGGCTGTCGGTCCTGGGCCGCGGATCGGTCAAGCTGACCTTCCTCGACCGGAAGGGCAGGAAGATCAGCGCAACCGAGGGAGAGAAGGAGCTCCAGGTACCGGTCAAGGCGCGTGCCGTACGGCTGGCGATCGACGGCGGCTTCGAGCGGCTCGACCTGTGGCCGGCCGACCTGGCCCGGGACGGCGGCTTCGAGGACGGCGGCACGTCCTGGGCCCGCGAGGGCCGCACGGCGATCTCGCCGCTCGCCTATCGAGGCGGCTCGGCGGCGACGGCCACGCAAGGGCGCTGGAGCAGCGACATCCCGGTCACCGGCGGCCTCGTCGGCACCGTCGAGCTGAAGGCACGGGTCCAGGGGATCGGCCGGATCGAGCTGTCGTTCGTGAAGAAGGACGGCACGACCACCGAGCCCGTCTCCACAGCTTTCGCAGGCACCTGGAAGGCCGCCGGGGTGCACGGCGCGGTTCCGCGTGAGGCGGTCGCGGCGCGGGTGTCACTCGTCTCGGACCGGGGCGCAGGCTTCTTCGACGACGTCGCCCTGCTGTACGGCTCGGCGGTGGACCCCTTCCAGGCCGACGCGATCAGGATGGACCACGGCATCCCGGGCGGCAGCCACGGCCACGCCGACAAGCTGCACGTCGACGTGACCGGCGGCGGGCTGCAGTCGACCGATCTCGGCATGGTCTACGGCTCCGACAACGCCGACCTGACCAACAACTGGTACCGCGAGAGCGTCTCGCACAACACGGTCGTCGTGGACGGCCGAAGCCAGGACCGCACCATGCGCGGCTCGCTGAACTTCTTCGGCACCACCCCCGGGCTGCGGGTGGCCGACGCCGGAGCCAAGGACGGGGACGTGGCCATCCGCCGCGCGGACCTGATGACCGACCGCTACACACTCGACGTGTTCGACGCCTCGGGGACCACCGCGCACCGCTACGACCAGTCGTGGCACGGGCAGGGGACGCTGGAGGTGAGCGGGCCCGCCATGACGCCGCCGCCCTGCGGCGACTGCGTGCTCGACCCGGCCGACACCGACTTCGGCTACCACCGGCTTAAGCGGGTCGCCGAGGGCACGGCGGCGGACGGGCGGTGGCAGGCGCAGTGGACCTCCGACACGGCGGTGCTCTCGCTGCGGTCGCTGGAGCCGGCCTCGACCGGGGTCCTGCACACCAGCGGGCCGGGCGAGGCCACCACCGGCAAGCCCATCCCGTTCCTGCTGGCCAGACGGGAAGGGACGGCGCGGACGCGGTTCACCACGCTGATCGAGACCCGCTCACTGGCGGATCGGCCGGCCGTGAGCGAGGCCCGGCGAATCGCCGACGGGCACGTGCGGGTCGACCTGACCGCCGGCCTCCGCGACGACGTGCTCTTCGACTCCGGCTACGCGCTGCTCAGACGGGCCGCGAACGGCGCACCGGTCAGCGTGGACCTGATGCGCCGCGCCACGGTCTCCGTGGACGGCGTCGACTGGGTCAAGGTCTCGCAGCCGATCGAGCGGGCGTCGGTGGCCTACGCCGGGTCCGAGCTGCGGCTGACCGTGCCGCGCGGAGCGACCGGGCGGTATGAGATCTCGGTCCACGCGCCAGGTGTACGAGATGTCACTTTGAATGGACAGTCCGTGAAATTCGTCCGATCCGGCGACAGGGTCACCGTCGCCGTCACGGTCTCCTAGGAGCTCGCGATGGCGGCGCTCCTGCGGCCCTACCATCCTGCCGACCTGGCCGGAATCTACCGGGTGTGCCTGCTCGTCGACGGGGCGGGCCGGGCGGAGGCGCCCCGCTTCCACGCCCCCGACCTGCCCGGTCACCTCTATGCGGGGCCGTACGCGGTCGCCGATCCCGGCCTGGCCTTCGTCGTCGCCGACGAGCAGGGGATCGGCGGCTACGTCGTCGCCACCGCGTGCACCGAGAAGTTCCTCGGGTGGGCCCGCGAGCACTGGTGGCCGGTGCTGCGCGAGCAGTACCCCCGCCGTCCCGATCCCGGCGACGGCACCCTCGACCACCGCTACGTCGATGTGATCCACGACTACCCGGACGCGCCTCGGCCCTGGTTCGCCGGCCACCCGGCCCAGGCGCACATCAAGCTCACCGCGCGACTGCGGAGCAAGGGCTGGGGCCACCGCCTCATGTCGGCCCTGATCACGTCGTTGCGGGAGCGGCGGGTGCCCGGCCTGCACCTCGGCGTCGCCGAGACCAACGTCCGGGCCCTGGCCTTCTATGCCGCGCTCGGCTTCACCGAAGCCGAGCGTCACCCCTGGGGACGCACGCTCGTCCTCGATCTCTGAACAGGAGCCAGCCCATGAGAGGAAAGGTCCTCACCGCACTCGTCTCCCTCTTCGCCATCATCCCCGGCACCGCCCTGGCCGCGCCCCGTGTCAACACCTTCGAACGGCCCGAGCGGGGCACCGCCTACACCCTGAGCCAGTGGGCGGCCGACGGCTGGAGCGCGCCCTGGCAGGAGGGCATGGACACCCGTACCTGGATCGACGGCTACAACTTCAACCACTCGGGCGGCAAGTCGCTGCGCGTCTTCTACCCCAAGGGCAAGATCGGACCGGCCGACTCCGGCGCCCAGGCGCCGCTCGCGCTGACCCCGGCCCGTGAGTACTACCTGTCCTACTGGGCGCGCTACAGCAGCGACTTCAGCTGGGGCACCACGGAGTTCGCCGGAAAGCTGGGACTCGGTCTGGCGGGCGGCGCCGCGTGCTCGGGAGGCCAGGTCTGCGACGGCTACAACGGCTTCAGCTCGCGCATGATCTGGCGGCGCAACAACGGCCAAGCGGCGATCTACTACTACCACATGGGTCACGCCGGGCAATACGGCGACTACGCCGTGCTCAAGCGCAACGGCGCCGACATCCTCTATCCGCGCGGGGAGTGGTTCAACGTCGTCCAGAGGCTCAAGGTCAACACCGTCACCAACGGCAACGCCAACCCCGACGGCGAAATCGAGATCTTCTACAACGGCGTCTCGGCCGCCACCGTCACCGGGCTGCGCTTCGTGCGCAACGGCGACCTCATCGACAGGGCCTACTTCTCCTCCTTCTTCGGCGGGGCGGACACCACCTTCGCGCCCGCCAACGACTCCTGGATCTGGTACGACGACCTCAAGGTGTCGACCAACCGGGCCGACATCTGCGAGCTGGCGCCCGGCGGCTGCCACACCCGCACCTTCGAGGCCGAGAACTACAGCGCGATGAAGGGCGTCATCACCGAGCCCACGCCCGACACGGGCGGCGGGCAGCACGTCGGCTCCTTCGACAGCACCGACTGGATCGCCTTCGGCGGGGTCACCATCCCGTCGGCCGGGCGTTACCTGGTGGAGTACCGCGTCGCGTCGCCGAACAACGGCGGGGTGATCTCGCTGGACGTCAACGAGGGCGCCACCCCGCTCGGAAACATCGACGTGCCGAACACCGGGAGCTGGTCGAGCTACCGGACGATCTCCCGTGAAGTCGACCTGCCCGCCGGGACACACCAGTTCGGCGTCTACGCGGTGACGGGTGGCTTCAACCTCAACAGGTGGAAGATCACCCGGCTCTACTGAACCGCTACAAGGGAGCACCCGGACAGGCCGTGATGGTGCGCGGCCTGTCCGGGCCGCAACCCGTCCACGCCATACGACCGTCGACGTCGTCCGCGCGCCGCCGTCAAGCCCTCCCGCGACCTGTGAGGAAGCCGCATGAGCCTCGTCCCCTTGCCCGCCGCCGTGGTCCCGGCCCGCGGCGCCTTCACCCTCACCACGGAAACCGGCCTGACGGCGCCGGACGCCTTGCACGGAGTCCTGGCGTGGTTACAGGGCGCCCTGCGTGCGGGGACCGGGCTGCCCCTGCGCGAGTCGGCGTCCGGATCGATCCGGCTGGAACTCGAGCCCGATCTCGCCCCCGAGTCCTACCGGCTGCGGGTCACCCCCGACCACGTGCGCATCGAGGGCGGCGACCCCGCAGGCGTGTTCTACGGCTGCCAGACGCTGCTGCAACTGCTGCCGCCCGCCGTACACCGCCGCTCACCCATCACCCCCGGCACGGACTGGGTCATCGGCGCGACCACCGTCACCGACGCGCCGCGGTTTCCGTGGCGCGGCGTCCTGCTCGACGTCGCACGGCACTTCATGCCGGTGCACGGCGTGCTCAGGTTCATCGACCAGCTGGCGGCGCACCGGCTCAACCGGCTCCACCTGCACCTCACCGACGACCAGGGCTGGCGTCTGGAGATCGGCCGCTACCCCCGTCTGACCTCGGTGGGAGGGTGGCGTACGGAGACGCAGCTAGGTTCCGGGCCGGACGCGGGCACCGACGGCCGGCCGCACGGCGGCTATTACACCCATGACGACATCCGCGAGATCGTCGCCTACGCCGCCGGACGTTTCATCACCGTCGTGCCGGAGATCGAGATGCCCGGCCATGTCCGCGCCGCCCTGGCCGCCTACCCCGAACTGGGTGCCGGGGCGGAGCGACTGCCGGTGTGGACCCGCTGGGGCATCGACGATCATGTGCTCAACGCCGAGGAGCGCACCGTCAGGTTCTTCTGCGACGTGCTGGACGAGGTGATCGACCTGTTCCCGTCGCCGTACGTCTGCGTGGGCGGCGACGAGGCCCCGAAGACCCGCCTGCGCGACGATCCCGCCTCGCGGGCCAGAGCCGCCGAGCTCGGGCTCGACAGCGTGGAGCGGCTGCCGGGATGGTTCCTGGGACGCATCGGCCGCCACCTGGCCGGGCACGGCCGCCGCATGCTCGGCTGGGACGACCTGCTCGAAGGCGACCTGCCGGCCGGGACGACGCTCCTGTCCTGGCGCGGCATGTCCGGCGCCGTCGTCGCGGCCCGCGGGGGACACGACGTGATCAGCTGCCCCGACAACCACGCCTATCTCGACTACCGGCAGTCCGACCTGGACACCGAGCCGATACCGCAGTCCGTCGTCCTGGACCTCGACCGCGTCTACGCCTTCGAGCCCGTGCCCGCGGAGCTTTCTCCCGAGGAGGCCCGCCATGTGATCGGGGGCCAGGCCAACGTCTGGACGGAGTACATGGACTCCGGACGTGTGGTCGACTATTTCGCCTTCCCCCGCCTGGCGGCGATCGCGGAAGTCCTGTGGACTCCGGCCCGCCTGCGTGACCTGCCCGGTTTCCGCGAGCGCATGGAAACCCACCTGCTGCGCCTGGAAGCCATGGGGATCGAGTTCCGCCGGCCGCAGGGCCCGGAACCCTGGCAACAACGGCCCGGGATCGCCGGACGCCCCAGGACCGAGGTGGAACGCGACGCCCACATCGCCCGCATCACCGGCCGGCCATACCCTCCGGGGATCACGGCTGTACGGTCGTTGACGGGACACACCCCGTAGGGCCGCGGCGGAGGTCAGGCGGACTGGCGGACGACGAGAGCCGGATCGAAGATCACCGAGGTCGGCGGAAGGCCCGGCTCCTCGATGCGGGCCAGGAGCAGGCGGGCCATCTCGGCGGCCATGTCCTCCACCGGGTGGCGGACCGTGGTTAGCGGCGGACGGCAGGCGGTGGCCACGCTGCTGTCGTCGAAGCCCACGACCGCGACGTCCTCAGGGACCCGGCGGCCGTGCTGCCGCAGCGCGGGAAGGGCCCCCTGGGCCATGAGGTCGTTGCCCACGAACAGGCCGTCGAGGTCGGGATGTTCGGCCAGAAGTCGTTCCATGGCGGCCTCCCCGCTGCCGTAGGTGAACCCGCCCTCGGCGCAGGGGATGTAGGAGTGGCCGTGCGCCGCCATGGCGTCGCGGAAGCCGGCCAGCCGCTCCTGGCTCGCGGGCACGTCGAGCGGGCCGGAGATCGTGGCGATCCGCCGCCGTCCCAGTGCCCACAGATGGTCGGCGGCGAGCTTCGCCCCGGCCCGGTGGTCGACGTCGACGTAGCTGATGGGGATGGGCCGGGCCGGTTTGGCGAACAGCACCGTCGGCACCCGCGCCTCGACGAGGAGCGCGGGAAGGGGGTCCTCGGCGTGGGTGGACACCAGCGCGGCCCCGTCGGCGTTGCCCTGCCGAAGATAGGTGACGATCTGGTCGCGACTCTGGTCGGTCTCGGCGAACATCAGGGTGGGATGCACGCCGCGCGTGCTCAGGAAGCTCACGACGCCGGCCACCACACGTCCGAAGAACGGGTCGGTGAAGACGGTGAAGCGCTGATCGTCGTCGCCGTCCCCGGCACCGGAGACGACCAGCCCGATCGCGCCGGTCCTCCTCGTCACCAGAGACCGCGCCGCCGAGTTGGGCACGTATCCGATCGCGCTGATGGCGTGGCGCACCTTCTCCTGGATCGCGGGGTCGACGTTGCGGATGCCGTTGATCACCCTGGAGACGGTGGCGCGCGAGACCCCCGCCACGCGCGCCACGTCTTCCAGGGTGGGGAGGGATTGCGATGCCGGGAGACGAGGGGTCATGTGGGCTTTATAGCAGAGAGGGGGAGAGCGCTCTCCAATGCGATGTCGTCGTCGGTCACACAGGTTCCCTTCGTATCCGGGAGAGCGACCTTCGAACCCGGCACCGGCCTCCCCGTCGTGGCGGAGAGCGTCAATGCCCGGACCCGGTCTCGATCTCGGTCAGCAGGCCGCGCTCGGCCGTCCGGCTTCGCACGATCGCGGCGGCGAGGTCCCTGGTGGCGCGGTCCGCCCCGGAGACCTGCTCCGATCGGGACACCAGGGCCGTCTGCTCGACGTGCTCGCGCAGCCGGGTCAGGAAGAGCCGGTCGAAGGCGCCGCCCGTGGCGGCCCCGAGCGCCGCCAGCTCGTCCGGGGTGGCCATGCCCGGCATGTCGTGCCCTTCGTGCGGGTTCCGCGCAGGCAGTCCGGTACGGCCGAGCTCGGCCCGCAGGCGTCGCAACTCCGCTGCGTGAGCCTGCCGGAGACGGCCCGCCAGCCCTCGCACGGCGGGCGAACCCCCGCGTTCCGCACCGAGGTCGAGCAGGAGCAGCGCCCGCTCCTCCATCGCGATCATCAGTTGCAGCCAGGCGGTGTCGGTGGCGTTGAACCCGGCGGCCGTGGCGGGCAGGACGGCGCCGGCAGCGGGCGGATGCGAGGCATGCCGGTCGTGTGATCCAGGTCCGGCGGAACGGGCGAGGCAGCCTCCCACCAGGGCGACCGCCGCCCCGAGCACCAGGAGCAGGACCGCGGGGCCGTGTCTCATGCGAAGTCCCTCGATCGGGTCGGGCCGTGCCGGGCACCGGGTCACGGCGCCCGGCACGGTGATCATGTCCCCGGGTGAGCCGGGCGGGGGTCAGGGCAGCTCGAAGTTCTCGGTGAGGGCGGCGCCGCGGTGCGGCTTGTACTGGTCGTATCCCCGCGGGTCGCACTGCAGGCCGCCGTTGATGCAGTGCGTCACCAGCGCGTCCAGGATGGCGGGGTCGTCCCAGGCGTTGAAGAAGTCGTAGTGCCAGGTGTAACCGCGCCCGCTGGCCAGCCGCGCCTGCGACAGGTCGCCGCCGGCGGGGAAGGCGATCTTGAACTCCAGCATCGGCACCGCGACCGGGTGGCTGGCCGGGCAGTAGCCGCCGGCCGGGTAGGCCATGTGGCTCTTGTGGTCGGCACTGTCGAGGTGGACGCCGTCCCAGCAGCTCGGCGCCTGGTACCGGACGTTCACCTGGGTACCCGCCGCGCACGACTGCGGGATGTCCCAGCTGTGTGAGATGTCCCCGCACTCGAAGCCCTCGACCGCGCCAGGGGAGTCACGGAACTGCTCCAGCGTCGCCGTCGGGCTGCCCACGACGAAGCGCAGCCCCTGCGGGAACGGCTGGACCCGCCAGTACTCCAGGATCCCGGACTTGTAGTAGATGACCTGGTTCCCCGTCGGCTGGATCAACTGGTCGCCCTTGTAGAAGCTGGGGAACCAGTACGCGGACCGGTCGTGCGGGTTGGTGCAGGACGTGCCGCCGGCGAGCAGGGAGGTCGCCGTGCTGGCGGCGTTCGTCGTCCTGTTCCCGACGAAGGTGTGCATGTGGGACGCGCCGGGAAGGCCGGGGTAGACGATGGGGTCGTCGGGACGGTTGGCCGTCCAGGAGCAGTTGGCCTGGAATTCGTGGTGCGTCACCTGGTCGGTGAAGGTCGGCCTCGGCCTGGGGGTGGTCCCGTCGCCTCCGGCGCCGTACACCTTGAACTCCCACAGCGAGTAGCCGTAGCCGGTGCCGCGCGCCGTGCCGTACATCCGCACGTACCGGCCGGTGCCGGACACCTGGAGGGTCTGGCTGCCTCCGGTGCCGGACGTGGTGGAGTAGACATCGCTCCAGCTCTGCCCGTCGGGCGAGGTCTGGATCTTGAACGCCTTGCCGTAGGCGCCCTCCCAGACCAGCAGGACCTGGGAGATGGTCGCCGGACCGCCGAGGTCGACCTGCAGCCACTGCGGGTCGGCCGCGAGGCTGGACCAGCGGGTCGCGGTGTCGCCGTCGACGGCGGCCCCGGGGCCGTATCCCGCTCCCTCCACCGAGGAGGCGGTGACGACGTGGCCTTGCGAGAGCAGGGCGTCCGCCGCGCGGGCCGGCGCGATCACGAGCAGCGCGGTGGCGACGACCGTGGCCAGCGCGCCGGCGAACAGGGCCAGGTTGAGCCTGGCGGGTCTTCGGGAGGATTTCATGATCTCTCCTTGGGGGGAACCGTCGGACCGGCAAGGAGAGCGCTCTCCAACGAGAGTCGTACGCCGGGTCGCGCTTGTCAAGGCGCGATGACTCCGACCGGAAGGAGAAGTTCACCCGGACGGCACACTGGCATCCGCTCAAAGCCACGACCTGCGTACATTCGAGTTGGATGTTTCGCACGAGTGAGCGGCGGATTTCCAGATCGCGGGAAATGGGCCTTGACTGGGTCCGATTTGCCGGGCACTCTCGCCGGTACGGAGAGCGCTCTCCCTCTGTCGCCGGTGCGGCGACCACCCCCATGTTCGGAGGAGAGACAGTGCGTCCAGCTCGAAGTCCCGGCTTGTCGCGACCGGCCCTGGTCGTCGTCACCCTGGTGGGGCTGCTCCTTTCCGGCCTGGCCTGGCCCGGCCCCGCCGCCGCGGCCGACACCCTGCTGTCACAGGGGAAGCCGGCGACGGCGTCCTCGTCGGAGGGGGCCGCCTACGCCGCCGCGGCCGCCGTCGACGGCGACACCGCCAGCCGGTGGTCGAGCTCGTTCAGCGACCCCCAATGGCTGCAGGTCGACCTCGGCGCCCCGGCGACGATCAGCAGGGTTGTCCTGATCTGGGAGACCGCGTACGGCAAGGCGTTCACCCTCCAGACCTCGCCCGACGGCGCGAACTGGACCGACGTCTACCAGACCGCCGCCGGCGCCGGCGGCACGCAGACCCTCGCCGTCACCGGCAGCGGCCGGTACGTGCGCATGCACGGCACGGCGCGCGGCACCGGCTACGGCTACTCCCTGTGGGAGTTCCAGGTCTACGGCCAGACCGGCGGACCTCCGGGAGGCGACTGGACGGAGGTGTGGAAGGACGACTTCACCGGCCAGGCCGGCACTTCCCCCGCGGCCGGCGACTGGATCCTGCGCACCGGGACCCAGTATCCGGGCGGCCCGGCGAAGTGGGGTACCGGAGAGGTCGAGACGATGAGCGCCTCAACGGCGAACGTGTCCCTCGACGGCTCCGGCCATCTGAACATCAAGGCGATCAGGGACGCCTCCGGCGCCTGGACCTCGGGCCGGGTCGAGACGCAGCGCACCGACTTCGAGCCGAGGCCGGGGGAGATGCTGAGGTTCAGCGCCCGCGTCAAACAGCCCGACGTCCCCGGCGCGCTCGGCTACTGGCCGGGCTTCCGCGCGACCGGCGCCGCCTTCCGGGGCAACCACACCAACTGGCCGTCGATCGGCGAGACCGACATCATGACCGACGTCAACGGCCGCGACCAGCTCGCCAACACCCTGCACTGCGGCACCGCCCCCGGCGGAGCCTGCAACGAGTACGACGGCCGCACCAGCGGCTTCGCCACCTGCGGCGGCTGCCAGAGCGACTACCACGACTACGCGCAGGTCATCGACCGCACCATGACGGACGAGGAGATCCGCTTCTACCTCGACGGCAGGCAGACCTGGGTGGTGCGCCAGAGCCAGGTCGGCGTGGCAGCCTGGAACGCCGCCGTCCACCACGGCTTCTACCTGCGCCTGGACCTGGCGATCGGCGGCTCCCTGCCCGACGCGATCGCGGGCCGCACCACGCCGGTCGCCGCCACCACCTCCGGCGGCGTGCTGAGCGTGGACCGCGTCGCGGTCGAACGGCGGTCCGGCACGACGCCCACCGCCATGACCGACCCGCCCGTTCCCGCCGGGCCGAGCACGGTGAAGGTCACCGGCTCGCAGGGCAACTGGCAGCTGCAGGTGAACGGGTCGCCCTACCTGGTCAAGGGTGTGACCTACGGCCCGCCGCAGGGAGCGGCCGACGCGTACATGCGGGACCTGGCCGCGATGGGCGTCAACACGATCCGGATCTGGGGCGTCGACGACACCGCCACCCCCGCGCTGCTCGACACCGCCGCCCGGTACGGCATCAAGGTCATCGTCGGTCACTGGCTCAACCAGGGTGCCGACTACGTGAACGACACCGCCTACAAGACGAGCGTGAAGAACGAGATCGTCGCCCGGGTGAACGCGCTGAAGAACCGCCAGGGCGTGCTGATGTGGGACGTCGGCAACGAGGTCATCCTCACCATGCAGGACCACGGGCTGCCCGCGGACGTCGTCGAGCAGCGGCGGGTGGCCTACGCCAGGTTCGTCGACGAGGTGGCCGAGGCGGTCCACGCCGCCGACCCGAACCATCCGGTGACCTCCACCGACGCCTGGACCGGCGCCTGGCCGTACTACAAGGCGTACTCCCCGGCGCTCGACCTGCTCGCAGTCAACGCCTACGGCGCACTCAAGAGGGTCAAGGACGACTGGTCCAAGGGCGGCCAAACCAAGCCGTACATCGTCACCGAGGCCGGCCCGGACGGCGAGTGGGAGGTCGCGAACGACGTCAACGGGCAACCCACCGAGCCGACTGACCTGCAGAAACGCGACATGTACAGCGCGAGCTGGACCGCGATCCGCGGCCATCCCGGGGTGGCGCTCGGCATGACCGCCTTCAACTACGGGCTGGAGAACGACTTCGGCGGGGTCTGGCTGAACGTCCTCACTGGAGGGTGGCGGCGGCTGGGGTACCACGCGCTGAAGCAGGCCTACACCGGGCAGTCCTCCGCGAACACCCCGCCGCGGATCACCTCGATGGCCGTCGGCTCGCAGACCGAGGTGCCCGCCGGGCGCGCCTTCACGGTGGACGCCGTGGCCACCGACCCCGACGGCGACCCGATCCGCTACAACCTGATGTTCAGCGACAAGCACGTCACCGGGAACCGGGGACTGCGGCACGTCTCCTTCACCCAGACCGGCCCGGGACGGTTCTCGGTGACCGCCCCCGAGCAGCTTGGCGTGTGGAAGGTCTACGTCTACGCCTACGACGGCCAGGGCGGCGTCGGCATCGAGCAACGCTCGTTCCGCGTGGTCCCGCCGGTCGTGGACGGGACCAACGTGGCACGCGGGAAGCCCACCACCGCCTCCAGCTTCCAGCCGACCGGCGACGGCGGGCCGTTCACCCCTGATCGCGCCACCGACGGCAGCTTCACCACCAGGTGGGCCAGCGAGTGGGCCGATCCCCAGTGGATCACTGTCGACCTCGGCCAGGTCGCCGCGCTCAAGCAGGTCCAGCTCGGCTGGGAGGCCGCCTACGGCAAGGCCTACCAGATCCAGACCTCGGCCAACGGCACCGACTGGGCCACCGCCTACGGCACCACCACCGGCGACGGCGGTTTCGACCAGATCCCCCTGAACGCCTCCGCCCGGTACGTACGGCTGAACCTCACCCAGCGAGGCACCGCGTACGGCTACTCGCTGTGGGAGTTCGGCGTCTACAGCTGACGCGCCCGGTGACCCGCTCCACCACCTCCGATGAAAGCGAAGGACATGAGACACAGGTCAAACCCGGCCGGGCTCGCGATCCTGGCCGCCCTGCTGGTCACGCCCGCGGTGGTCACGCCCGCGTCCGCCTCCTCGATCTCCCAGGGCGGCGCTGCCGTCCTCGCCGACTGCCAGTCCGCCAACGCCGCGCTGAACAGGCCGGCCACCGCCTCGTCGATCGAGGGCGCCGGCACCCCCGCCTCGGCGGCCTTCGACGGCGCCCCCGGAACCCGCTGGTCGAGCGCGTTCAGCGACCCGCAGTGGATCCAGGTCGATCTGGGCGCGGTGCGCGACATCTGCAAGGTCGACCTGTCGTGGGAGGCCGCCTACGGCAAGGACTTCACCATCCAGGCGTCCGCCGACGGCACCACCTGGAGCGTGCTGAAGACGGTGACCGGCGGCACCGGCGGCAACGCCTCCTACGACGTCACCGGCTCGGGCCGCTACCTGCGGATCAACGGCACCGCCCGGGGCACCGGCTACGGCTACTCGCTGTGGGAGGTAGCCGTGCACGTGACGGGCGGCGGCACGCAGCTGCCCGGCGGCGGCGACCTCGGCCCGAACGTCAAGGTCTTCGACCCGTCCATGTCGTCGGCGACCATCCAGGGACAGATCGATCAGATCTTCAAGCAGCAGGAGGCCGCCCAGTTCGGCACCGGCCGGTACGCCTTGCTGTTCAAGCCCGGGAGCTACGACGTCAACGTCAACACCGGCTTCTACACCTCCGTGCACGGCCTCGGGCGCAACCCCGACGACGTCACCGTCAAGGGCGTGAGCGTGGACGCGGGCTGGTTCAACGGCAACGCCACCCAGAACTTCTGGCGCTCCACCGAGAACCTCGCGGTCACGCCGTACGACGGCACCAAC
Organism: Nonomuraea sp. NPDC003707; assembly: GCF_053587055.1. Lineage (NCBI taxonomy): Bacteria > Bacillati > Actinomycetota > Actinomycetes > Streptosporangiales > Streptosporangiaceae > Nonomuraea > Nonomuraea sp. NPDC003707. The sequence continues at coordinate 62,487 of NZ_JBSFNK010000021.1, read as the reverse complement.
CGGTGGGCGGTCGCGCAGGCCGCGCCGTTCCGCCGCATGCACATCCGCGGCGGGCTCAACCTCGCGCCGTCCGGGTACGGCTGGGCGTCCGGTGGTTACATCTCCGACAGCAAGATCGACGGCACTGTCGGGTCGTACTCCCAGCAGCAGTGGTACACCCGGGACAGTTCGATCGGCGGCTGGTCCAACAGCGTGTGGAACATGGTGTTCTCCGGCGTGCAGGGCGCGCCGGCCACCAGCTTCCCCGAGCCGCGCTACACCACGCTCGACACCACCCCGGTGAGCCGCGAGAAGCCGTACCTCTACCTGAACGGGAACGACCCCGCAGTGTTCGTCCCCGGCAAGCGCACGAACGCCCGCGGCACGACCTGGGCGAACGGCCCGACCCCCGGCACGTCGGTCTCGCTCACGCAGTTCTACGTGGCCAAGCCCGGGGTCAGCGCCGCCACGCTCAACCAGGCGATCGCGCAGGGGCTGCACCTGCTGTTCACGCCCGGCATCTACCACCTCGACCAGACCGTCGAGGTGACCAGGCCGGACACCATCGTCATGGGCCTCGGCCTGGCGACGCTGGTGCCGGACAACGGCGTCACCGCCATGCGGGTGGCGGACGTGGACGGGGTGAAGCTGTCCGGCTTCCTGATCGACGCCGGCACGGTCAACTCGCCGACGCTCCTGGAGATCGGCCGCCAGGGCGTCCACACCGACCACTCGGCGAATCCGATCACCGTGCAGGACGTGTTCGCCCGGATCGGCGGGCAGTTCGCCGGGAAGGCGACGGCCGGCGTGGTGGTGTACGCCGACGACACGGTCATCGACCACACCTGGATCTGGCGGGCCGACCACGGCGACGGCGTCGGCTGGGACGTCAACGCCGCCGACTACGGCCTTCGCGTGTACGGCGACGACGTGCTGGCCACCGGGCTGTTCGTGGAGCACTTCAAGAAGTACAACGTGGAGTGGTCCGGCGAGCGCGGGCGGACGATCTTCTTCCAGAACGAGCTGCCGTACGACCCGCCGAACCAGGCGGCGTACATGAACGGGAGCGTCAAGGGCTGGGCCGCCTACAAGGTCGCCCCCTCGGTGAACACCCACGAGGGCTGGGGCCTGGGCAGCTACTGCGTGTTCACCGGCGACCCCAGCATCCAGGTGGACCACGGCTTCGAGGTCCCGGTGAAGGCGGGCGTGAAGTTCCACAGCATCCTGGTCGTCTCCCTCGGCGGCAAGGGGCGATACAACCACGTCATCAACGACACGGGCGCCCCGGCCTACGGACCCGACACCATCCCCTCGACGGTCACCACCTATCCGTGACCCGTGCGACGTGCCGGGCGGGGTGGCCCGGCACGTCGCGGGGAAGTGTGGGTCAGCGGTTCGACTCCACGTTCTCCAAGAGGCGGCTGAGCAGCCCGTCCAGCGTCTCCTGCTCCTGCGCGTCCAGAACGTAGACCATCTCCGCCTCCACCTCCGCCCGGATCCGCATGGCCTCCAGCCACAGCTCGTGGCCCTTGTCGGTCAGCTCCACGTCCACCCGCCGCCGGTCCTCCGCGCTGCGCAGCCGCCGTACCAGCCCGGACTTCTCCAGCGTGTCGAGCCGTCCGGTCATCCCGGCGGGCGAGAGCATCAGCTCGACCGCCAGTTCGGACGGCGTCGCGCCCCCGCCATGGGCGACCAGCCGGTGCAGCGTCTCGAACTCGAAGTCCTGCATCCCCACCTGCGCCAGCGCCGCCTCCTTCGTCTGGCGCAGGTGCTTGACGAGGAACTGCATCCGCGTCACGACCGCCTCGACCCGCTCGTCGTACGGCGCCTTGCCCCGCCACCGGGCGAGATGACGATCCACTGAGTCCACAGACAGCAACGATACGCCAGCGAGTATTTAGTTGACGAAATATTAGCTGGCGAAATAATCTGGCGGACCATGAGACTGCTGATCGGCCGGGCCGTGTCCGCCCTGGCCACCGCGTTGATCCCGACCACGATCACCCTCGCTGTGCTGCGTGCCACCGGTGATGCCGGGTCCGTCGGCATGGTGCTGGCGTGTGAGGCGATTCCGTTGCTGGTGTTCCTGCCGGTGGGCGGGGTGGTGGCCGACAGGGTCAGACCCGAGCGATTGGCGCTGGTCACCGACCTGGTGCGCGGCCTGACGCAGGCCGCCATCGCGATCGAGCTGCTGACCGGTGCCGCCAGTGTGCCTCACCTGGCTGTGCTGGCCGTGCTGGCGGGCGTCGCGGTCGCGTTCGGGCTGCCGGCGGTGCCGAGGCTGGTGGCGGCCGCGGTGCCCGGGCCGGAGCGGCTACGCGTGAACGCCCGGCTCGGCGTCGCGACCAGCCTGGCCGCCGTGCTGGCTCCCGCCCTGGCGGGCGGCGTGGTGCTGCTGGCCGGCCCCGGCTGTGCCGCGCTGCTCACGGCCGCGCTGTTCGCCTGCTCGGCGCTCACCCTGGGCGGAGTACGTACGGCCAAGCGCCCCAGCGCCCAGAACGCCACGTTTCTCAACGACCTGAGAGAGGGATGGGGCGAAGTACGGCGGCGGCCGTGGTTCCTGGCGACGGTCCTGGCCCACGGGGTGTGGCACTTCATGGCCGGGCTTTTTCTCACGCTCGGCCCGCTGGCGGCGGTCAAGGAGCTGGGCGGTGAGGCCAGTTGGGTGCTGATCGTGCAATGTGGCACGGTGGGGCTGGTCGCGGGGGTGTTCGCGGCGCCGAGGCTGCCCATCCGGCGGCCGCTGGTGGCCGTGCAGGTGGGTGCGGCACTGTACGTGCTGCCGATGGCGGCCCTGGCGCTGCCGGCGAGCGCGTGGATGATCGCGGGGGCGTACTTCGTGGCGATGTTCGGGCTCGGCGTGCTCAGCCCGCTGTGGGAGACCGTGATCGCCGACGAGATCCCCGAAGCGGCGCTGGGCCGAGTACGGTCGTTCGACCAGCTCATCTCGTTCGCGACCCGGCCGTTCGGGCTGGCCATGGCGGCGCCGCTGGCGGGGGTGGCCGGCGCGCGGGGGCTGCTGCTGACCGGCGCCATAGCCGTCGCCGTGGCGAACCTGGCCGCGATCGCCACCATTCCCCGCCGCGGCCCCAGAACGTCCGAAGCGGGTGGTCACGTGACCGTCCGTCGGGGTTGAGGTCCGAAAGAGTCGCTCTGGCGGCAGGACGCGAGGGCGCGGTCACGGCCGAAGGTCCGCCGCCACGGCCCGAACGGGCGGGCGGCGGCCCCGACGCCGGCAGTGGCCGCATGATCAGGATCGTGCCGGCCGACGAGCACCCGGTGGTGCGCAGCGGCCTGCGCGCTGTCGGCAGCTGATCAGCGGTGCTCGACCTCCCGCTGCTCCCAGACGTGCTCGGGTACGCCGCCCGCCCAGGTGGCGAAGGTGATCGGCTGAGGCCCGCCCTCCCGGGCGACCACGATCGTGACCTCCGGCTCCAGGACCAGCGCCTCGGTGCTGTGCAGGACCGACGGCTCGGCGCCGTGAAAGGCGATCACCGCGTCGCCCTCACGAAGGCCGGCGGCAGCCGCCGGGCAGGCGGGCTCGAGACCGGCGATGACGAGGGGCGGGTTCGTCAGCGAGCGGTCGGTGAAGCCGAGCCTGCGCACCTCCGTCCGCCGCCGGACCCGGGTCAGGTCCGCTCCGAAGGCCTCGTCCGGGGGCACGATCACGTCCCCGGCGAGCATGCGCTCGAAGTGCGTGATGCCGGCCTCGCCCAGCTCGGCCCGTAGTTTCGCGCGCCAGAGCGCCTCGTCGCACGGGCGGCCGGCGCGGCGGTCCTCGACCATCGCGAGAACGAGATCGTCCAGCGACCGGCTCCCGCCGCTCCGTTCGCGGATCAGGGCGTCGAGGTCGGCGAAGTACATGAACCCGCGGTTGTAGGCGATGCCCTGGACGTGCGAATCGGACCAGTAGCGCCCGGGGACCTCCGCGTAGGGCAGGCCGAGGCGCGGGCTGGTGTAGTAGGCATGGGTCATCGTCCGCACTTCGGCCTCGTGCGCGTGCCGGTCCAGCAGCTTCGCCTCGGCCGCGATCTTGATCTTGTAGTGCTCGGCGAGCCCTTCGCTGTACCACGAGGTGCTGCCCGGCGGCCCGTCGAGCGTGCCGACGAAGTGATGGACCATTTCGTGGAGGAACATGTAGCGCCGGGCCGCCTCGGTGTGCGGGCCGGTGCCGTACTCCAGCATGAAGCCGTCGTTCGTGGCGGCGCCTCCGTCGCGGCGGTTGGGGTGCGGCCGGAGTATGAAGTGGTAGGGCGCGGGAGACGGTGCCCGGAAGAACGCCGTCAGCGCCTCGTGCGCCCGAGTGCACCAGGCCATGGCGTCCTCCACGGCGAACGGAGGCTCGCCGATCCAGTACGCGTTGAACGGCGCCTTCCCCGCCTTCTCCGGAAGGGTCCGCACGGGTCCGGCGATCAGGAACGTCATCAGCACCTCGGGCACCGTCAGGTCCGCCGTGAAGTCGCCTGCCCCGCGCGTGGTGAAGCCCCGCGCCTCCCCGTCCTCGAACGCCCAGGCGACGGCGAGGCGCAGGCGAACGCTCAGGTCGGCAGGCAGGATGAGGAACGTGGAGAACGCGCCCGCGAACCCGCCGTCGATGCCCCGCAGGTCGAAGGACGGCCCCGGCCGCCGTGGGGAGAACGCCGGGACGATGGTGGCGCGGTAGGTGAGCGTGACCTCCCCGACCGTGTCCCGGGCCGGGATGAAGGTCCGTGCGGAGAAGAGCGCGCCGACGTCTTCCGGGTCGCTCGTGCCCTCTGTCAGGTGCAACTCGCCGCGTTCGTCGCGGGCGATCACGTCCTCCGCGTGGTAGTCCTGGCCGCTGACGCTGGCGATGATCCTCGGCACCTGGAGGAAGGGACGTCCGGCGGAGCCGTCCAGGCCGCCGAAGCGGGCCGTCACGGTGACCGTGTCGGCGGTGGGGGCGAGGGTGAGGTGAAGCGCGACCTCCGGCTCTGCCAAGGGGGATCGGTCCTTTCTCCGGCGCTCGTTTGGATGGGAACTATACGACCTGTTGCAAGGATCTACAAGACTGATAAGTCTCCGCCCTAGTTCTCCTGCTTGGGGCAGCGCGATGGTACGAAGTTAGCCACGTCCGGTTGAAGATATCGACTATCTGTTGAATGTCGCTGGCCAGGAGTCGCGGGCCGGGGTGCGAAGTGGCCGGGAGTGGTGTTGAGTTCGTCCAGGCAGCACAGGCCGATGGTGTCGGTGCCCTTGTCGCGCCACGGGGAGCGGGCGGTGGTCCACGACGGGCGCTGCCCGGCGAAGGGATCAGGGGCGGTGTAGTCGAACACCGGGCGCAGGACCAGGGCGAGACGGGGCTTGGAACCGGTGACGGGGACGATCTCCACGGAGGCGATGCGCGGCCAGGCGACGCTCCGAGAGGTCGTCGTCCAGCTCGACAAGAGACGGCCCGGCGGCGGGCAGCGTCACCTGCCTTGGTCGGTCGCCATGCCGCCGACGAGACGCCGCGCCGCCGACCCGATCGAGAGGGTCCGTGGCGGAGGGTGATCGGGTTCGTCATGTCCGGTCACCTGCCGATCCGGGCCCCGGCACCCCGGCGCACGCTGGGGCGCTCTCGACCGCCCCATCCCCGTCCCGGGCCTGCCGCCCGCCTTCGTCGCCCCCGTACAGGGACGAAGTGCGGCCCGGCCGTTCATGGCCACTAACGGATGCCTCGTTGACGATTGGGCTGCCTGCCGCAGTCGCCGAACGATCCCCAACCGCCGGAGGCTCGGATCGCGGACCCGGGAGAGCTGATCGTCCCCTGGAACCTGACGCACTTGCCGTGGGCATTCGCCTTCACCGGCCCCGCATAGTATTTGAAGTTTCCCGAATCCTCGTATTTGAGGGGGCCGGCGAAGGCGATGTTCTTCACGAGGAGGGTCGCCGTGGTGCTGGTGGGCGTGCCCACGAAATCCGACTTGCCGGTGACGACGCAGTGCTCCCCGGTGGACGCGTTGTAGAGCAGGTGGACATGGCCCCGGACGGTGTTCGTCTGGTCGGCCACCGGCATGGTGCCCAGCGCCACCCTGCGGAAACCGCTGCCGCACACCTGCTCGGGGGTGGAGCCGCTCGCGGCGCCGGCGGGCGCCGGTAACCCGGCGAGTGCGGTGGCGAGCAGGGTCGCCGAGGCGAGTCGCGTGATGACGTTACCGGTCATGAATTTCCTCACTCGGGGTCGGCAGGACAGCGGCGGATGGTGATCACCCAGGGCGGCCCCCGTGGCAGCACGCAGCAGGCGAACGCGCTGGCGGAGTTCCTGCTGACGCTCACCGTCGGGATGACCGTCCGCGAGCTCGCCGCGCGGTATCACGTGGGCAAGACGCTCTGGGGCGAGTACCGTTCAGGCCAGAAGATCATCCCGTTGGAGTTGCTGAAGCGGCTGGTCCAGGACCACACGCCCGACGAACGCACCCGCCACGTTCACCTGGAGACCGCCGCCCGGCTGCACGCGGCGGCCCTTGAGGCGGCCCGCCACGAGCCCGCCCCGACGGTCCTCGCACCGGCGACCGCGCCGGAACCACCGCCCGCGAACCTCGGGGCGGCGCCTGCGGGAAGGCGGCGTCCACGTCCCCTCCTGCTCGCCGGCGGTGGCACCGCGATCGCGGTCCTCACGCTGGTCGTCCTGCTGCTCGGATGGGGTCCTCCGCGCGGGGACGCCGTGTCCGCCGTGGGGCCGGACGGCGCCGGCATCTTCCGCTGGGACGGTGCGGACGCGGCCGGGTGGACCAGGATCGGAGACGGTGCCAAGCGCCTCTACTCCGGACCCGCCGGCCTGTTCGCGACCGGGATCGACGATCGTCTCTACCGGTACGAAGGGCGCCCCGGCCGCTGGTCGCTGATCAGCGAGCCGGGCGGCGACTTCGCGGTCAGCGGCGCGCACGTCTTCCGGCTGGCCGCCGGCCGCCAGTCCGTCGACGTGTGGAACGGGAACGGCATGTCGTGGACCAGCGTCGGCGGCCCGGCAGCGCGGTTGTACGGCGGCGAGCCAGGCCTGTTCGCGACCGATCCGAAGGACGGCCGGATCTTCCGATACTCAGGCCCCTTCGACTGGGAGTGGATCGGGACGGCGGGAGCCTCGTTCGCGCTCACCGACCGTCACCTGTACGGCCTCACCCCGGAACGCGCCATGGTGAACCGCTGGCTCTCGGAGGAGCCGTCGCCACCCTGGCCGCCCTGGGTCTACGCGGCAGGCCCGGCGGCAGAGCTCTACGGAGGACCCGCCGGGCTCTTCTCCACCGACCCCTCGCGCGTACGGCTGCGCGTCCTCGCGGACTCGTCGACCGCCGTCGTGAGCCAGAGCTGGCAGGACATCGGCCCGGCGGGCGCGGAAGTGGCGGTCGGCCGGGAGGCGGTGTACGTCCTGACCGAGGACCGCTCGCGGATCCTGCGCTGGTCCGCCGGCTCCGGCACCTGGCAGTACATCGGCGGACCCGCCCAGACCCTGACGGCAGGCTGATGCCCGGCCTCCTGACCCCTTCAAGGTCTTCCGGACTATCGGGACAGGGCGCCGGCCGAGGACGCGGCGTCCGATCCGGTCCAGCCGACGTAGCCGTCCGGGCGTACCAGCACGGCCTCGGCACCAAGCTCGCGCACGGTCACCTCGTAGCCCACCCAAGCCGACCACGGGGCGGCGGCCGCACGCAGGCGATCCGAAAGCGACACAGCCAACGCCTCCTGCGCTCCTGGTGAAGGGAGCGGGCGTGGTGAAGAACGAGGAGATCACCTCGTGGTCATGCCGGTGCGCGACCGCGCGCTGTACGGAGCAGAATCTTTGACAGGCCCGGATAACGTCGTGCGGTTGAACCGGTCAAGAAGGAGACCATGGATCTGGCCCGCGTGCGAGACCGTTGTGAGCAACAGATTCGGCGCCTGCGCATCTCGTCGCCGTTGAATGTCGTCGCACTGTGCGAGGACCTGGCCAGGGAGCGCGACCGGCCGATCCGCCTTCTCCCGCTGTCCTCGCGGCCGTCGAACCCCTCCGGCCTGTGGGTGTCCGCGAAGACCGCCGACTACATCTTCTACGAGGAATCCGCCGGCTCGGTGCATCGCGAGCACATCATCCTGCACGAGATCGGCCATCTGGTGTTCGGCCATTCGGGTGTCGCGGACCTGGACGACCTCACCGCGCGCCTGCTGGCGCCGAACCTGGATCCGAAGGTCGTGCGGCGGCTGCTGTGCCGGGGCAAGTACGACGACGTGGACGAGCAGGAGGCCGAGCTGTTCGCCACGCTCGTGCTGCTGCGGGCCGATTTCCGGGTCGTTCCCGTGCGGGGCCCGGACATCATCGACGATCCTTCCGGGGTGCTGGCGAAACTGAAGGCCGTGCTCGGGGGCGACGACCATGCTTAGGGCCTTCCACCTCGCCGTGATCGCGCTGGCGTGGATCGGCGTCGGCTACAAGCTCATCGACCTCCGCCGCAGGCCGAACGACCTCGGGCGCCTGGCGCTCTGCGCGGCGCTGCTGTTCCTCGCGCTGGCGTTGACGGTCGGGCTGCCGCCGCTGTACCAGCGCATCCCCTTGTTCGCCGGGTCCCCGAGCCTGGTCCGGCTGGTCCAGCACAGTCTGGTCGTGCTGGCCGTCTTCTCGACGCAGCTGCTCGTCGTCCATCTGGCCTCGCCGCCCGGCCGGACGGCGGCCAACGTCCGGGTGCGCGCGGTGATCATGGCGGTCTTCCTGATCGCGATGATGGTCTTGTTCGCGGCGGCGTCGCCGGGTGACGCCGCGGAGGACTTCGTCGCCGCGTACGCCACGTGGCCGTTCGTCACCGAATACCTGCTGACCTTCCTCGGCTTCGTCGCCGTGGTGATGGCGGACATCTTCCGCCTTTCGCTCCGGTTCACCCGCCGCGCCACGGCGGGGTTCCTCCGGGCCGGCCTGTGGTTGTGGGCCGGGGCGAGTTCGGCGGGCTTCGCGTTCGCGGCGCACAAAGCCGCATACGCCCTCATGACGCGCTTCGGGAACAAGCCTCCGTGGCCGGAGGGGCCGGTTTCCACCACTCTCGCCGGTCTGGTGCTGGCCCTGTTCGTCGCGGGGCTCACCGCGTACGGCTGGGGCCCGCGGATCGGCGCCGCGCGACTGTGGTGGAGCCGCTATAGGACCTATCGCGCGCTTCTTCCGCTCTGGAAGGCGTTCTACGAGGTCATGCCGGACATCGTGCTGAGGTTGCCGGCCACCCGCCGTGCCCCCGTCGATCTGCGGCTCTACCGGTGCGTCATCGAGATCCTCGACGGACGGCTGGCGCTGCGGGCCTACTGGGACGGCGAGGTCGCGCGAGTGGCGCGGGAACGAGCCAGGGCGGCGGGGCTGACCGGGCCGCGGCTCGATGCCGCGGCCGAGGCCGCCGCGCTCGCCGCCGCGCTGGAAGCGCGCGAACGCGGCCACGTGACCGGGCAGGAACCGCCGGTGATGCCTGACCTCGGCCCTGATGCCGGCATGGCAGAGGAGATCCGCAGGCTCGTCCTGACAGCCCGCGCCTATCGCCGGATCACGACTCGTCGCGCGGGGGAAGCCCTTCCAGCGTCCGTACGCGCTTGATCACCTCGGTGATCGTGTCCAGGCTTTCCACCGACAGCCCGGACGCGCGCAACGCGACATCCCGGACCCCGGCGTCCCTCAGCGCGACGACCAGGGCGAGCTCTCCCTCCACCTCGTCACGGATCCGCTCGTCGAAGAAGTAGGCGGGGGGCACTCCGAAGAAGGTGGCCAGCGCGGTGAGGTGCTTGAGGGTCGGGTTGTCCCGCTGGCCGGTGCGCAGGTACCAGATGTAGGAGGCGGAGATGCTCACGTCCTGGTCCCGCGCGATGGCGGCGGCGACCTCCTCGTTGCTGTATTCCCGGCGGCCGGGCTCCCGGACCGTGCGGAACAGGTATTCCAGCTTCTCGGCCAGGCTCCGTTGCGGTGCGGGCTCTTCTGCGCTGGAGCTCTCCATTGTCCACCTACTCGCTTGACTGCTGTGGACGTAACCACGGCGATCTTCACCACCGTTGACAGTGGCGCAGAGGTTGAGTTTAACTGACACGGTCTTGACTGGTGTGGATCGAACGGGGAGTTGCCATCCACATCAGTCCAACGGTGTTGGGGGAGCTGATGGTTGTCCGGTTCCGGGTTCTGGGGCCGCTGGAAGTGGTGAGGGATGGTGGGGCGCCGATCCGGCTGCCTTCCGGAATGCAGCGGATCGCGCTGGCGACCCTGCTGCTGTATCCCAATCAGCCCGTGGTCGCCGACGGTCTGATCGAGCGGATGTGGGGGGACGACACCCCCGATGACCCTCGCGGGGCACTGCACACGCATCTGACCAGGCTTCGGCGTACCCTCTCCAAGGACCTGATCGAGAGCGGCGGAGGTGGTTATCTCCTTCGCGCCGACGAGGATTCGCTGGACCTGATCAACTTCCGTGATCTGGTCGCCCGGGGGCGGCGGGACGGCGCCGCCGAGAAGAGCCTGCTCACCCAGGCGCTGGCGCTGTGGCGGGGGCCCGCGCTGGCGAACGTCGACTCGGACGCCCTGCATCGTGACGAGGTCGCCGCGCTGGAGGAGGAGCACCGGCACGCGCAGGAACGATGGTTCGAGCTCGCCCTGCGGGCGGGGGAGGGGCCGGCGATCATCAGCCGCCTCAAGGCGGCGGTCGTGGCCTCCCCGATGAGCGAGCGGCTCAGCGGTCAGCTCATGATCGCGCTCTACCAGGCCGGTCGCCAGGCGGAGGCCCTGGAGGTGTACGAGGGGCTGCGGGTGACACTGCGGGACGAGCTCGGGCTGGAGCCGGGGCAGGGGATCCGGCAGGCGCACGCGCAGGTCCTGAGCCAGGACGTACCCCGGCTCGGCGGGGATCTGTCCGGGGAACGCGAGCAGGCGGCCGTCGCTCATGTGCCCGTACCGGCGGAGCTGCCCGCGAAGGTGGCGACCTTCACCGGGCGGCACCACCAGGCGCAGGCGCTGCTCGACTCGCTGCGCGACGGGCGCACGACGGTGGCCGCCGTCTCGGGGCCGGGCGGCATCGGCAAGTCGGCGCTGGCCCTGCACGTCGCGCACCGGCTCGCGACCGCTTTTCCCGACGGCCAGCTGTACCTGGACCTCAACGGCTCCGCCCCCGACGTCCCTCCGCTGGAGCCGGCGCAGGCTCTCCGGCGGCTGCTCCGCTCCCTCGGCGTCGCACCGGCTGCCGTGTCCGCGGAGCCGGGGGAGGCCGCCCGGCTGCTGCGCTCGCTGACCGCCGGCCGGCGCATGCTCTTCCTGCTGGACAACGTGCGCGACGTCGCCCAAGTGCGCGATCTGCTGCCCGGCGGCGCCGGTTGCCGCGTGCTGCTCACCAGCAGGCGGCTGCTCGCCGACCTCGACGGCGCCGAGCACGTCCAGCTGGACGTCTTCTCTCCTGAGGAGTCGTACGAGCTGCTCGAACGGCTGGTCGGCGCGGCGCGCCTGGCCGCGGAGCCGCAGGCGGCCGCCCAGGTGGTGCGGCACTGCGGCGGCCTGCCGCTCGCGGTGCACATCGCCGCCACCAGGCTCGTCTCACGCCCGGCCTGGCCGATCTCGGTCCTGGCCGACCGGCTCGCCGCCCAGCACCGGCGCATGAACGAGCTGAGCGCGGGCGACCGTGCCATCCGGGCCACCTTCACCACCAGCTACCAGCAGCTACAGACCGAACGCCACGGTGCGGCGGCCACGCGGGTGTTCGACCTGCTCGGCCTGTTCGACGGCGCCGACCTCGGCACCGACACCGTCGCCGCCCTGGCCGACCTGCCCGCCGAACGCGCCTGGGAGTTGCTCGAACTCCTCGCCGACGTCCGGCTCCTCCAGACCCATGAGCCCGGCAGGTACCGGATGCACCACCTGGCACGCCTGTTCGCCCGCGAACGCGCGGCAACCCGTGGCCCCGACGCCCCGCAGGCCGTGCGACGGGTCCTGCATCACTTTCTGGCCACTGCCCGCCGGGCCGTCCGGTTGCTCAACCCGCATCCGGAGTGGCCGGTCGCCGTCGCTCCCCTGGCGGCTGTCCAGGCCGGATCGCGGCTGGCCGGCCCCCGGGCAGCCCGGGAATGGGCCGACGCCGAGGCGCCCAACCTGGTGGCGGTGGTCCGGCAGGCGGCCGAGAGCGGCGACGACGACCTCACGATCGGCCTGGCCTCATCCTTCTCCCACCTGATGCTGGACCGCGGCCGATGGGACCAGGTGCGTCAGATCCGCCGGGTGGCCGCGCACGTGCTCCAGCATCCGGCGGCCGAACGGGCCGGCCTCGGCGTCCCCCTGCCCTCCAGAACCCACCTCGCCGTCGCGTCGCGCGTCCTCCTGCCGGGCAAGGCGTCGCTGGGCTGATCGCCTCGCCCCGGACGTCACTCAGCGTGATTCCGGCGCCCGTGGCTGATCGCCGACCCCGATCGACCAGGCAGGCGAGTGGACGACGGCCGCCACCGAGCGTGATCAACCTATTTTGCTACAAGTTCCGAAATTGTTCCGTGACGGGTCCGCTGCACAGCCGAAACACGCCCTACCTACCGTCCTAAACAGCTGCATAGGCGCCATCCGGCCCCTCTGATCAAAAAAGCTACTTTCGCCGGAAATCCCCCCACTGTGATCAGCGCCTTCGTGTGACAGGAGCCCCGAGTGTCCAACCTCTCCCGACGCGGTGCCCTAAGGCTGACCGCCGGCATAGCTCTCAGCCTCACCCTCTCCCTGGCAGGCTGCGGACGCAGTGACGACGCCGCCGCGACCGGCACCGCCAAGCCCATCGACACGTCCCCGGCCACCGGCACCATCAACGTCTGGGCCGCCCAAGGCGACGCCGACGTGCTCGACAAGGTCATCGAGCCGTTCAAGGCCGCGAACCCGGACGTCACCGTGAAGTTCACGCTGATCCCGAACGCCGAGTACTACACCAAGCTCCAGTCGGCGATCGCGGCGGGCAAGGGGCCCGATGTCGCCCAGTTCTTCCCCGAGTCACAGGCGCAGTTCCTCGATCCGTCGATCCTCCAGCCCGTGCCGGACGGCCTCGTCGACCCCGGCGGCTTCTTCAAGAGCCTCTGGGACGCGGGCGTGGCCAAGAACGTCGCCTACACGGTGCCCTGGTACGCCTACACCTACGCGCTCGTCTACCGCTCCGACCTGGCGGAGAAGGCGGGTGCCAAGGCGCCGGCCACGTGGGACGGCATGGTGCCGTTCCTGAAGGCGCTCCAGGGCGCCGGCGCCGGGCACGGCCTCGGAGCCGACATCGGCTGGGACATCTTCAACGGCCAGGACGTCGCCATGTACGCCTGGCAGGCGGGCGGCTCGCTGCTCTCCTCCGACGGCAAGTGGACGCTCGACACGCCGGCGATGGCCGACGCGCTCAAGTACAACGCGTCGTTCTTCACCTCGGGCGTCGCCGACCCCAGCGGGCCCACGTTCCTCGACTCGCAGCCGTACTTCGTCGAGGGCAAGACCGCCGCCATGATCACGGGCCCGTGGGTCATCGGTCAGCTCGACACCGCCGCGAAGAAGCCCGGCTGGACGGCGTCCCACGTCGCGACCGCGCCGCTGCCGGCCGGGCCGTCGGGCGGGACCTCCTTCTCCGCGGGTGGCAGCTGGGGCGTGCTCGCCACCAGCGGCAACGCGGCCGCGTCGTGGAAGCTCGTCCGGCACCTCTCGCAGCCGGGCACCCAGGTCGCGCAGTACAAGGCGTACAGCTCGCTGCCCGCCGTCATGTCCGCCTGGGAGGACCCCGCCATCAAGGGCCAGCCGCTCCTCGGCGCCTTCCTGACCCAGCTGAAGAACACCCGGACGTTCCCGCAGGTGAGCACCTGGCAGCAGGTCGCGACCCGGCTGGGGAAGGAGATGGAAGCGGTGGCCAAGGGCAAGGGCACCGCCGAGCAGGCCGCCGCGAGCGTCCAGGCGTACGCCGAGAGCCTCGGCACGGGTACGCGGTGAGGCGCACATGACCACCACCGTCGCACGCCGACCCCGGGGCTCCCGCCGGACGGGTGTCGCCTGGCTGTTCCTCGCGCCGTTCGCCATCGTGTTCCTGCTCTACACGGCTGTACCCACCGTCGCCGCGCTCGGGTTCAGCCTCACCGACCTGCGGGGCACGGATCTGCGCGATCCGTTCGCCGTCGACTTCACCGGCCTGGAGAACTATCTCCGCCTGTTCCAGGACGAGAGCTTCCTGCGGGACATCCTCAACACCGCGCTCTTCGTGGTGGTCGGCGTGCCGCTGACCATGGGGATCGGGTTCGCCCTGGCCTTCGCGCTCAACACCGGCATCCGGCGGCTGCGCGGCGTGTTCCGCGTCGTCTTCTTCGCACCGGTCGTCACGAACATCGTGGCCGTCGCGCTGATCTGGCAGTACGCCTTCAACGCCGGCGGCACCGTCAACAAGGTGCTCGGGGCCGTCGGATTCGCCGGACCGAACTGGCTGGACGACCCGAACCTGGCCATGCCCGTGGTCATCCTGCTCGGGATCTGGCGCAACTTCGGCACCGCGATGGTGCTGTTCCTCGCGGGTCTGCAGGCGGTCCCGCAGGACGTGTACGAGGCCGCCGCCCTCGACGGGGCCGGCCGGTGGCGGCAGCTGAGGAACATCACCCTGCCGCTGCTGCTGCCCACCACGCTCATGGTGTCGGTGCTGCTGACCGTCTTCTACCTCCAGGTGTTCGACGAGCCGTACCTGCTGACGAACGGCGGCCCGCTGGGCTCCACCGAATCGGTGGCGCTGTACACCTACCACCAGTTCGGGTCCGGGGCGCTCGGGACGTCCTCGGCCGCGTCCTTCGTGATGCTCGTCCTCGTGATGCTGGTGAGCGTCGTCCAGTTCCGGCTGCTGAGGCCCCGCGCATGAGCACCATCGCCACGGTGCGGGACACCGAAATGATCAGCGCCCGGGTCGTCGTGCGCCGCCGGTCCGTCACCCGGCCCCTGCTGTACGGCGCGCTGGTGCTGTGCGCGCTGCTCACCATGCTTCCGTTCGTCTGGGTGATCAGCGGCTCGCTGCGCAGCCTCGACGAGATCCGCTCCGACCCCGGCGCGTGGCTCCCGGCCCACGTCACCCTCGGCAACTTCACCCGGCTGTTCGCCACCGAGGGCTTCGGCGGGTACCTGGTCAACAGCATCGTGGTCGCGATCATCGTGGTGGCCGGCAACATCGTGGCCGCGTCGGCCGCCGGCTACGCGCTCGCCAAGCTCGACTTCGCGGGCAAGCGGCTCGCCTTCGGCGCCGTCATGGCCGCGATGATGGTGCCGTTCACCGCGGTGTTCGTCACGCAGTTCGTGATCACTGTCGACATGGGTCTGGCGGACACCCTCGCCGGCATCGCGCTGCCCGGCGTGGCGATGCCGATGTCGGTCTTCATCATGCGGCAGTACGCGATGTCGATCCCCGGCGAACTGCTCGAAGCGGCCCGCATCGACGGCGCCGGCGAGTTCCGGATCTTCTTCCGCATCTTCCTGCCGCTGGCCGGCCCCGCCGTCGCGACGATCACGATCATGTCGTTCCTCGCCTCCTGGAACAACTTCATCTGGCCGCTCATCGTCGCTCAGAGCATGTCCAGCTACACGCTCCCGGTCGGCCTCGCCGCCACCAGCCAGGCCGCGTCGCACGTCACCGACTACGGGCTGCTCCTCGCGGGTGCGATCGTCGTGATGCTGCCCGTGCTGGTGCTCTTCCTGTTCCTGCAGCGCTACTTCGTTCAGGGCGTCGCCGGAACGGGGATGCGGTGAGCCGTGTTGGATGATCGGATGGACTCATACGACGCGCCCGGCGAGCCGGTCACCGTTCATGCTCCCGCGGGCACGATCATCGGCCGCCGCGCCGGCCAGGTAAGGCGCTTCCTCGGCATCCCCTACGCCGAAGCACCCACCGGAGTGCGGCGGTTCGCCCCGCCGGTCCCGCGTGGCCGGTTCCCGGAGCCGTTCGACGCGTCCCGGCACGGCGCCACCTCGCAGCGCGTGCCGCTGTTCGCCACGACGACCATCCCGGAGCCGTCGATCCCGGGCGACGACGTGCTGAACCTCGGCATCGTCACCCCGGCCCCAGACGACGACCGCGGGCCCCTCCCCGTCATGGTGTGGATCCACGGCGGCGGTTTCCTGGCCGGGAGCCAGGCCAGCCCGTGGTACGACGGCCGCGCCTTCGCCCGCGACGGCGTCGTCTGCGTCACCGTCGGCTACCGGCTGGGCGTCGACGGATTCGCCCCGCTGGACGGCGTTCGGCCGAACCTGGCGCTGCTCGACCTGCTGCTCGCCCTGGACTGGGTGCGGGAGAACATCGCCGCTTTCGGCGGCGATCCCGACCGGGTCACCATCGCCGGCCAGTCGGCCGGGGGCGCGGCGGTGCTCGCGCTGCTCTCCTCACCCGCGGGAAGAGGCCGCTTCCACCGCGCGGTCAGCCTGTCCGGCGGCCTCTTCGGTGGAGGCGCGGACGCCGCCCGCGACCTCCTCGAACGGCTCGGGCGCAGGCTCGGCGTGCCGCCGACGGCCACCGGATTCGGCAGCCGCACGGTGGAGCAGATCCAGCAGGCGGTCATCGACCTGCGGGACGAAGGCGGCGGCGGGCTCGTGCTCGGGCCGTGCGTCGGCGACGACCTCCTGCCGGTGCCCATCGCCGACGGGCTCGCCGTCCACGGGCACGACGTGCCCGTGCTGCTCGGCGCGACGGCCGACGAGTTCGACGGCGCCATCGAGCAGGAGGCGAGAGCCGCCGCCCGCGCGGCGGGCACCCGCTTGACGGACGCCCTGTTCCGCTCCGCCTGCGCGCGCACGGCGGCCGCCCGCCGCCAGGCCGCCGCCGGGACCTGGCTGTACTCCTTCGAATGGCCGTCTCCCGTGCTCGGCGGTGCCGCGCACTGCGCCGACCTGCCGTTCTTCTTCGACGTGCTCGACGCGCCCGGCGTCGTCCAGGCCCTCGGACCGAACCCACCCGCCGACCTGGCCACGCTGATGCACGCCGATCTGGCCGGGTTCGTGCGCGGCCGGGAGCCGGCCTGGGCGCGGGCGACCGGCGGGCCCGGCGATCCGGCGCGCGAATACGGCCGGCCCGGAGCGGCCCTCGCGGCCGACACCACCGGCGTGTACGACCCCGTCGTACGGGCGGTGGAGGAGTGCTGATGCCCGGGATGAACCAGAGCGCCGTCCGTCGCGTCAACACCTCGGTCACCCTCCGGGCACTGGCCGTGTCGGCCGGGCCGATCACGCTGGCCGAGCTCGCCGAGCAGACCGGGCTGTCCCGCCGTACCATCGAGCTCATCCTGGACTCGCTCGTCGAGGCGGGCTGGGTGACCGAGCTGGACCGCGTGCCGACCAGCGGCTACGCCGGGCGCCCCGCCCGCCGCTACGAGCTGCGGGCCGAACACGCGCTGCTGGCGGCCGTCTGCGTCACCACCTCCGACGTGTCCGCGGTCATCGCCGACGTGCGCGGCCGCATCGTCGGCCGGGCGCACCGGCTGCTGCGCTCCTACCAGGATCCGCAGGCCACCCTCGACGACACGGCGGCGCTGGTGCTGGCGGCGCTCGACGACGCGGGCGGGTCGGCGGACCGGCTGCGCGCCGGCGCGGTGGCCAGCGGCGGCGCGATCGACGACGACGGGGTCGTCCGGCGTCTGGTCCACACGACCCGCTGGGAAGGCGTGCACCTGCCCGAACAGCTCAGGCAACGCATCCGGATCCCCTGGTTCGCGGACAACGACACCAACCTCGGCGCGCTCGCGGAGCGCTGGCGGGGCGTCGCCAACGACCACGACAACGTCGTATGGGCGATCCTCGGGAACCGGACGGGCCTCGGCATCCTCATCCGCGGAGCCGTGCACCGCGGTCTGGACGGCGCCGCGGGTGAGATCGTCGAAGCGCGGTCGATACCGACCGGCTCCATCGAGAACCGCCCGGTGGCCTGGCTGACCTCACCGGAACCGGCCGAACGGAGCGTCGCGCTCGGCCGCTTCGACGCCGCCCGGGCCGGTGACGCGACCGCGCTGGCGGAGGTCGACGAATTCGTGGAGAACATCGCCTCGATCCTCACCACCCTGTCGTGGACCATCGCACCGTCGCTCATCGTGCTCGGCGGTGGCCTGGAGGACGCGGCCGACGTGCTGCTGCCCCGGGTGCGCGCGGCGATGCGCGACGCCCGCGCCCCCGCGGTCGAGTTGCGCGCCACCGGCCTGGGCCGCGACGCGCCGCTCGTCGGCGCGGTCAAGCTGGCCCTCGACCGGATGGACACCGAACTGTTCGGCCCACTCACCCCGAGTCAATGATCCGGCACGAGCTTGGAGTCTCACTGTGACCGACACCCCCTGCACCGATGTCCTCATCGTGGGCAGCGGCATCATGGGATCCGTCGTGGCCCGGCTGCTGCGCGAGGCCGATCCCGCGCTGGACATCACGATGGTCGACGGCGGCACCGCGATCGGGGAGACCCCCGGCCTGCACCTGCACGACCTCGACGACCCGGTCCTCTGGTCGCGCTACAACGACCGGGTCGCCACCGGCATCCAGGGCATGTACACGGGCGCCGAGGTGGTGCGCGAGGCCGCGGGCGGCCTCACCGACCTGACGCCCGGCATGTTCCACGCGCTCGCCTTCGGCGAGGACGCCGAGGCGATGCCGGCGACCGCGCTCGCGTGGAACGCGGGCGGCATGGGCGTGCACTGGACCGCCGCGACGCCCTGGCCCGCCGGAGCCGAGGTGTTCGACTTCGGCGATCCGGACCGCTGGGCGGCGGACCTGGACACCGCCCGCCGGGCGCTCGCCGTCACGCCGTCCGCGATCGGCCCGACCGAGGTCGGCCGGACGGTGCTCGACGTCCTGCGCCGGCGCTTCGACGGCGTCGGACCGGGCGACCGGCGACCGCAGCCGATGCCCATGGCCGTCACCGCGACGGCGTCGGGTCCCATGCCACGCACGGCCCCGGGGACGATCTTCCCCGCGATCGCGGCGGGCGGGGACCCGGGATTCACCCTGACGACCGGCACGCTGGCCACGACGCTCCTCGTCTCCGGCGGGCGGGTCGCCGGGGCCCGGCTGCGCCGCGTCGCCGACGGAGCCGAGTGGGAGCTCCTGGCGGGCACCGTGGTGGTGTGCGCCGACGCGCTGCGCACTCCGCAGCTGTTGTTCGCCTCGGGCATCCGGCCCGCGGCGCTGGGCCGCTACCTCAACGAGCACGCGTTCATCACCGCCCGGGTGCTCCTCGACCTCGACCGGTACGGCCTCGGCCGCGGCGACCTGCCCCTGCCGCGCCCCGGCGAGTTCAGCACGGACTCGCTCTGGCTGCCCCAGAACGGAGCGGCACAGCCGTTCCACGGACAGATCATGAACCGCACGTACGTGGACGAAGGCGGCGACGCCCTCGCGTACTCCGTGGGCCTGGGACTGTACGCCCCCGTCGAGTCCCGCCCCGAGAACCGGCTCGTGTTCTCGGAAACCCGGACCGACCTCGCCGGAATGCCGCGGATCACCGTCGAGTTCGGCTACTCCGACGCCGACCGCGCGCTGATCGGCCGCGCGCTCGACGAGGTCCGGTCGATCGCCGAGGAGTTCGGCTCGTTCGATCCCGCGACCGAGCGCGCGCTGCTGCCGCCCGGCTCGTCGCTGCACCAGACCGGCACGGTCCGCGCCGGTCTGGCCGACGACGGCACGAGCGTGTGCGACCCGGATGGCCGGGTGTGGGGCTTCGACAACCTGTACGTTGCGGGCAACGGTGTGATCCCCACCGCGATGGCCGCCAATGTCACCCTGACCGGCGCGGTTACCGCGGTGCGGGCCGCTCGCGCCGTCGCAGGACGACACGCGGCACGGGCCGCACACCGAGAGGAAGCACGATCGTGATCGACGTCGCCAAGGAATACCGCGTCGCGCTGCCCGCGTGGATCGACGACGAACTGGCCGCCGTGCCCGCCTTCGTCCCCGGCCGCGACGACCGGATGCGCCTCGTGCACCGCCTCGCCGACCGCAACTGGCGCGAGGGCAACGGCGGCCCGTTCGCCGCGATCGTCGCCGAGCCGGAGTCCGGCCGGATCGTCTCGGTCGGCGTGAACGTCGTGCTCGCCTCCGGCGTCTCCAGCGCGCACGCCGAGGTCGTCGCGCTCGGACTCGCCCAGCGGGCCGTCGGCGGCTGGGACCTCGGCGGCGACGGGTCACCCGCACACGAGCTGGTCGTGAACTGGCGTCCGTGCATCCAGTGTTACGGCGCGGCCATGTGGTCCGGGATCCGCGGCCTCGTGGTCGCCGGCGAGGGCCCCGAACTGGAGGAGATCACCACGTTCGACGAGGGCCCGCTCGGCGCGGACTGGGCCGAGCAGTTCGAGGCACGCGGCATCCGGGTCACCCGGGACGTGCTCCGGGACGAGGCGCTCGCCGTGTTCCGCGACTACCGCAAGGCCGTCGACACCGGCGGCGTCACCGTCTACAACGCCCGCGGAGGCACCGAATGACGCTGGGGAACACCACCGAACCCCGCTTCGCCACCGACATCATCACCTTCTACCACCCGGGGTTCTGGGGGCTCGACTCCGCCGGCGACTTTCGCGAATGGGCGCTCAAGAACCCCGACCGGTTCTGGGAGCGGGTGCTGGACGCGCTGGCCGAGGCCGGTGTCAGCGGCATCGAGCTGACCTTCGCGCCCGGCGACATCGACTCGGCCCTGCGGGCCTTCGGCGACGCGCCGTCGTTCCGCCGCGAACTCCAGGCTCGCGGCCTGTCCGTCGTGAGCGCCTTCATGGCCGCGAGCGAAGCACCCGACTGGCGGGACGGCGACAACCTGCCCGCGATCGTCGCCGACGCCGAACGGCACGCCGCCTTCCTCGCCGACGTGGGCGCGGAACTCCTCGTCGCCGGGCTGCCCATGCGCCAGACGTTCGGGACGCGCCCGCCCTTCTTCGTCGACGCCGCGTACATGACCCGGATGGCCGACATCGCCCACGTGGCCGGCGAGGCCGTCGCCCGGCACGGTGTGAAGCTCGCCTTCCACACCGAGTCCAACAGCACCCTCTGGTACGAGAGGGACATCGACCTGTTCATGGCGTTGACCGATCCCCGCTACGTGTGGCTCTGCCCCGACTCCTGCCACATCGCGCTCGGGGGCGGCGACCCCGTCGCCGTCGCGCGCCGCCACGCCCAGCGCATCGCGCTGGCGCACTGGAAGGACGCGGTCAAGCCCATCGACGTCGAGCTCACCATCGACGAGACCGTCTTCGCCCAGCAGCAGCCCTATATGACCGAGCTGGGAACGGGCATCGTGGACTGGCGAGGGTGGGCCGAGGCGATGTCCCGCACACCCGGCGCCGGCATCGTGCTCATCGAGCTGGACGAGGCGGCCGACCCCGTCGCCGCGCTCCGGGCCGGGACGGCCGTCGTGCGCGCGGCCAGGACGCGGCCGTCTCCGGCCTGACCTCGGCGCCGAGCCGGCCGACCGCAGGAACGGCAAGGGGTGGTCGAGCCGACATGCCGGTCGACATTGACACCGGCTACCGGCTGTCGCAAGGTGAGCGCAGGCTGACAGAAGGGTTCCCATGTCGTCTGAGCGCCTTCCGGGACCGTCGAACGTCCCTCCGCCTCCACGCCGGGGCGACAGCTCGGTGCACGACCTGTCGAGGGCCACGGGTGAGGACGGCGGGGGCTCCGCGTTCCGCCGTGCCCTCGGCTCGCCCCGAACCCACGAGACCGTCCGGGCGCTGGTCGACGCCGGCGGCCAGATGCGCATCGCGGACCTGCAGGACCGGGCTGGGCTGTCGTTCCTGCAGTTCACGGCGGTGCTGGCGGAGCTGACGGAAGAAGGGTTGGTGACGGTCAAGGGACCTCCCGGCGACGAGGTCGTCCACCTGTATCGCGAGGTGTGAGCCATGTGGGCGCCCTTTCTCGCGGTCGTCCTCATCGGCGCGCTCGTCGCGCTGGCCGAGCTGGTGTCGCGGTATCGCGACAACCCCGCCGGGGCGCTGTGGTCGGTGCCGGCGGCCTTCTACGTCGCCGTCAACGCGGGCGGCGCGGCGGCGGCGTTGTGGACGGTCACGCAGTTCGGCTGGACCTTCGGCGCGACGGGGGAGAGCGTCACGTTCACGCAGGTGCTGGCGGCGGGGTTCGGGTCGGGGGCGCTGTTCCGCAGTTCGCTGTTCAACGTCACGGCGGGCAACCAGGTGATCGGGGTCGGGCCGAGCGCGGTGCTCACGGTGATCCTGTCGGCCGCCGACCGGGCGGTGGATCGGGGGCGGGCCAGGATCCGGTCCAAGGGAGTCGGCGAGATCATGGGCGGGTTCCCGTTCGAGCGGGGCGCGGACGCGCTGTTCCATTACGCGGTGGCGGCGCTGCAGAACTTCACGCCCGCCGAGGTCAAGGTGGTCGAGGATCGGATCGCGTCCCTGCGCTCGGGACGGGAGGCCACCCTTCCCGAGCAGGTCAAGTCGTACGTGCTGGGTCTGTCGTTGCAGGCGCTGATCGGTGAGAAGGTCCTGCGGGAGCTGGTGGAGTCGTTGCGGCCCGCCTTCGAGCAGGCGCCGCCCGCCGAGCAGGTGCTGCTGGACGTGCTCCGCGCCAACGGCACGTCCGAGCTGCGCAAGCTTCAGGCGCTGTCAGGGCTGCAGCTGTTCGAGTTCTCGCGGGTGCTGGACGGGCTCGTCGCGGCGGGGCGGGTGGCCGTGGGCGGCGGGTCGGGCGAGGAGATCGCGAGCCTGGGGCGCACGACGCCTTGACGTACGAGGCTCGCGCCGTCAAACCGCCGCGAGGAGCGGCATCAGCCCGGTGATCTCGGCGAGTTCCTCGGTGGTCGGTTCCCAGTCGCCGGCGGCCGCGTTGGCCCGGACCTGCTCCGGGGCGGTCGCGCCGGCGATCACCGAGCCGCAGCCGGGCAGCGCGGCCAGCGCGCCGATGGCCACGTCCAGGAGGGACCGGTCGTGCTTGTCGGCCCAGGACGTCAGCGCCTCCACCCGGTCCAGCTTGTCCGGCGTGACGAGGTGGGGGCGCTCGGCGAGCCGGCTCCCGGCCGGCGGCTCGTGCCCGCGCCGCACCTTCCCCGTCAACAGCCCGTGGGCCAGCGGGAAGTACGGCAGCACGCCGACCCCGTAGTGCAGGGCCGCCGGCACCACTTCGCGTTCGGCGCCGCGCTCCAGCAACGACCAGTGGTTCTGCGCCGACACGAACGGTGCGCATCCCCTCGCGCGGGCCACGTGCGCGGCCTCGGCGATCTGCCAGCCGGCGAAGTTGGAGCTGCCGACGTAGCGCACCTTGCCCTCCCGCACCAGCTCGGTCAGGGCCTCCAGCGTCTCCTCGATCGGGGTGACGCCGTCGGGGAAGTGGTACTGGTAGAGGTCGATGTAGTCGGTACGCAGGCGGCGCAGCGACCCCTCCACCGCGCGCCGGATGTACGACCGGCCGCCCAGCGTTCCGGACGCCGCACTCTGGTCGCCAGGTCTGCCGAACTTGGTGGCCAGCACCACCTGGTCCCGCCGGCCGGCCAGCACCTCGCCGAGGATCTCCTCGGAGGCGCCGTGCACCGCGCCGTACGCCTCGGCGGTGTCGAAGAGCGTCACGCCCTCCTCGATCGCCGCGTCCGCCACCTCCCTGGTACGGGCCACGTCGATCCGCGAGCCGATGTTGTTGCAGCCCAGACCGACCACCGACACCCGCAGGCCGGAATCGCCCAAGGTCCTGTAACGCATGATCCGAAGTCACCCTTCGCTCGAACGGTCCGCCGGGGCAGGGCCCCAGGTGACCGGCAGGCGGTCCACCCCGTACACCGCCATGCGGTCGCGGGTCGGCACCTCGGCCGCCGGAACGGCCAGGCGCAGGTCGGGAAAGCGCTCGAAGAGCGCGGTCAGCGCGATGCGGAGCTCGGCCCGGGCGAGATGCTGGCCGAGACACTGGTGGATGCCGTGCCCGAAGGCCAGGTGCCCGGTCGCGGAGCGGGCCAGGTCCAGGGTGTCCGGGTCGGGGAACCGCTCCGGGTCCCGGTTCGCGACCGGCAGTGCCAGCACCACGGTCTCGCCGGCCGCGATGACCTGGCCGCCGAGCTCGACGTCGGCCAGCGCGGTGCGCCGTACGTCGAACTGGAGGATCGACAGGTACCGCAGGAGCTCCTCGACCGCCGGTTCGGCGAGCTCCGGGTCCGCGGCCGGGCGGGCTCGCCGGGCCGGGTCGGCCAGCAGCACGAAGGTCGCGAGCGCGAGCATGCTCGACGTGGGCAGATGGCCGGTGGCCAGCAGGACCATCCCGAGGTTGGTGAGTTCGTCGTCGCTCAGGCCGCCGGTCGCCACGGCGTGCGCCAGCAGTCCGTCGTCCGGAGGGCCTGATCCGGCGCGCAGGCGTTTGAGGAGGCCGCGTACCGTCTCCGTGATCGACATCACGGCCTCGGCGGTCTGGCCCGGTGTGGAGTCCAGGTCGTTCATCACTCCGGTGGCCGCCTGGATCATGTGCCGGTCCCGCGCGGGGACGCCGAGCAGCTCGCAGATGACCAGCGCCGGAACCGGGACGGCGAACGACGCGACGAGGTCGGCGGGCGGCCCGGCGTCCGCCATGGCGTCGAGCGCCTGCGCGGTGTACCGCCGGATCGCGGGCGTCAGCTCGGCGACGCGGCGAGGGCCGAAATGGCGGCTCAGCAGGCGGCGGTACCGGGTGTGTTCGGGAGGGTCCATGTGGGGGAAGATCCCCGGCTCGGCCGGCGTCGGCCGCTGCTGCGCGCGCTCGCGGCCGACCGGCTGGTGCAGCAGCTCGCGCCGGGTGCTGAAGCGTGGGTCCGCCAGGATGGCGCGGGTGACGGCGTACCCGGTCGCCACCCAGCCCACGTGCCCGTCGGGATAGGCGAGCCGGCTGAGCGGGGCTCGCTTCCGCAGCTCGACGGGCGGGTCGAAGGGATTGGGCCGGTCGGTCTCCAACGGCTGGGCCTTCCGACCATCGCTCATCCGGCAACCTCCCACCTGCGTGCCCGGCACGCCGTTGATCATCGGCGCTGATGATTATGCATGGTGAGTCCGAAAAATGACACCACTAGTCATTTATGGATCATCCGATTAGCATCGGCGCTGACCGCCCGGAGGCACATCTGTCAACACTCACGTTGCGAACCGCCGTGAGTATCGCCGGTCTGTAGTGGCGACCCGGCAGCTTTTTCAGCAGTCTCTTTCTCTCCTCCAGCAGAGGTGTCAATGGCGTATCTGGATGCGCAGGTCGCAGTTGTCGGTGCGGGACCGGTGGGGCTCATGCTCGCTTGTGAGGTGGCCCTCCACGGCGTTCCGGTGGTGGTGCTCGAACGGCTGCCCGCGATCGAATGGCGCCCGAAGGCCGAGGGCATCACCGGACGGGCCATCGACATCATGGACCGTCGCGGTCTCATGATCGGGGTGACCGAGGCGCCTGCCGCGCCGCTGACGTCCGAGCAGCAGGATCGCATCGCCGAGGGGGAGCGGCGGCCGGACAGCCTGCTCCCCAAGGCGTTCCCCGGCGCGCGGCATTTCGCCACCATGTTCCTGCTCCGCCCGGAGTCCCCCGACCTGCTGGTGCCCCAGCAACTTCTGGAGGAGGACCTGGCGCGGCGCGCGGCGGACCTGGGCGTCGAGGTACGGCGCGGCCACACGGTCACCGGTTTCGTCCAGGACGACGACCGGGTGTGTCTCGACGTCGAAGGCCCGGACGGGCCGTACCGGATGGATGCGGAATGGCTCGCCGGCTGCGACGGCGGCCGGAGCGTGGTCAGGAAGCTGTCGGGCATCGCCTTCCCTGGCACGGACGGCGTCACGGCCGGATACCGTGCCTTCGCCGAGATCGACGACCCCGAATTCCATCTCCCCGGCTGGTTCCGCAAGGACGGCGGGCTCCTCGTGTACGAGGAGGGACCGCCCCGGTTCATCACGCTGGAGTTCGACGGCCCGCCGGCGAACCGGGACGCCCCCATCACGCTCGAGGAGTTCCAGGAGTCGCTGCGCCGGCTCAGCGGCACCAAGGTGACGGTCACCGAGGTCAAGAAGATCACCCGGTTCACCGACAACGCGCGGCAGGCCGAGACGTACCGCAGCGGGCGGGTGCTGCTCGTCGGCGACGCGGCACACGTCCACTCGCACTGGAGCGGCCCGGGACTGCGGCTCGGGCTGGGAGACGCCCTCAACCTCGGCTGGAAGCTCGCCGCGGTCGCGCGCGGCTGGTGCCATGAGGACCTGCTCGACACCTACCACTCCGAGCGGCACCCGATCGGCGAGCAGACGCTGGAGATCCAGCGTGCCTCGATCGCGCTGATGCGCCCGGGCCCGTACGTCGACGCGTTGCGCCGGCTGCTCACGGAGCTGCTGCTCCGCGACGAGGCGAACCGGCAGCTCACCTCCCTGGTCGACGACCTGCACATCAGCTACGACATGGGAGACCCGTCGCTGACCGGTCCGCTGGTCGGGCGCTACAGCCCGGATCTGCGCCTACGGTGCGCCGACGGCCCCGTACGGCTCGCGGAGCTGCAACGCACCGGGCGGCCGCTGCTGCTCGACCTCGGCGCCGGCCCCGAGCCGCGGGCACTCGCCGAACCCTGGGCCGACCGGATCGACATGGTCACGGCCGAATGCGCCGAGGCCCCGGCGGACGCCCTGCTGATCCGCCCGGACGGCTTCGTCGCCTGGAGCACGCCCGGTGACCCGGCGTCGCTGCGAGGCGCCCTCACCCGATGGTTCGGCCACCCGGACAGGAGGCTTCGCGATGAGTGACCCCAAGCTGACCACGCTGCCCGGGTCGGCGCCGCTCGCCGAGGCGATCGACGTCGTCGAGCGGGACGGAGCGGTGATCATCGAGGACTTCGTCGACGCCGGCACGCTCCGCGGTCTGTGGCACGACCTGGGCCCGGACCTGGAACGCCAGGCGGACGGCGACGGCCGCCTGGTCGGCGAGAAGACCCGGATCCTGCCGGGTCTGATACGCCGGAGCGGGCACTCGATCGCGATCATGCGCCAGCCGCACCTCCTCGGCTGTGCGCGGCACTTCCTGCAGCGCCCGGTGAAGGCCTGGCTCGGCGAGCAGCGCGTGGAGCTGGTCCCGACGATCCAGCTCGGCATATCGCGGGCGATCCAGATCAGGCCCGGCGTGCCGCTCCAGGGGCTGCACCGGGACGACACGGCCCACCTCCGTACCCACCCGGGTCCGGAGAGCCGGGTGCAGGTCATGGTCGCCGCGAGCGAGTTCACCGCGCGCAACGGCGCCACCCGCGTGATCCCGGGCAGCCATCGGTGGGACGACGAGCGGGCGCCCTGCGACGACGAGGCGGTCCCCGCCGAGATGCGGCCCGGCGCCGCGCTGCTGTGGCTCGGCAGCACCTACCACGGCGCCGGCGTCAACGCCTCCGACGCGCCGCGCACCGGCCTGTCGTACGCCTACGACCTCGGCAACCTCCGCCAGGAGGAGAACCATTACCTGTCCTTGCCGCTGGACACGGTCCGCGGCTACCCCGAGGACATCCAGCGGCTCCTCGGCTACGAGGCCTGCCCTCCAATGTGCGGGCTGTACGAGCTGAGCGATCCGATGCTGCTGCTCCGCGACGGGGCGGAGAACCCCGCCGCGACGGCGGGCCCCCAGTGAGGCCCGACGGCCTTTCGCACCGCTGAAGGAGGACGCATGCGAACACCCGACATTTTCCTGCGCAGTATCGGCGTCCATCTGCCGCCGGTGGTCAGCGTCGAGACGGCCGTCGCCGAAGGCCGCTACCCGGCCGACGAGATGGAGTACTTCCGCCTCGGCGGCGCCGCGGTGGCCGGCGACGTACCGGCTCCGGAGCTCGCGCTCCGCGCGGCCCGCCACGCTTTTGAGCGCTCCGGCGGGATGTCACCCCGCGACCTGGATCTCATGCTGTACGCCGACGTCTGGCACCAGGGACCGGAGGGCTGGCAGCCGCAGTACTACCTGCAGCAGCACCTCATCGGCGGCGACGTCCTGTCCGTCGAGCTGCGGCACGGATGCTGCGGGCTGTTCAGCGCCCTGCAGCTCGCCGCCGGATACCTGCGGCCGGGCGGCAGCGCGCTGCTGGTCGGCGCCGACAACCACGGCACCCCGCTCGTCGACCGGTGGCGCATGATCGAGGGCAACGTGATGGGCGACGCCGGGTGCGCGCTGCTGCTCACCACGGACACGGGCTTCGCGGAGCTGCGCTCGGTCAACGTGGTCGTGCTCCCGGAGGCCGAGTCGGTCAACGACGGCGGCGTGCCGATGTTCCCGCCGGACGCGACCGTGGGCCGGCCGCTCGACTTCGCCGCCCGCAACCGCGAGTTCCGCAAGCGCCTTTTCGCCCGCGACGGCGCCGACGTCATGCTGGCGATCCAGACGACGCTGATGGGGCTGGTCGACCGCACGCTCAAGGAGGCGGGGATCACCCTCGACGAGGTGGCGCGCGTGGCCTTCCCGCACGGGCGCTGGGACGACCTGGAGCACCGGGGGGTGAACTGGTTCGGGCTGACCTTGGCCGACACCACCTGGGACTACGGCGCGAGCGTCGGGCACCTCGGGGTCAGCGACCAGTTCGTCGCCCTCGACCATCTGATGGCCGCCGGGGCGCTGGCCCGCGGCGACTACATGCTGCTCGTCGGGCTGGGCGCTGGCACCACCATGGCCTGCGCCGTCCTGCGGATCCTCGACGTCCCCCAGGAGTACGCCCCCGGCGGGCCCGGCTGAGCAGGCGCCCGCAT
This sequence comes from Nonomuraea sp. NPDC003707, assembly GCF_053587055.1. Classification (NCBI taxonomy): domain Bacteria; kingdom Bacillati; phylum Actinomycetota; class Actinomycetes; order Streptosporangiales; family Streptosporangiaceae; genus Nonomuraea; species Nonomuraea sp. NPDC003707. Next base: position 33,918 of record NZ_JBSFNK010000021.1, on the reverse strand, counting down.
CGAGGATCGAGTTCGACGAGCCCGGGAGGCGGCATGGAGACGGCGGACATGTACATCAGCGGGGTCGGGTCGTACCTCCCTGCCACGGTGAGCGTGGAGCAGGCCGTGGCGGCGGGGTGGTATTCGGCCGAGGAGGTCGAGCTGCACCGGCTCGCCGCGGTCGCGGTGGCCGGTGACGTCCCGCCACCGGAGATGGCGTTACGGGCGGCGCGGAGCGCGGTGGCCCGCAGCGGGCGTTCCCCCACCGAGCTGGACCTCCTGCTGTACGTCTCGACCTGGCATCAGGGCCCGGAGGGCTGGCCGCCCCAGGCGTACGTGCAACGCCATCTGGTCGGCGACGGCGTCCTGTCCACCCAGCTCAAGCAGGGCTGCAACGGCATGTTCGCGGCCCTGGAGCTGGCCGCGAGCTACCTGCGCGCGGCGCCCGGCCGCCAGGCGGCGCTGCTGGTCGCCGCCGACAACTACGGCACCCCGCTCGTCGACCGGTGGCGGATGCTGCCCGCGGCCGTCGCCGGTGACGCGGGCAGCGCCCTCGTGCTCGACACCGAGCCGGGGTTCGCCCGGCTGGCGTCGGTGTGCACGATGTCGGTGTCGGAGGCCGAGGAGATGCACCGCTGCGCCGAGCCGCTGTTCCCGCCCGGCGTCACCGAGGGCCGCACGGTGGACTTCGGGGCGCACAACGACGTGTTCCGGCGGCGCGCGGTCGTCGAGGGCGACGGCACCGGGGTGCTCGTGACGCTGGACGAGCGGATGGCCGAAGTGATCGACCGGGCCCTGTCGGAGGCCGGGATCAAGCCGGATGACGTGACCCGGGTGGCGTGCATGAACACCTCCCAGGAGATCGCCGACCAGATCTGCGAGCACCGGCTGGGCATCCCGGCGTCCCGGTCGGCCTGGGACTTCGGCCGGACGATCGGCCACTGCGGGGCCAGCGACCAGATCCTCGCGCTGGAGCACCTGGTCCGCGACCATGCCCTCCAGCCCGGCGACCACCTGCTGATGTTCGGCTTCGGACCGGGCGTGACGATCTCGGCCGCCGTCGTGGAGATTCTCGAGTCGCCCGTGTGGGCGCGGATGCGGAGTGACGTGTGATGGATCGACCGGTCGAGATGATCGCGCTGATCGGGATCGGCTGCCGCCTGCCCGGCGGCGTCGGCTCGGCGGAGGAGTACTGGAACCTGCTGTGCGAGGGACGGGACGCCAGCGGACCGGCGCCCGCCGACCGCTGGCGCGACTACGCCGACCGCGGCCCGTCGTACGCGGCGGCGGTACGCCGTACCCTCGCGCACGGCAGCTTCCTGGACGGGGTGGCCGACTTCGACGCGGAATTCTTCGGGCTCTCGCCGCGCGAGGCGGAGCTGATGGACCCGCAACAGCGGCTCGTGATGGAGACCGCGTGGGAGGCGCTGGAGCACGCCGGGGTGTCCCCGGACGCGCTGGCCGGCACGGACGCCGGCGTGTACGTGGGCGTCTGCACCGGCGACTACGGGCATCGGCTGCTGGAGGACCTGCCCGACATCGAGGCGTGGACCGGGATCGGCGCCGCCGGCTGCGCGGTCGCCAACCGCGTGTCGTACGCGCTCGACCTGCGCGGCCCGAGCCTGGCGGTGGACACGGCCTGCTCGGCGTCGCTGGTGGCCGTCCACCTGGCCGTGCAGGCCCTGCGGGCCGGCGAGACCGACGTGGCGCTGGCCGGCGGGGTCAACCTCATCCTGTCCCCGGGCGAGACGCTCACCCTGGACGCCGCGGGCACCCTGGCACCGGACGGGCGCAGCAAGTCGTTCGACGCCGCGGCCGACGGTTACGGGCGGGGCGAGGGCTCGGTGGTCGTGGTGCTCAAGCGGCTCGCCGACGCCGTACGCGACGGGGACCGGATCCTCGCGACCATCCGCGGCAGCGCGGTCAACCAGGACGGTCGCACCGCGGGCATCATGGCGCCGTGCGGCCAGGCGCAGGAGCACGTCATGCGCCGCGCGCTGCGGCAGGCGGGCGTCGAGCCGGGCACGGTCGGCTACGTCGAGGCGCACGGCACCGGCACCGCGGTCGGCGACCCGCTCGAAGCGGGCGCGCTGGGCGCCGTGTACGGGGCGGGCCGGCCGCCGGAGCAGCCGTGCCTGATCGGCTCGGCCAAGTCCAACATCGGTCACCTCGAGGGTGCCGCCGGCATCGCCGGCCTGGTCAAGGCCGTTTTGGCGCTCGAACGCGGCGAGATCCCGCCGAGCCGGCTCGACACCCCCACGCCGGCCGTCGACTGGGAGGCCGCCGGGCTGCGGGTGGTCGGCGCGCCGACGCCGTGGCCCGGCTCCGCGCATCCGCGCCGGGCCGCGGTCTCCGCCTTCGGCTACGGCGGCACCGTCGCCCACGTCGTCCTCGAAGAGGCGCCGCCGGCCCGGCCGTCCGCAGAAAGGACCGCCGGGCCATTCGCCGAAGGGGCCGCAGAGCCATCCGCTGAAGGGATCGCGGGACTTTCCGCCGAGGGGGCCGCGGGCCGGCTGTTCCCGGTGTCCGCCGCGTCGCGGGCGGCGCTGCGGCAGGCCGCCGGCAACCTCGCCGACGTCGCCGGTAGCCTGCCGGCGGCCGACGTCGGGCACACGCTCGCCCTGCGCCGGGCCCACCTGCCGCACCGGGCGGTGGTGGCGGCACACAATCCGGCCGCGCTGGCCGTGCGGCTGCGCGCCCTGTCGGCCGGCACCCCGCACGACGCCGTGACCACCGGACGGGTGCTCATCGACCCCGGCCCCGGCCCGGTGTTCGTGTTCTCCGGACACGGCTCGCAGTGGGCCGGCATGGGCCGGGAACTGCTGGAGACCGAGCCGGCGTTCGCCGCGGTGATCGACGAGCTGGAGCCGGTGTTCTCCGTCGAGATCGGCTTCTCGCCGCGGAAGGCGCTCACCGAGGACGAGCTGATCGACGTGGACCGGATCCAGACCATGATCTTCGCGATGCAGCTCGGCCTCGTCGAGCTGTGGCGTGCGTACGGGGTGCGCCCGCACGCGGTCATCGGCCACTCGGTCGGCGAGATCGCCGCCGCCGTGACGGCCGGAGCGCTGAGCCGCCTCGACGGGGCCCGGTTGATCTGCCGGCGGTCCAGGCTGCTGCGGCGGGTCGCCGGTCGCGGCGCGATGGCCATGGTGCAGCTGCCGTTCGATGAGGCGGCGCGGCTGCTGGGAGACCGTACGGACGTGGTCGCCGCGATCGCGTCGTCACCCGGCTCGACGGTCGTCTCCGGCGATCCGGACGCCGTCGCCGAGGTGCTGGCCGGCTGGCTCGAGGAGGGGATCCCGGCCCGCCGGGTCGCCTCGGACGTGGCCTTCCACGGGCCGCAGATGGATCCGCTGCTGGCCGACCTGACCGCCGCCGCAGCCGACCTCACGCCCGGCGCCCCCGGCATCCGCGTCTACTCGACGGCGCTGGACGATCCGCGGGCGGAACACGGCTTCGCCGGCACGTACTGGGCGGCCAACCTGCGCCGGCCGGTGCGCCTGGCCGACGCCGTCGCGGCGGCCGCGGAGGACGGATACCGCGCGTTCGTCGAGATCTCCCCGCACCCGGTGGTCACCCATTCGGTGCTGGAGACGCTGGGCGCGGGCGGGCACGAGGAGGTCTTCGTCGGCGCGTCGCTGCGGCGCAACCGTCCCCCGAGCGTCACCCTGCCGGCCGGTGTGGCCGCGGCGCACTGCGCCGGCCTCGAGGTGGACTGGCAGCGGCTGCAGCCGGCCGGCGGTCCGGTCGTGCTCCCCTCCTACCCCTGGCAGCACCGCAGGCACTGGCGTACGCCGTCGGCCCCGGACACCGCCGGCCGCGGCCACGATCCGGACACGCACACGCTGCTCGGCGACGGCGTCGATCTCGCGGGCACCGACGTACGGCTCTGGCGGACCGGCGTGGACGACCAGACGCGGCCCTATCCCGGCAGCCACGCCATCGAGGGCGTGGAGATCGTACCGGCCGCGGTGCTCGCGGCGACCTTCTTCGCCGCCGCCGGAGGTCAGCTGCTCGGCGAGGTGATGATGTCGGCGCCGCTGCTGACCGCCGACCGCCGCGAGGTCCAGGTCGTGCGGCAGGGGAGCGAGCTGCGGCTGGCCGCCCGTGCCGCGGGCGAGCCGGACGCCGCCTGGCAGCTGATCGCCACCGCCACGGTGCCCTCGACGCCGGGGGAGGCGCCCGTGCCACCGGCGCGGCCGCTCACGCCGGCGGAGCCGGGCCTGGTCGGGCAGCGGCTCGCCGCCGTCGGCGTGCCGGAGACCGGGTTCGACTGGCAGGTCGAGGAGCTGCTGCGCGGCCACGGCGCGCTGCGCGCCCGGGTACGGTGCGGGCCGTCCGCCACGTGGGCGCCCGTCCTGGACGCGGCGATGTCGGTGGCGCCGAGCGCGTTCCCCGGCGACCCGCTGCTGCGCATGGTGACGCACGTCGATCGGCTGGTCACGCTCGGAGAGCCGCCGAGCACGGTGGACATCGAGGTGTGGCTCGACCCCGAGCGCGCCGACACGGTGCAGGTACGGGTGACCGACGGTGCCGGCGCCGTCGTCGGCTGGCTGTCGGGACTGCGCTACCCGGTGATCGACGTGCCGGCCGGTGCTGAGAACGGCGCGGAGAACGGCGCCGCCGGCGTGCGGCCCGCCGAGTCGATCGCCGACCTGGGACCGGCGGAGCTGCGCGCGTTCCTGCTCGAAGAGGTCGGCGCGCAGATCGCCAAGGAGATGCGGCTGGCTCCTGCCGACCTGTCGCCGTACCGGCCGCTGGTCGAGCAGGGGCTGGACTCGGTGCTGACGGTGGTGGTCCGGCGGCGGCTGGAGAAACGGTTCCGGTGCTCGCTGCCGACGACCCTGCTGTGGCGGCAACCGACCGTCGCCGCGGTCTCCGACTACATCGCCGGGCTGGTGTCCGCCTCAAACGGCAACGGCAACGGCAACGGCAGCGCCGAGGCGGGCTGAGGAGTCACCTCGGGCGCTCCAGGGCGATCACGGCGGGAACGCGGTCCGGGCGTGCGGCGCGGAGCATGCCGTACCCGATGCCGGCGAGTCCGGTCATCAGGCCCGGCACCTGGACCCCGCTCACCGTGCCGCACGCCCACTCCTGCCGCGCGGCGGAGGCGTGCGCCAGGCCGGCGGCTTCCGCGCGCAGCTCAGGATCGTTCCTGAGCTGCGCCGTCTGCAGGAGCAGTTCGAGGTTGCCGAAGTCGCCGTGGCACAGGCACTGGCTGCGCCCGAAGCCGTGCGCCCTGGTGAGCGCCAGGGCCGCGTCGACCTCGGCCCGCGCCAGTGACCCGGGCAGCCATCGGGAGGCCAGCACCCGGCTGAGGCCGATGCCCATCGGGCCGTAGCACCAGAACGTGGTGGGCGGCGCGTCGGCGGGAAGGTCGATCGCGGAATGGTCGCGCAGCTCCGTAAAGGTTCCCGTGCCGGCGTCGAAGCTCTCCTGCTCGTACCCGATGGCCTCGACGCCCGCGCGTACGTAGGCGTCCTCCGCGAGCAGCTCGCCCGCCAGCCCCAGCGCCCACCCCATGCCGCCCGTTCCGTGGGAGAAGCCCGAGATGGGGCGGTCCGCATGGCCTCGAAGGGAATCGGAGAACCAGCTCGGTCCGGTACGGCTGTTCAACAGGTGCCGGGCCGCCTTGTCCATGACCTCCAGCACGCGCCGATCCCCGGTCAGGGCGTGCAGGCTGGGCAGACAGGCGAGCACGCCCGCGCAGCCCCCGACGATGTCGTACTCGCGGTCGGCCTCGATCGCGGCACTCAGCGGATCGAGCAGGCTCGTCGCACGGCCGAGCAGGCGGTCGTCCCGCCACAGGGCGGCGAGGTGGCTGAGGGCGTACACGAAGCCGCCGTACCCGATCATCCCGAGATCCCGGCCCAGCAGGCCACGCCCGACCTGCTCCAGAGCGGTCTCCAGCGCGGCGCGCGCCAGCCCGGTGTGCCGGTCGTCGCCGCTCAGCGCGCCGAGGTGCGCCAGGAACAGGGCGATGCCGCTCAACCCGTGGAACAGATCGGGCCGCAACCTCCCGAGCGACCACTGGCCGTCCGTGGTGGCGTTGACCCCGAACCACTGCGCGCCTCCCTCCGCCGTGATCGCGAGCTCGTGGAGGTGTTCGCCGATGCGCGCGGCGGCGGCCACGAGGGCGTCAGGCTCTCCCGTGACCGGTTCGAGCCGGTAGGACGGCATGACCTGGAGGCTGTGGTCGTTCGCGGCGGCCAGGCCGATGGTGCCGTGCACCAGCCAGCGCTGCCTGGCGTAGTCCTCGGGCCCGAGCGTGCGCAGGCGTTCGAGCACCGCGTCCATCGCGGGCCGCACCGAGATTCCGGGCACCGGCTCGTCGCCACTGCCCAGCAGCGCGGCGCCGTCGGTGATGGCGCCGAAGTACGGCACGTCGTTGTTCCAGAGGTCGCGGCGCTCGGCGGCGATGCACGGGTCGAGCGCGGGCAGGTACGGCGACTCCCGCCACAGCGCGTCGAAGTGCCGGTCACGGTCGGAGCCGTCGCCCAGCAGCGTCGGGTGGAAGGCGGTGCGCAGGATGGCCTCGTACAGGATGGTCGGCCGGACGATCACCCTGACCCGGTCGCCTCGGAACATCTCCAGCACGCCCGCGAGCGCCTCCCGCTCGCGTTCGCAGATCCGGTACGCCTCGGTGAACCCGTCGAGCACGTCCTGGCGGAACTCGTTCAGGTCGAGCGGGACGTCCGGCGCGACGGGCCGGTGGCCGGGCGTCTCCATCGGCTTGTGCGCCAGCTCGATGCGCATGGTGTCCTTGCCCAGGTCCACCAGGAACGGAACGGGCATCGGGGTGTTCAGGTTCGTGGGGTGGCCCATGCCGGACACGTCGACCAGCGTGCCGTCCTCGGCCGTCCAGGCCGGTTGCGGGAGCAGTCCGACGGCCAGCACGGACCCGAGGGTGAGCCGGCCCATGGCGTGCTCGACCGCCGTCACCCTCGTGTCGCGCAGCGGCAGCTCAGGGGCCAGCAGCGACTCCAGGTCCACCAGCACCGGCTGGTCGCCCGCGGCGATCAGGTTCTCCGCGTGGAAGTCGGTGGCCCGCAGCAGGTGCAGCAGCGCGAGCAGGAAGCCCTGCCGGTGGTAGAAATCGCGCAGCGCCTCGCGGCTCGCGCACGGCTCCGGCCGCACGTACTCCACCCAGCCGTACTCCTCGCGGTCCAGCGCCTCGAGGGTCCGCAGCGGACGGCTCGCGCCGTGGTCATTGAACCAGCGGACCAACTGCTGGAAGTGCGCGTCCACGGCGAGCGGCCGCGGCTTGTACATGATCTGGAGACCGTCGTGGAAGCGCAGCCTGCACACGCTGAACCCGCCCCTGTGCCGGTCGCCGAGGCCGCTGTGCAGCTCGGCCAGGGGGCTCGTCACCCCGAGGGCGTCCGCGTCGGCCACCAGCCGCTCGGCCAGCAGCGCGCTGGTGCGCACCCAGTTCCGCACGGCGACGGCGAGCTGGCGGACGAGCACCGGATACCTCTCCAGCAGCCGCGCCCGCCCCTCGGCGTTCTCGTAGCCGGCCAGGAAACGGCGGAACCGCTCCTCGCTGCCGCCCTCTCCCAGCACGCCCGCGTCGCGCGCCTCCCGCAGTTCCACCACGGCGGTACGGGCCACGAGGCGATGGAGGAGCTCCGTCAGCGGCCCGAACGCCTGCTCCAGGAACACCCCGTCCTCGAACAGCGCGCCGCCGAGCCCGTCGAGCCGTGCGCGCAGCAGCTCGCGGCCGTGCCGCGGCAGCGGGGCCACCAGCGTCGAGAGCAGGTTGATCTGGGTCAGTTCCCAGTCCGCGCCGGGGCCGCCGTCGAGGAGGAAGCCGCTGTCGTGGACGATGTCCATCCACTCCGGCTGCTCACCGGTGTCGGCGGGGCCCGCCAGCAGGGCGAGCAGGCGGTCCTCGTCCAGGCCGTCGGCCGCCAGCCGCCGCTGCCAGAGCCCGGGCGTGTCGAACGGCTTGGCGGAGCGCCATCCGGCCAGCCGTTGCCTGGCGCCCTCGCCCGGCGGGCCGGGGGAGGGGTCCCGGAGGCGTTCGGCCAGCGGAGCCGCACGTAAAGGGGCGGGTACGCCCGCGAGGGCGTACCCGGAAGGATCAGGCACAGCAGGACACCGTTCCGGAGCAGATCCGCGTGACCGCGCTGATGGTGGCGCTGGCACGGTCCTCGCTGAGCGTGTTCACCTTGAACGCCTGGTCCAGCTCCAGAGCGGGGTCGCCGGCGAATCCGGCATACGACTGGTTCATGACTACCTCCCGATATCTCTCCGTGGGGTCGACCGCCCTCGCCACGCGCGTGGGATGGCGCCGCCGTTTACCTCTGCCACGAAACCAGCCGCACCTGTCGGGAGGCTGTCGGCTGCCTGTCGTGGGTTACGGATGTGTTGCGGACTCTTGACGTGTGTCTCCCGGCCTGCGTAGATATGACTGCGCAGACATGACTGCGCAGTCACATGACTGACCTCGACAGACATGAGGTCGGCTGCCGTCGGGAGAGTGACCATGACACGAGAGGTGAGGCGGGGCGGAAACGCTCCCATGCCGCGGGCCGTGGACGTGGCACGCCTGGCGGGCGTCTCGCAGAAGACCGTGTCGAGGGTCCTCAACAACGAGCAGTACGTCTCGGCCGAGGTGCGCGGGCGCGTCCTCGCCGCCGCCGAGGAGCTCGGCTACCGGCTCAACAACGCGGCTCGCGCGCTCGCCTCCGGGCGGAGCCGTTCCATCGGCGTGGTGACGCTCGGGACGGCCCTGTACGGTCCCGCCTCGCTGCTCATGGGCATCGAGCGGGCCGTCCGGGACACGGGTTACGCGCTCCGCGTGGTCAACACCATGGAGGGCGACCCGTCGGGCATCGCCGGCGCCGTGGAATCCCTGCTGGAGCAGGGCGTGGACGGCATCGTCATCTCCGAGCCGATAGACGAGGGAGCGGAGCTCGTCCGCGCCGACGTGCCCGTCCTCGTCTATGGCACTCCGCTGCCCTTCTCCGCCCCACGCGTGGTGACCGCGGGCGTCGGCTCCGGCGAGCTGGCCCACGCGGCCACCGAGCATCTGCTGGATCTGGGGCACGCGACCGTCCACCACGTCGCCGGTCCGCAGCGCTGGTACGCCGCAAGGGAGCGGCTCGCGGCGTGGCGTGCCGCGCTGGCGGCCCGCGGCCTCGGCGAACCGCCGGTCGTCGAGGGCGACTGGTCGGCCGCGTCGGGATACGCGGCAGGCCGCCGGCTGGCCTCCGACGGCGACGTGACCGCCGTGTTCGCCGCGAACGACGACATGGCCATCGGCGTGATCCGCGCGCTGATGGAGGCCGGGCGCCGGGTGCCGGACGACGTCAGCGTCGTCGGCTTCGACGACATCCCCGTCGCCGCGTACGTGACCCCTCCGCTCACCACGGTGCGCCAGCCGTTCGACGCCGTGGCGACAGGGGGACTGCGGCTCCTCGTCCATGCCATCGAACGGCCGCACGAAGACCTTCCATCGGCGGCCGACCACCCGGTCGAGCTCGTCGTCCGCGCCTCGACCGCGCCCCCGCCCCGGAGGACCCCGGGACGCGAGCGCGCGACCTCTCGCTGATCAGCGTCGATCGGCGTCCAGCCAGACCGTCACGGCCACCCGAGTGTCACCGGGCGTGCCGATCATCTTGCCCATTGACGGGAGTTCCCCATGCCCCCATCTGCTCACCCCCCGATCAGCCGCCGGCTCCTTCTCGCCACGGCCGGAGCGATGTCGCTGTGCGTGGCGCTGGCCGCGTGCGGCGGCGGCACCGCTTCGCCGGCCCCCTCCGCCGCCGCGGCCGTGAGCCAGGCCGAGATCGACAAGGCGATGTCCACCCCGACCGAGCTGACGTTCTGGACCTGGGTCCCGGACATCCAGCAGGAGGTCGCCCTCTTCGAGCGGAAGTATCCGGCGATCAAGGTGAAGGTCGTCAACGCCGGCCAGGGCGTGCCGCAGTACACCAAGCTGCGCACGGCCCTCAAAGCGGGCACCGGCGCTCCTGACGTCGTCCAGATCGAGTACCAGTACATCCCGACGTTCACGATCACCGACAGCCTGCTGGACCTGCGGCCCTACGGAGCCTCGGCGCTGAAGGACACGTTCGTCGACTGGACGTGGGGGCAGGTCGGCGGCGCGGGCGGGGAGGTCTGGGCGATCCCGCAGGACACCGGCCCGATGGGCATGCTGTACCGGAAGGACATCTTCGACGAGCACGGCATCCAGGTGCCGAAGACCTGGGACGAGTTCGCCGCCGCGGCGCGCAAGCTCCACGCGGCCGACCCGGACGTCTACCTGACCGACCTCGCCTCGAACGAGGCCGCAGCCTGGCACGGCCTGCTCTGGCAGGCAGGGGCGAAGCCTTACGTTAACGCTAACAAGAGCGACATCTCCGTGAAGGTCAACGACGAGACCTCCAAGAAGCTCGCCACGTACTGGGGCGGGCTGGCGAAGGAGGGCGTCATCGGCGTCGAGCCGGACTTCACCGACGCCTGGTACTCCGCGCTCAACAAGGGCAAGTACGCCACCTGGATCACCGCCGCCTGGGGACCGGTCTTCCTGTCCGGCGCGGCCAAGTCGACCGCCGGGAAGTGGCGGGCGGCTCCGCTGCCGCAGTGGGACCCGGCCAAGCCGGTCTCCGGGAACTGGGGCGGCTCGACCAGCGCGGTCACCAGGACGACCAAGAACCCGATCGCGGCCGCGACGTTCGCCCAGTTCCTCAACAGCGACCCCGAGAGCGCCAAGCTGTTCGCCACCAAGCAGTTCTTCTTCCCGGCGACGAAGGCGCTGCTCGCCGACCAGGGCTACGTCGGGGAGAAGCCCGCCTTCTACGGCGGCCAGCAGGTCAACCAGGTGTTCGCCGACATCAGCGGCACGGTCAACCTCTCCTTCCAGTGGCCGCCGTTCCTCGACCGGGTGGTGACGGACTGGACCGAGACCGTCGGCAAGTCCCTCGCCGGCAAGACCGACACCGCCGCCGCGCTCGACCAGTGGCAGACGCGGATCACCACGTTCGCCAGGAGCCAGGGCTTCACCGTCAAGGACCAGTGACCGCCGCCGGGCCCCGCACCCCGGGTGCGGGCCCGGCACCACCGCAGAAAGGGGCCGACCGTGACCGCCATGACCACGGCCTCCCGCGAGCACCCGCACCGGGCGGCGGCGACGCGTCGCCGCCGCGGCCGGAAACCTTCGGCGGGGCCGCTGTTCGTCGCCCCGTTCCTGGCGCTGTTCCTGCTGCTCTTCCTCGCTCCGCTCGGCTACGCCGCCTACCTCAGCCTGTTCCAGGACCGGCTCATCGGCGGGGCGACGTTCGTCGGCCTGGCCAACTACGTGACCGCCGTCCAGGACCCGCTCCTCATCCGGGGGGTCGTCCGCGTCGCGGCGTTCTTCGTGATCCAGGTCCCCGTGATGCTGCTGCTCGCACTGCTGTTCGCGCTCGCGCTCGACAGCGGGCTGCTGCGGCTCGCGCGGGTGGTGCGGCTGGGCATCTTCGTCCCGTACGCCGTCCCGAGCGTCGTCGCCTCGCTCATGTGGGGCTACCTCTACGGGCCGGACTACGGCCCCTTCGCCCAGCTGAGCAAGGCGCTGAACCTGCCGGCGCCGCCCTTCCTGAGCGACGGCTGGCTGCTCGGGAGCCTGGCGAACATCGTGACCTGGGAGTTCGTGGGCTACAACATGATCCTGCTGTACGCCGCCCTGCGGGCCATCCCCCAGCAGCTCTACGAGGCGGCCGCGATGGACGGGGCCGGCGCCTGGCGGATCGCCTGGAGCGTCAAGCTGCCGGCGCTGCGGCCCGCGCTCCTGCTGGCCCTGGTGTTCTCCGTGATCGGCAGCTTCCAGCTGTTCAACGAGCCGAACCTGCTGCAGCGCCTGGCTCCGGACGTCATCGACAGCGCCTACACCGCAAACCTCTACGCCTACTCCCTCGCCTTCACCAGCCAGCAGATCAACTACGCGGCGGCGGTGTCCTTCCTGCTCGGGGTGGTCATCGTGATCGTCTCCTACGCCGTCCTGCTCACCGCCAACCGCGGGAGGAAGTCATGACCGCACCGGGCGGAGCCCGCCGGCGGCACAGCACGCCGCTGACGATCGCCATGCTGGCCGCGCTGGCGTACTTTCTCCTGCCGCTGTTCTGGCTGGTCGTCGCGGCCACCAAGAGCACCCAGGATCTGTTCACGACGTTCGGGCTGTGGTTCTCGCGCGCCCCGCAGTTGCCGGCCAACATCGGGGCGACCTTCGGCCACGACGACGGGGTCTTCGGGCACTGGCTGCTCAACACGATCGGGTACGCCGTCGTCAGCGCCCTCGGGGCCGCGCTCCTGGCGGCGGCCGGCGGGTACGGGTTCGCCAAGTTCCGCTTCCGCGGCGACCGGGCCGCCTTCAACCTGGTGCTCGGCGCCATCATGGTGCCGACCACCGCGCTGGCCATCCCGACGTACCTGCTCTTCGCGAAGGTGGAGCTGGTCAACACCCCCTGGGCCGTCATCCTGCCCTCGCTCGTCAGCCCCTTCGGCCTCTACCTCATGCGCATCTACGCCCAGGACGCCGTCCCGGACAGCCTCCTGGAGGCCGCCCGCATCGACGGCGCCGGCGAGGCCAGGATCTTCTTCCGGATCGCCATGCGGCTGCTGGCGCCGGGCCTGGTGACGGTCGTGCTCTTCACGCTCGTCACGACCTGGAACAACTATTTCCTCCCGCTCATCATGCTCAACGACCCGAACCTGTACCCGATCACGGTCGGCCTCGCCTCCTGGGCGTCCCGGGCCGTCGGAGGCGGGGCCGGGGCCGACAGCGACATGCTCGCCCTCGTCGTGACCGGCTCCCTGCTCTCGGTCGTCCCGCTCGTCGCGGCGTTCCTGCTGCTCCAGCGGTACTGGCAGAGCGGTCTGACGACCGGCGGCGTCAAGCAGTGACCCGTGCATCCACTCCCTCGGAGGTTTCCCCCATGGCGGTTCTGCCGGCCCATGTCCTGTTCGGCGCTGCCTACTATCACGAGTACCAGCCGTCCCCGGAACGGCTGAAGATCGACCTCGACCTGATGGCCGACGCGCACTTCAACGTCATCCGGGTCGGCGAGTCGGTCTGGTCGACCTGGGAGCCGGACAACGGCCGGTTCGACCTCGACTGGCTGGAGCCGGTGCTCGACGGCGCCCATGAGCGCGGGATCTCGGTGATCCTCGGGACGCCCACGTACGCGGTCCCGCCGTGGCTGGTCCGGCTCTACCCGGAGATCACGGGGGAGCACGCCACCGGGCGGCGCATCGGCTGGGGCGCCCGCCAGGAGGTCGACTTCACCCACCCCGGCTTCCGGTTCCACGCCGAGCGGGTGATCCGCAAGGTCGTCGGCCGGTACGCCGATCACCCGGCGGTCATCGGCTTCCAGGTGGACAACGAGCCGGGCCTGCACCTGCTGCACAACCACGGCGTCTTCCAGCGCTTCGTCGACCACCTGCGCGGCCGGTACGGCGACGTCGAGACCCTCAACCGGGAGTGGGGCCTGGTCTACTGGTCGCACCGCCTGTCGGCGTGGGCCGACCTGTGGACGCCGGACGGCAACCTCCAGCCCCAGTACGACCTCGCCTGGCGGGAGTTCCAGGCCCGCCAGGTGACCGAGTTCATCGGCTGGCAGGCCGATCTCGTCCGCGAGTACGCCCGCCCCGATCAGTTCGTCACGACGTGCATCTCCTACACCCGGCCCGGGGTGGAGGACGACGAGCTGACCGACCGCCTCGACGTCGCCGCGGGCAACCCGTACTACTACCTGCAGGACGCCCTGGAACTTCCCGACCGCACCCCCGACGAGGTCGAGCAGGGCTGGGCGACCACCGGGGTGTGGTCGATGTACCAGACCGCGGACCGGATGTTCTCCTCCCGCCAGGAGCCGTTCCTGGTCACCGAGACCAACGCCATGCACATCGGCACGCCGTGGGACAACCGGCCCGCCTACGACGGCCAGTGGCGGCAGGCGGCATGGGCGCACGTCGCGCGCGGCGCCCGGATGATCGAGTACTGGCAGTGGCACACGCTGAACTTCGGCTTCGAGACCTACTGGGGCGGGGTCCTGCCGCACAGCAACCGGCCCGGCCGCACGTACGCCGAGCTCGCCCGCCTCGGGGCGGAGCTGAAGGCCGCCGGCCCGCTGGTCGCGGGGCTGGAACCGGACGCCGACGTCACCATGGTCTACTCGATGCCGAGCAAGTGGCTCATGCAGAAGCACCCGCCGCTGCCGGCCCCCGACGGCGGCCCGGACGCCGCCGCCTACCACCGGATCTTCGACCCCTTCTACCGGGGCGCCTTCGACGCCGGCCGCCAGGTGCGGATCGTCCACGCCCGGCAGCTCCACGACCCACGTGGCGAGCGGTCCGGGACGACGCCCGAGGAGGCCGCGCGCCGTCACCCGGTCCTCGTCGTCCTGGCGCTGTACATCGCCGACGACGCCACGCTCGACTGGCTCGCGGCCTACGCCCACGCGGGCGGCCACCTGGTCCTCGGGCCGCGCACCGCGTACGCCGACCACGAGGCCCGGGCGCGGCGGGAGCCCGCACCCGCACGGCTCGTCGAGGCGGCGGGCGTCCGCTACGACGAGTTCAGCAACCTGACGCGCGACCTCCCGGTGCGCGCCGTGCCCGGCGGCCTCCTCGACCTGCCCGCGAACGCGACGGCCACCCGCTGGGCCGACGGCCTCACCGTCGCCGGCGCCGACGTGCTCGCCACCTACGTCCACCCGCACTTCGGCCGCTGGCCGGCGATCACCACCCGCCGCCACGGGGCGGGCCGCGTCACCTACGTCGGCACGGTGCCCGGCCGCGACCTCGCCCGCGCGCTCGCGGCGTGGCTGGCGCCGTCCCCGTCCGGCGGATGGCGGGACCTCCCGGCCTCCGTCACCGCGACCACCGGGACGTCCCCGGACGGGCGCCGTGTCCACGTCGTGCACAACTGGAGCTGGGAGCCCGCCCGCGTCGAGGTGCCGGTGGAGCTGTCCGACGCCGTGGACGGCGCTCCCGTCCCCGCCGGCACGGCGCTGGAGCTCGGCCCCTGGGACGTGCGGGTGCTCGTCTCCGTCTCATGAAGGAAGGACTACGCACGTGAAATCCTTGAGCAAGGCGCTGGTCACCCTCGTCGCGGCAGCCGCGACCCTGGTGGTTCCGGCGACCGGCGCGCACGGACCCCGCGAACGGCACCGCCCCGGACTCGCACGGCCAGATCCTCGTCCACAAGACCTGGAACGGCCGCGGCAAGGAGTGGAGCGCCCCCGTCGTCGACGTCGCCGGGCTGACCCAGGACATGGGAGGCGGCAAGTCGCAGATCGGAGGCGGGCGGCCGGGCATGACGAACGTCGTCCCGACGACCGACGGCAAGTGGCTGCTCACCTTCGAGTACTGGGGCGGCGGGACCAACACCAGGTACACGGTCTCCGGCAGCCCGTTGACCTTCCACCGCGGCTCCCAGACAGGCGAGGCCGTCACCTCGCTGCCGGTCGACGCCGGTTCGCGCCCGCTCGCGACCGGCGGCAGCCCGGTCGTCATCAGGCTTCCCGACGGACGCCTGGTGTACAACGCCAGCGGCAGCGGCGACGTCTGGGTCAACGAGAGCGGACGCGGCGACGGCGTGTGGAAGGAGTATCAGACGCCCCTGGGGTCCGGGTACAGCCGCAACCTGCAGTACGTCGAAGGCACCGGCCGCGTCGCGATCCTGCGCAACCAGGGCGTCTCGACGATCGCGTACGCCGAAGTGGACCTCGGCCACTCCGACGGCGCCTACTACCAGCTGGTCAACCGGAAGACCGGCCAGGTGATCGGCGCCGGGGGCAGGACCAATGACGCGAACATCGGCAACGGCGACGTTCCCGACGTCGTCCTGGAGGACCGCGGCTCGGCGGCGAACAAGGACACCCAGTACTGGCACGTACGGACCGAGCCGCAGGGCGGCGTGACCCTGCTGAACGCGTCGGGCGGCCGCGCGGCGGCCATCTGGACGGGGAACGCGACGGCCGGGCAGCGGATCGGCCAGTGGGTCGACGACAGCCCCAAGGGCAGCTGGAACCTCGTCGACGCCGGCGGCGGCTTCTACCGGCTCCAGGCGGTCAAGAACCCGGACGTGTACCTGACCGACGCGGCCCCTGGGGCCCCGCTGACCCTGCAGAACGCGGCCGGGGACGGCTCGCAGGAGTGGCGGCTCGCCCAGCGGGCTCCGGCCCTCGACGACCTGACGCGCGACCGGCGGTCCCCGCGGCTGATCAGGGCGGACGGCGCCGGCGAGCGGGCGACGGTGCCGCTGGACGCCACGGCGTCGGATCCCGCGGGCACGGCCCTGCACGCGAACACGACCGGTCACGGCTACGCGTTCACGGCCGACGGGAAGGTCACGGATCTCGGCCCGATCTCCTTCGGCCAGGCCCAGCAGGGCAGCGTCACCCTGCCGGAGGCGATCAAGGCGGGGACGAAGCTCAAGCTCGCCGTGGTCTTCGACGACACGCCGCTGATGTGGGATTCGGCCACCGCACGTTGATCGGAGGCGAGGAGTGGGCCGTGCCGGTCAGGCGCGCATGTTCGCGCCGCCGTCGATGGCCCACACCTGGCCGTTGATCCATTCGGCGTCGTCGGACAGCAGGAAGGCCACGACCGCGGCCAGGTCGCTCGGACGGCCCAGCCGGGTGGTGGGGACGTGCTCCAGGAACATCTTCTGGAGCTGGACGTCGTTCTGCGCCGCCTGCGTCTCGCCCATGACCAGGCCGGGCATCACTCCGTTGCAGCGCACACCCTCGGGGCCGAAGCGCCCGGCGATGTGCCGGGTCAGCGCGTTGACCGCCGACTTCGAGGCCCCGTAGGCGGGGCGCTTGCGGTCGCTGGCGCTGACCGCGGCGCCGGAGGAGCAGTTGACGATGCCGCCGCCGCCGTTGGCCAGCAGGTGCGGCAGGACGGCGCGAGCGGTGCGGACATAACCCAGGACGTTGACGTCCAGAGTCCGCTCCCACACGTCCAGGTCGGTGTCGAGCAGCGACTTGTCACGCCCGAGGGTGCCCGGCGACAGGTCCGCGCCGACGTTGAACAGGCCGTGCACGGCGCCGAACTCCTCGATGGTCCTGGCGACCATCGCGTTGACGGAGTCCTCGTCGGCGAGGTCGAAGTGCACCGCGATCGCCGAATCGCCGGCCTCGGTGATCTTGGCGGTGGTGGCCTGCGCGCCGGAGAGGTTGACGTCGCCGACGACGACGTCGGCGCCTTCCTCGGCGAGCCTGATCGCGGTCGCCGCGCCGATGCCGGTCGCCCCGCCGGCCACGATGATCGCCTTGTCCTTCAAACCGCGCATTGTCCGCTCCGATCGGCTGGGGCGATCCCATGGCCGCCCAAACCGTACACATGTGTACGTTTCTGTCGCCGCTAAACGTACAATCCTGTACGGTTCGTGGCAAGTTAGGGTTGGACCGTGCAGGAAAGCGGGTGCCAGTGACACGGAAGGACGCCGTCCGCAACCGGGACCGGCTGCTCGCCGCGGCGCGGCGGATGTTCGCCGAACACGGCCACGACGTCGCGCTGGAGGAGATCGCCCGGGTCGCCGGGGTGAGCCGCACCACGATCTACCGCAACTTCGCCACCCGCGAGGAGCTCGCGGCCACGGTCTTCGCCGACAACGTCGCCCAGATCGAGCACCATGCCGCCGGGCTGCGGGGACAACCGGACGGCGCGGTCACGTTGTTCGACTTCGTCCTGGACATGCAGCTGGACAACCGCGGCCTCGCCCAGGTCCTGTCCAGCGCCGACCTGCAGTGGTTCATCGAGCATGCCCGCCGCATCGCGGCCTGCTTCGAGCCTCTCCTCGACGCCGGCCGCGCGGCCGGCATCGTCCACCCCGTCGTCGACGTCGACGACCTTATGCTCGCCATCTCCATGGGGGAGAGCGCCGTGGCCACCAACGACGCCGCCCAGCGCGACAACCGTCACAAACGCGTACGAGAGATGCTGCACCGAGCCCTCTTCACCCGCTGACCCCGACACCTTCGGCGTGGACTGGCAGATCTCTTGTACTTCGGAGAGCATGACGGAGTTTCATACTCAGAGACGAACGGTACGAGAGTCGGGAGAGCGATGCGGGTTCCGATGACGATTGCGGACTTCCTGGACCGGGCCGAGCTGGGGTTCGCGGACAGCCCCGGAGTGATCGACGAGCCCGATCAGCCCGCACCGCCCGTGACGGCGTCCACGTACGGGCGGCTGGGTGAGCGGGTGCGGGCGTGGCAGGCCGGGCTGGACGCACTCGGCACGCGCGAAGGCGACCGGGTGGCGGTGATCAGCCACAACTCCGCCCGCCTGCTGGAGCTGCTGTTCGCGGTGCCGATGAGCGGCCGTGTCTGCGTTCCGGTCAACTTCCGCCTGAAGGCCGACGAGATCGATTACGTGGTACGGCAGAGCGGAGCCTCGGTCGTGCTGGTCGACCCCGAGCTTCGCGAGGTGACCGCGGGGATCGAGACGGACCACCGTTTCGTCCTGGGAGAGCAGACCGAAACGGAGCTGATGCGGTTCGACACGGAGCCGCGTCCCTGGTCGAACCCGGACGAGGACGCCACCGCGACGATCAACTACACCTCCGGGACGACGGCCCGCCCCAAGGGGGTTCAGCTCACCCACCGCAACATCTGGGTGAACGGACTGACCCTCGGCCTGCACACACGCGCCTGGGAGCGGGACGTCTACCTGCACACGCTGCCGATGTTCCACTGCAACGGCTGGGGCATGCCGTTCGTGACGGCCGGGCTCGGCGTCAAGCAGGTGGTGCTGCGCAAGGTGGACGGAGCGGAGATCCTGCGCCGCGTGGACGAGCACGGCGTGACCCTGATGTGCGGTGCGCCGGCGGTGTGGAGCCTGGTGCTGGACGCCGCGGCCGGCTGGGAGGGAGAGATCCCGGGCCGTGACCGCGTACGGATCGTGTGCGCCGGGGCGCCGCCCCCGAGCCGGTTGATCCAGCGGGTGGAGGAGGAGCTCGGCTGGGAGTTCATCCAGATCTACGGTCTGACGGAGACCTCGCCGCTCCTGACCGTCAACCGCTCCCGGCCGCAGGACGACGACCTGCCGGGCGATCGACGGGCCCGGAGGCTTTCGCGGGCCGGGCTCCCGGCGCTGGGGGTCAGACTGCGGGTCGCCGAGTCCGGGGAGGTGCTGGCGCGGTCGAACGTCGTGTTCGACGGCTACTGGGAGAAGCCTGAGGAGACGGCGAACGCGCTGAACGACGGCTGGTTCCACACCGGCGACGGCGGCGACATCGACGACGCGGACGGGCACCTGACGATCTCCGACCGCAAGAAGGACGTGATCATCACGGGAGGGGAGAACGTGTCCTCGATCGAGGTCGAGGACACCATCTTCAGCCATCCCTCGGTCGCCGAGGTGGCGGTCATCGGAGTGCCGGACGCCAAGTGGGGGGAGACGATCAAGGCGCTGATCGTACGGGCCGAGGGCGCGGCGGTGAGCGAGGCGGAGATCATCACGTACTGCAAGGAACGGATGGCCGGATTCAAGGCGCCGACGAGCGTGGAGTTCCGGGACACGATCCCGCGCACGGCGACCGGCAAGATCCAGAAGTTCAAGCTGCGCGAACCCTACTGGGCCGGGCATGACCGAGGTGTCAACTGACGTCAGGCACGGGCGACGACTCGCGGCCGTCCAGGGGCCGGGCGAGACAGGCGGTCGCCCGCCGCCGGTAGGCCGCGACCGGCCCTGGGCGGCCGTGGAGCATTGCCGGGTGGCCGGTGTTCGCCGAGGGGCAGCGGGTGCGAGCGCGGATCGATTGTGCGCAGTCTCGGCGACCTTCACGATGTGGTGCTGCCGGCGCTGAAGGTCAAGCGGGGCCGCGTCCGTGTGTCGTATTCCGCCGCTCACGGGCCGCGATGATGGCCGCGGCATCCGGGCGGTCGACGAGCAGCAGCGCCGCGGCGGTGGGAGCGCAGATCCGCCGGCGTCGTGAACAGCGCGGGATGAGCGGCTCCGAGCTGGCGCGGCGTGCGGGCCTGAGCAAGGCGACGCTGTCGCAACTGGAGGCCGGTAAGGGCAATCCGACGATCGAGACGCTCGACGCGATCGCGCTCAGGATCCCGCTGACCGACCTGCTGGCCCGCGACACCGACCCCGGCCCGGTGTTCGTCCCCGGCACCGAGATCGCCGAGGGCGAGGTCGGCCGGGAGCTGCTACGCCGGATCAGCAGCGGCCACAGCCTGGAGATCTGGCGGCTGCGGATGCCCGCCCACACCGATCTGACGGGTGTGCCGCACGCGACCGGCACGGTGGAGCACCTGCTGGTCGCCTCAGGTCGGCTGACCGCAGGACCCGCCGACGCCCCGCGCCTGCTGGGGCCGGGCGATCTGCTCGCCTTCGCCGGAGACGCCCCCCATCTCTACCGCACCGACGCCGAACCGGCGGACGTCACCGTCGTCATCGCCTCGCCCATCGTCGGCTGAAAGCCACCAGGAAGCCAGGCCCGCACCATGAGCATCGCCGAGCGGCACCTTTCTCTACGCTTCAGAGGGGCGTGACGCGGAGCCCGGGCCGTGACCGGGTTTGGTCAGCGAGGCGGTCAGGTGGTCGCGGAAGCGGCGGGCCGCCTCGGACACGTAGGCACCCTCCCGCCAGAACAGCCGCAGTACCCGCTCGGCGCCGGGAGCGGCCAGCCGTACGGGAGAAAACGGCGCTCGCGACGCCAGCGGTGAGCGGAGATACCACGCGGGCCCGAACCCCACGCCGAGCCCGGCGCTGACCATCTCGATGCCCGTGGTGGCCTCGTCGATCTCACAGGCGACCACCAGTTCCAGCCCGGCCTGGGAAAACAGCCGCTCG
This sequence comes from Nonomuraea sp. NPDC003707, assembly GCF_053587055.1. NCBI lineage: Bacteria > Bacillati > Actinomycetota > Actinomycetes > Streptosporangiales > Streptosporangiaceae > Nonomuraea > Nonomuraea sp. NPDC003707. The sequence goes on along the minus strand of NZ_JBSFNK010000021.1, from coordinate 13,137 downwards.
GCCAGCGTACGCTGCCAGATCCCCGGCCGGGTGGTGACGACGGGTTCGCCCGCGAGGTCGGCCATGGTCACCTCCCGCCGACCGGCGAGCCGGTGCCCGAGCGGCACCGCGAGCAGGACCTCCTCGCGGACCAGCTCCTCATGGTCCAGCCCCGGCCCGTCAAGCACCTCGGAGGCCAGGCAGAAGTCGACCTGGCCCTCGCTCAGCCGCTCGGCCATGACATCCGGGGTCAGCTGGAAAAGACGCACGGCGACGTCTGGATGCTCGGCGATGAAGCTCTTGACCGGTTCGGTGATCGTGAGCAGCGTCTCCGAGGCGAGCGAGACGCTGCCGCGGGCCAGGCCGGCGGCGTCGGAGAGTTCGCGCCTGGCGTCGTCCAGCTCGGCCAGCGCCCTGTCCACCCGGCGCAGGAACGCGGCGCCGAACCGGTTGAGGCGGATCCGCCGGCCCTGCCGGTCGAACAGCGGCACGCCCACGTCGGCCTCCAGCCGCGCGATGGTCCGGCTGATCGAGGGCTGGGCGACGCGGAGCTCCTCGGCCGCCCTGCTGATGTGCTCGTGGCGCGCCACGACCTGGAAGTAGCGCAGCGACAGCAGATCCATTATGCCTCTGTAGCTATGAACTTATGGGAGAACTGGTCTTGGACAGCATATAGCGGCCCTGCCTAGGGTCGTCCCGACGGGCATGCACTGTCTGCGCCGCCCAACCGTAGTACCGCAGACGTGGTGTTCGATGTTTCGATCTTTGGAGGCTCCGTGCCCTTCGGGTATCTGTTCCCTGTAGCGCTCGTCGCGATCGGCACGCTGTTCGCGTTACGGCCGGTGCCGTTCTCGCGCCCGCTCGGCCCTACGAGCTACTACTTCGGTCTGGCCGCCAACGAGCTGCCGTTCGCGGCCTTCTTCTGGATGTTGCTGCTCCCGACGGCGCTGGCGTTCGCCGAAGGTGACATTGACTCGGCGGGCGGCTGGGCGGTCGTCGCCCTGGCCGCCGTGAGCGCGATCGGGCTCGTGCCCATCGCCTACCGCGCGATGGGCGAGCGGGCCAGGATCGAGCGCGCGATGGACCTTGGGCTGGGCGCGGGATGGCGCGCCGCCATCGATGCCGACCTCAGCGCCGGGCTGCGGCGCCGTCGCCCGTGGGCCCGCATCCTGTTCCTGCCCATCTTCAAGCGCCGCCCGGACGTCCGGCGCGTGGCCAACCTCTCCTACGGCGACGCGGGCCGCCGCAACCTGCTCGACCTCTACCACCACCGCTCGCGCCCGTCCGGCGCGCCCGTGATGATCCACCTGCACGGCGGCACCTACTCCGGGGGCCACAAGAACAGCCAGTCGCTTCCCCTGCTCTACCACCTCGCCGGCCACGGCTGGGTGTGCGTCAGCGCCAACTACCGGCTACGACCGCAGGCCCAGCACCCGGACCACCTGATCGACCTCAAGAAGATCATCGCCTGGGTACGCGAGCACGCCCACGAGTACGGCGCCGACCCGTCCACGGTGTTCGTCGCGGGCAGTTCGGCGGGCGGGCACATGGCGGCACTGGCCGCGCTCACCCAGAACGACCCCGCCTTCCAGCCGGGCTTCGAGGACGCCGACACCTCCGTGACCGGCGCCATCTACCTGAACGGCTGGTACGGCACCTACTTCGACCAGGGCCCCGAGTCCTCGCCCCTGGCCCACATCACGCCGGACGCACCGCCGTTCCTCGTGGCCCACGGCGATCTGGACCCGCAGGTGCCCGCGGCCGATGCCCGGCACTTCGCCGACCGGCTACGCCAGACCTCGGCCGCCCCCGTCGTCTACGCCGAGCTGCGCGGCGGGAACCACGCCTTCGACCTGTACCACTCGCTCCGCTTCGAGGCCGTCATCGACGCGATCGAGGCCTTCACCGCCTGGGTGAGATCACGGGAAAGGAAGGCCGTTTGAACGCCTCGCCGTGGCCAGGATGGTCCATTACGCCCGGATCAGCCGACATCCCCGCCGAACGTCAGGGAATCCGGGAGCGTACGTCGTCGTGGTCGGGGGAGCGGCGGCGGGTGTCGACGGCGGGAGCCAGGAAGACGGCGGAGGCGACGAAGGCGAGCACCGCGAGCATGGCCGTGCGCAGGCCCCAGTGGTCGCCGAGGAAGCCGAGGCCGGGCGGGCCGCCGAGGAAGGCGACGTAGCCGATGGTGGCCACCAGGCTGACGCGGGCGGTCGCGTTCGGTCCGGTTTCTCCCGCGGCGGACAGCGCGACGGGGAAGCCCAGCGATGCGCCGAACCCCCAGAACAGGACGGCCGCTCCGGCCAGCACCGCGTTGTCCGAGAAGATCACCAGGATCAGACCGAGTGCCCCCGAGACGGCGCCGGCGCGGATGACGGTGGTGCGGCCGAAGCGGTCGAGGAAGAAGGAGCCGCCGAAGCGGCCGATGGTCATGGCCGCGGCGAACCCGGCGTAGACGAGGGACCCGGAGGCGGCGTCCAGGCCGTGCCCGTCGACCATCAGCAGCGGCAGCCAGTCGTTGGCGGCTCCCTCGGCCAAGGCCATCGCCAGGACGATCGCCCCGATCAGGAGAAGCCTGCCGTCCTTCCAGACCTTCGATCCCGTGCCGCCGGACTCGGCCTGACCTGGCGCGCCGATGCCGATGCCCGCGGGGAGGGCGCGCATGGCGTACAGGAAGAGCGCGGCTGCGATCAGGGTGACCACGGCCAGATGCCAGGATGCGGGAAGCCGGGCGGCGGTGGCCGCGATGCCGGTGCCGGCGCCGACGACGGTGCCCAGGCTGAAGCAGCCGTGCACGGTGGGCAGCGTCGTCCTGCCGGTGATGCGCTCGACGTCGGCGGCATCGACGTTCACGGCGACGTCACCGGCTCCCATGCCCGCGCCGAACCCGCACAGGCCCGCCATGACCAGGGGTACGGACGACAGGAGGGTGCCGGCGCTGATGACGGCCAGGCTCCCGACGACCATCGCGGTTCCGACGCCGATGACGGGTCTCGTTCCGTACCGGGAGGTGAGACGTCCGGAGCAGAGGATCCCGATCATGGAGCCCAGCGACAGGCCGAACAGGATCCAGCCCATCTGGCCGGTGGAGGCTTCGAGCCGGTCGCGGATGTCGGGGGTGCGGGTCACCCACGACGACAGCGCGATCCCGGGAAGGAAGAAGAGCAGGAACAACGCCTGCCGGCGTCGGCGCGTGGCGAGGTCCATTGAGGATGGGTCTCCGTGGCGGTTGCGAATGGCTCGGCCGCGTCTACGCGTGATCGCGCATCCAGAGGTCGAGGAGTTCCTGGGTCTCCGCCGTACGGGGAGCGATGCTCTTCTCCTGGTGGTCCACCTCCACCTCGACCGGACGCAGATCCGGTGCTCCTCCGTCGTCCTGGCCGGGACGCCACCAGTAGACCTGCGAGCTGATGCCCTTGTCTCCTTGCTCGTTCATGGTCCGGGTGACCGCCTGCATGCTCTCCATCGCCGCGATGAGATGGACGTCGCCGATCTCGTGTACCAGCAGGTACTCCGGAAGCGGGAAGGAGACCAGCGCACCGTGGCGGGCAGGCCCGATGTGACGGCTGAGCACGTGGACATGGCAGCCGATGTAGCGCTGCGTCTCGCCGATGAACATGATCGGGACGCCCATGACCTCCTCGATCTTCGTGTAGTGCGGTTCCCGATGCAGAGAGGCGTGCAGCGCCGCGCCGAAGACCTGGTTCTCCGCTCGGCCGCCGAGTCTCTCGCGCCCGAGCGACATGATCGAGTCGGGCAGATCGATGACCACGGTCTCCACCAGCCCCGGCGCGAGGGAACGGGTCACCAGGGAGTCACGGAGGCCGGGCGGCTCGGCGAGCGCGGCCTCGGAGTAGATGCGGATCCGCAGTGCTTCGCTGTCCAGGAGCTGCTGGATGTCAGCCGACGTGTCCGGCGCCTGAGCCAGCTTCCTCCGGTATCCGCGGGCGAACCCGCCGGCGAAGTCCGCGGCGAACGCGGGCAGTTCAGCGTGGGGGAGACCGCCGGCCTCCGCGAGCACGTTGCCGATGTCGGCGGTGAAGTCGGCGGCCCCCGGGAAGCTGACGCTGAGGGTGGTGGGGGCGACGAACCTGGCGGGAAAGCCTTCGGCTGCGAAGGCTTGTACCAGGGCTGCGCCGATGGCGTCATGGCTCATCCGTACGTCCGATCCTCTTTAGGTTAGGGCCAATAATCCCATTACGGCGCTGTGATCCTGACTTACTCGCGCAAAGCCCCTTGGTACGTACGCCGGTACGCCGACGGCGTGGTCCCCAGATACCGGGTGAAGTGCTGACGCAGGCCGGTGCCGGTGCCGAGCCCGCAGCGCTCGGCCACGACGTCCACGGGCAGGTGGGTGGTCTCGAGGAGCTCGCGGGCCCTGATCAGCCGTTGCTGGTTGAGCCACCGCATCGGCGGCAGGCCGACCTCCTGGCGGAACCTGCGTACGAACGTCCTGGTGCTCATCGAGGCGTACTCGGCCAGGCGCGGGACGGTGAGCGGCGTCTCCAGCCGCTCCAGCGCCCACTGCAGCACCGGCGCCAGCCCCCGGTCACCGGTGACGGCGGGGGCGGGCGCGACGTACTGGGCCTGGTCGCCCTCGCGGTGCGGCGCGATCACCATCCGGCGGCCCACCTCCGCGGCCACTGCGGCGCCGAAGTCGCGCCGGACGATGTGCAGGCACAGGTCGATGCTCGCCGCCGTGCCCGCGCTGGTCAGGATGTCGCCGTCGTCGACGTACAGGGCCCGCTCGTTCACGGTGACCCGGGGGTGGAGCCTGCGCAGGTCCTCGGCGTGCATCCAGTGCGTGGCGGCCTCCCGGCCGTCGAGCAGGCCGGCGGCGGCCAGGACGAAGGCGCCCGTGCACAGGGCGGCGATCCGGGCACCCCGCTCGTGCGCCTCGACCAGCGCGCCGAGGAGCTTCTCCGGCGGCCGGTAGGAGGCGTCGACACAGGCGGGCACCACCACGAGGTCGGCGTCGCGCAGGACCGACAGGTCGCCGGGCGCGCGCAGCCACAACCCCGGCAGCGATTCCTGTTCTCCTGGCGTGCTGTTGCAGAGGGTCAGGTCGTACCAGTCGGGGGTCAGGTCGCGCCGGTCCCGGCCGAAGACCTCGCACGGCACCGCCAGCTCGAACAGCGGGCATCGGTCCAGCACAGGTACGGCCACCTGGATCGACGTCATGGCATAAATCTAGCGGAACGCGACATTTCTGCCACTAGTGAGAAGCCCGGGAGCTCACGACAGTGGTCCCATGAATGAGGAGACAGGAACGCTGGACGTCGGCACCCAGGAGGGATCCCGGCTGCTCACCGCGGCCGCGGAGCTGGTCGTACGGCATCTGGGCACGGTCGCGGACGGGCCCGTCGCGCCCGCCGGGCCGGGAACCGAGCAGCTCCGCGACTGGCTGGCCGGCCACGACTTCGCCCGCCCCGCGCCGGCGGCGGACACGCTGGCCGAGGTCATGGGGATGCTGCGGCAGTGGGGTGTGCACACGACGCATCCACGCTATTTCGGGCTGTTCAACCCGACCCCCACCTGGTGGGGCATCGCCGGCGAGCTCCTGGCGGCCGGTGTCAATCCGCAGCTGGCCGCCTACAGCCACGCCCCGGCCGCCGTGGAGATGGAGCGGCACGTGCTGCGTTTCGTCGCCGGCCGGCTCGGCCTGCCCACCGCCGAGGGCAGCTTCACCGTGGGTGGCGCGGAGGCGAACCTGACCGCCGTCATCGTCGCGCTGACCCGCAGGTTCCCGGCCTACGCGGGCGGCGGCCTGGCCGGTCTGGCGCGCATGCCGGTGCTGTACGCCTCGGCCGAGAGCCATCTGGCCTGGCTCAAGATCGCCCACATGACGGGGCTCGGCCGTGACGCGGTACGGCTCGTACCCACCGATTCCCGGCACCGCATGGACCTGGCGGCGCTGCGCGAGACGCACCGAGCCGATCTGGCCGCGGGGTTCGAGCCCTTCCTCCTGATCGGCACCGCCGGCACCACGGCCGGGGGCGCGCTGGATCCGCTGCCCGAGCTGGCGCGCCAGGCCGACGAGTGGGGCCTGGACTTCCACGTCGACGCCGCCTGGGCGGGAGCGGTCGCGCTGTCCGACTGCCTGCGCCCGCTGCTGGACGGCGTGGAGCTGGCCGACAGCGTCACCGTGGACGCGCACAAGTGGCTGTCGGCGCCCATGGGCGCGGGCATGTTCCTCACCAGGCATCCGGACGCGCTCGCCGGCAGCTTCCACGCCAGCACCTCCTACATGCCCGCGCAGAGCGGCCAGGTTCCCGATCCGTACGCGACCAGCGTGCAGTGGTCGCGCAGGTTCGCGGGCCTGAAGGTGTTCCTCGCGCTGGCGATCGCCGGCCGCCCGGCCTACGCCGAGCAGCTCGAACGCGACGTCCGCCTCGGTGAGCTGCTCGCTCGCCGGCTGTCCGAGGAGGGCTGGCCGCGCGTCAACGACACCCCGCTCCCGGTGGTCTGCGTCGCCGACCCCGAGGCGGAGTCGCAGGGGCCGGAGCACAGCGCCGCCTGGCACGCCGCCGTCGCCGACCACGTCGTGAGCGGCGGCCAGGCCTGGCTGAGCACCGTACGCCTGGCCGGGCGGCCCGCGCTGCGCCTCTGCCTGACCAGCCACCGGACGACCGTCTCGGATGTCGAGGCCGCGGTCACCGCCCTCAACCAGGCCCGCAAGGCCGTCTGAGCGCGAAGCCCGCCCGATCGGCACGGGCCTTCGCCCGGCCCGTGCCTGGACGTACCGGCGGGGCGTCCGCTTCGGCGACCCGAAGAACGGCGCGCACCGGCAGGGCGGCGATGAGCCGGGGGCTGCGGGAATGCGGCGGGCCGCGGCGGTGTCGCCGCCGCGGCCCGCGTGCGGTCTCAGAGCTTCAGGCCCACCAGCAGCGGGTCGTGGTCGGAGGAGCGGAACGGGTCGGGCGCGTACAGGGAGGGCGGGTTGAACTCGGTGTTGTAGTCCATGAACCGGCCCTCGTCGGAGTTGATGTGCCAGATGGTAGCGCCGGTCACCAGCTTGCTCGCGCTCCTGTCGGCCAGCACGTGGTCGAGCTCACCGGACAGGCCGTCGAAGACGTAGCTGTAGCGGTCGTCCTTCTTGACGTACCTCTTGCTCAGGCTGGTCAGCCCGCCGTCCTCGAACGCGTGGATGGGGTCCTCCTCGCCGTAGGCGTTGATGTCGCCGAGGACGAGCACGTTCTGCAGCTTGAGGCTGTCGATCAGGGCCAGCACGGCCGTGGCCTGCTTGACGCGCTTGGCGTTGTAGCAGGACTGCCCGTCGCCCTGGTCGGCGTCGGCGCCGGAGGCCGGGCCGTCGGCGTCGGTGCAGCCCTTGGACTTGAAGTGGTTCACCAGCACCGTGAAGGACTTCCCGCCCCCGCCGGCCTTGGCGAAGGTCTGCACCAGCGGCGGCCGGTTGAAGATCGGGTCGGACGACGACCGCGCCGGACCGGTCGGGGTGACCTTGGCCGGCTGGTAGATCAGCGCGGTCTGGATGAGGTCGGTGCCCGGGTTGGGGTGCGTGATCGCCTTGTACGTCCCGGCGCCGGCCTTGGCGTTGAGCGCGTCGACCAGGGTGTTGAGCGCCACGTCGTTGTTGCGCTCGACCTCCATCAGCCCGGCCACGGCCGGGTTGAGCGTCGTGATGTTGGCGACCAGCTTGGCGAGCTGGCGGTCACGCTCCGCGGCGGTGGTGGCGCCGCGGGACTTGAGCGTGGTGAACCAGTTGAGCGTGTTGAGGCTGGCCACCTGGACGTCGCCGCCGACCTTGGCGGGCTTCGCGGGGCGGGGGTTCTCCGCCTTGAAGACCACCGGCTTGGTCGGCTGGACGCGGTAGGCGTCGAAGCCGTACGTGAGGACGCCGGTCAGGTTCTTCACCTCGTCGCCGATGCGGACGGTGTTCGACCCCTCGGTGTGGTACGGCAGGGCGGGCGGGTTCTGCACGCTCGAGCCGTCGTCGAGGAGGACGGCGCGCCGCGCGTCCTTGTCGGTGTTCACATCCTCGCGGTCCGTCGGCTGCCACAGCCGGCCGCCGCCCGCGAGGGTGATCTCACCGAACCGGCCGAGGTTGTAGATCTCGGAGGCGGCGAGGTCGCCCTTGAACGTGACGAGCATGCCCTCGTAGCGCTCGAAGGTGACGCCTGGCTTGAGCGGCAGCTTCACCTTGGCCGGCTTGATCACGCCGGTGCCGCACACGGTCACCGCGGTGGCCGGCGAGATCTCGGTGAGGCCGTTGTACTCGATCGCCTTGCCGGAGACGAGCACCCGGTCACCGGTCTTGACCGGCGAGGAGGAGAACACGAACAGCCCCTCGGAGGTCGCCGGGTCGGCGTCGGGCTTGTCTGCCTGAACGTAGAAGCCGCCGAACTGGCCGGAGCTCTGGAAGGAGCCGGTGACGACGCCCTCGACCCGGACGCTCTGACCCGCGACCGGGCTGGACTCGCCGCTTCCCTGCACCTCGGAGATCCGGTGAGTGGGCGCGGTGTCGCAGCTCTCGGTGGGCGTGACGGTCGGGGTCGGGGTGGGGGTCGGGGTGGCCGTCGGGGACGGTGACGGGTCGCCGCCGCCGCAGGGGGCCGCGGCGGTGGCGGTGTTGCGCGGCGCGGGGGCCGCGGCTTCGAAGTCGGCGCCGTTGTCGTCGGTGTCGGTGCAGCCGCCGCCCTTGCGGAACGCGCCGGTGGTGTTGGTGAGCGCGGGGGCGGGGGTGCCTTCGGAGAAGTTCGCGCTGCCGTACCCGACCAGGTCGGAGATCAGCGCGAGCTGGGCGTCGGCGCAGGGGGTGGAGGAGCCGTTGCAGGCCAGCCCGTCGCTCGAGCGGACCAGCGCCACCTTGCCCGCGGTGCCGCTCATGTTCACGGAGCCGACGCTGTCGGGCTTGGGCAGCGCGCCGCTGGGGGTGCTGCCGGCGGCGAGCTGTACGAGGTGGTACTGGCCGGGGGCGATGCTGCCGGAGAGGTCGGCCTTGTTGGAGGCGAAGTTCCCGGTGCCGGCGGCGCTGGTGTACTGCACGGACCAGCCGTCCAGGGACATGGGGGCGCCGCTGCGGTTGAACAGCTCGACGTAGTCGTTGGTGAAGGGGGCTCCGGCGTTGCCGCCTCCGCCGTAGACCTGGCTGATGACCACGGTTCCGGGGGCCGCGGCCGAAGAGGGTGAGGAAAGGGCTGCGATCGCACCGGCGACAACGCCGGCCGCAACGAGGATCGCTGTGGCCCGGGACTTGACTGGCATGCGGGGGAGCGTAAACCGACAAACAGCCAAAAACTCTGTATTCAGCATGGATGGGTCATGAAATTTCAGGTGTTGATCCGTCAATGTGTGACAATCGCCCTCCTGACCTGGTATCGCACGCCGCCTCAGCCAATCTCCGCATCGCTTATGAGCACATCGGCTCCCCCGCGATGCCCGCCCGGCTTGAACTGATCGTGAACAGATTTGCTGAACACTTGTGTTCGGATGCGTCCTTCCAGCATGATCTTGGTGTATCGCTCCCGGGTTTCAAGGAGGAACGGATGCGTCTTCGCGCAGGGCTTCTGGTAGCCGGCATGGCCGCCGCGATCGTCAGCGTGGTCAGCACCCCTGCTTCCGCTCAGGCGGCCGCCTGGACGTATATCGGCGTGTACACCAGCAAGCACAACTGCGTCGACGCCGGCCAGATGTGGGTCCGTGAGGGTTGGAACGAGTACGAGTGCTCAGGGAGCGCCACCTACTGGGAACTCTGGGTCCGGTAGCACTCGACGCCGTCGCTCGCTTGACCCACGCACGCAGCCCGCACCGGCTGGCCCTCGCGGCGACACCAGCAGGTGACCTGCCAGAAGGCCCGGGCGGCCGACGGCCACGCGTGCAGCGCGGCCACCCGGTTGACGCGGTCCCGGCTGTCGGACTTGGCGACGCTGGCCGGCGGCCGGTGCGCGATGGCGGTCTGTTCCCGGCCGCCAAGGTCGTCGTCTCGAACGCGTTCCATGCGTGAGCGATGAGTTCGGGCAGCGGATCAGGTCTGCCCTGGTATGACCCGAATCATCGCGGACATCTCGGTCTCCCTCGACGGCTTCGTCACCGGGCCTGACCCCGGCCCCGACAGCGGTCTGGGCATCGGCGGCGAGGCCCTGCACACGTGGGCGTTCTCCGACGACCCCGACGACCGCCGGGTCCTGCGCGAGGCGACCGCCCGCTCGGGAGCCGTCGTCCTCGGTCGCCGGCTCTTCGACGTGGTCGACGGGCCGGAAGGCTGGAACGACGACCGCGGGTACGGCGCGGGCGAGGTCGGCAAGCCCGCGTTCGTCGTCGTGACGAACGCGCCGCCGGACTCTGTGCGGCTCACCGACCTCGATTGGACGTTCGTCACCACCGGCCTGGCCGACGCCGTCGCCGCCGCGCGTGAGCGGGCGGAGGCGGCGTCGGCGCACCGCGGCGAGGACCTCGACGTCGTCCTCATGGGCGGCGGCGCCACGGTCGGCTCGGCGCTCGAGGCCGGGCTGGTCGACGTGCTGACGCTGCACCTCGCACCCGTCGTACTGGGTGCCGGAACGCCGCTGTTCACCGGCGGAGCGCCGCGCACGCTGGTGCGGCGGAGCGTGATCTCGACATCGACCACGACGCACCTGACCTACGACGTCGTAGGTTAGCTCAGGAACCAGCAGCCGCCGGAACGGGCTTCCTGCCAGGGGGAACACGGACCGACCCCGCAGTCCCACCGGGTTGAGTATGCGTTGAACGGAGTCCTCGTCGTTCGTCTTGCGTGGATGGCGATCCGGCTACTGTTGATCCGCATGACGCACACCGAGATCGAGATCACCGCGGAGCTGGTACGGGAGCTGCTGCGCGACCAGCACCCCGACCTGGCCGATCACCCTGTGCGGCTCGGCGCGCGTGGCTGGGACAACCAGCTGTGGCGGCTCGGCGACGACCTCGCCGTCCGGTTGCCCTGGGCGACGCAGGACGCGGACGAGCTGCTGCGCAAGGAGCACGCCTGGCTGCCCGCTCTCGCCCCGCGCCTCCCGCTGCCGGTCCCCGTCCCGCAGCGCCTCGGCGAGCCCTCCGCGCTGTTTCCACGATCCTGGATCGTCACCACCTGGGTGCCGGGCGAGCCCGCCGACCGCGCCCCCGTCACGCGCGCCGCGGAGGCGGCCGTCGCCTTGGCCACTTTCCTGACGGCCTTGCACCAGCCCGCTCCCGACCAGGCCCCCACCGGCCGGGATCGCGGAGGGCGGCTGGCCGCCTACTCCGGAGGTTTCGCCAAGCAGCTCGCCTCGGCCACCGAGATGGGGCTCATCCCCGACCCGGACGCCGTCCGCGCGGTCTGGGAAGACGCCGCCGCCGCTCCCGACTGGGCGGGCCCGGCGCTGTGGGTCCACGGCGACCTGCATCCGGCCAACGTCCTCACCGCGGACGGCACCATCTGCGGCGTGATCGACTTCGGCGACCTCTTCGCGGGCGATCCTGCCTGTGACCTCGCCTCCGCCTGGATTCTGCTGCCGGACGGCACCGCCGACCGCTTCCATGCCGCCTACCAGCCGACCCCGGACGCCGCGACCCTGCGCCGCGCCCGCGGATGGGCGGTGCTGCGCGCCCTCAGCGGCATCCTCATCGGTGAAGCGGGCGTCCGCGGCCGCCGAGGCGGCAAGGCCACGTGGGGCCCACCCGCCCACGCCGCGCTGCGACGCCTCATCGCTGATCGATTGCTTCCCCAAGGGCAAGCCGGGATCGACTTGCCAGCGACGTGAGACAGGGCAGGCTTGCCGGTGTGATGGCGATTCATTCGCTGCCCACGCAGCCACAGGCGGAGCCTTACGAGATGCTCACCCGCCTGCCACCACCCCACCTGCGTCCGTACGTGCTGGGGTGGGCCGGCTTTCGTACCCGGGCGGGAGAGCCCGCCCACCCCAGCCGGATGCTGCCGCTCAACGCGGCCACCCTGATCATCGACTTCACCGGCATGGGCCCGATCGTCACCGGTCCCCGCGCCACCGCGACGTTCTCGGCCCACACGCCGTGGCGTCACGGGGTCGCGGTCGGGCTCACGCCCGCCGGGATGTCGGCGCTGACGGGGACGCCCCTACGCGAGGTCGCCGGCACGAGCGTGCGTCTGGAAGACCTCCTCGGCGCCCGTGCCGAGGAGCTGACCGGCCGGTTGATCGCGTCGGCGGGCTGGGCCGACCGCTTCAGGCTGCTGGAGGAGCGGCTGACGGCGTGGCTGCGTCCCGACGCCGGCCCCGACGGCCTGATCATGCACGCCTGGTGGCGGCTGCAGGAGCCGGCCGGCCCGCCCACCATCGCGTCCCTCGCCGGTGAGCTGGGCGTCAGCCGTCGTTACATCGAGCTCGGATTCCGCCGGGTGGTGGGCTTGTCGCCCAAGACGGTGGCCCGGATCGCCCGGTTCCAGCGGACCGTGGACACGTGGAGACGGCCTTCGGCCACCCTGGACGAGGCCGTCGCCTGCGGTTACGCCGACCAGCCGCACCTCACCCGCGAGATGCGGGCGATGGCGCAGATGACGCCGAAACAGCTGTTCGCATTCGTTCAATACACCGATCGACTCACCGGCTAGCGTGACCTTCCGCTCCGGACCGAACGAGTGCCGGGGGAGAGGAAGGGGCAACACGTCATGGCAGGCGCTCTCGCGGCCGATCCCACCCTTGCCGACTTCGGCAAGGACCCGCTGTGGATCACCATCATCAAGGCCGTGATGCTGTTCCTCTTCCTGTCGCTGGGGGTCGTCTTCGGGGTCTGGTTCGAGCGCAAGCTGATCTCCAGGATGCAGCACCGGTACGGGCCCAACCGGGCGGGTAAGTTCGGCCTCCTGCAGTCGGTCGCCGACGCGATCAAGATGGGCTTGAAGGAGGACCTCTTCCCGCGCACGGTGGACCGGGGGCTCTACCTGCTGGCGCCGGTCATCATGGTGGTCCCGGCGATGCTGGCCTTCTCGATCGTGCCGTTCGCGCCGATGGTCAACCTGTTCGGCGTGCAGACGCCGCTGCAGATGGTGGACCTGCCGGTGGCGGTGCTGTTCATGCTCGCCATGGGCGCGGTGTCGGTCTACGGCGTGGTGCTGGCCGGATGGTCGTCGCGCTCGCCGTACGCGCTGCTGGGCGGTCTCAGAAGTGCGGCGCAGGTGGTCTCGTACGAGATCGCCATGGGCCTGTCGTTCGTGGCCATCTTCCTGTT
>NZ_JBSFNK010000020.1:0-219962 GCF_053587055.1 Nonomuraea sp. NPDC003707 | reverse complement strand
AGCGTGATGCTCAACGAGGAGTCCCGGATGATCGCCCTCGTGGTCACCGGGATCATCGTGATCGGCGGGCTGGCCATCTGGATGCGGTTCGACACCGTCAACCAGCGGCGCAAGGAGGCCCAGAAGGCCCAGGTCGAGGCCGAGTTCGAGGAACTGTCCGAAGAGCCGACGGCAGGTGGCTTCCCGGTGCCGCCGCTCGATCTGCCGCACTACCACGGGGTGCAGCACAAGGAGATTCCCAGTGGGACTAACTGATTGGCTGAACCCCGTCAAGGGCTTCGGGGTCACCTTCCACACGATGTTCAAGAAGCCCGTCACGACGAACTACCCGGAGGAGAAGAAGCCGACGGCTCCTCGCTTCCACGGGCGTCACCAGCTCAACCGCTGGCCTGACGGGCTGGAGAAGTGCGTCGGCTGCGAGCTGTGCGCCTGGGCGTGTCCGGCCGACGCGATCTTGGTCGAGGGCGCGGACAACACCGACGAGGAGCGTTTCTCGCCGGGTGAGCGTTACGGGCGCACGTACCAGATCAACTATCTGCGGTGCATCCTCTGCGGTCTGTGCATCGAGGCCTGCCCGACCCGGGCGCTCACCATGACCAACGAGTACGAGCTCGCCGACACCTCCCGCGAGAGCCTCATCTTCACCAAGGAGATGCTGCTCGCGCCCCTCACCCAGGGCATGGAGCAGCCCCCGCACCCCATGCGGCTCGGTGAGACCGAAGAGGACTACTACCGGCTGGGGCGGACCAATGGGTGAGACCGTCACGTTCTGGGTGCTCGCCGTCGTGTCCGTCGGCGCCGCGCTCGGCATGGTCTTCAACAGGAAGGCCGTGTACTCCGCGCTGATGCTCGGCACGGTGATGCTCTCCCTCGCGGTCCTGTACGCCGTGCAGGACGCGCCCTTCCTGGCCGCGGTGCAGATCATCGTCTACACCGGCGCGATCATGATGCTGTTCCTGTTCGTGCTCATGCTGGTGGGCGTCGACTCCTCCGACTCCTTCGTCGAGACGCTGAAGGGCCAGCGCGTCTGGGCCTCCCTCGCGGCCCTCGGCTTCCTGGTGCTGGTCGTCCTGGCCTTCGGCAACGCGATCTTCGCCGACCAGGCGGGGCTGGCGCAGGCCACGGCGCAGGGCGGCTACATCCGCTCGATCGCGCTGCTGCTGTTCACCAAGTACGTGTTCGCGTTCGAGATCACCTCGGCGCTGCTGATCACGGCGGCGCTGGGCGCGATGGTGCTGGCGCACCGCGAGCGGCTCACCGAGAAGCCGACGCAGAAGGACCTGGCCCGCGCCAGGTTCCTCGGCGACCAGCCCTCGGCGCTGCCCGGCCCCGGCACCTACGCCAGGAACAACGCCATCGACATGCCGGCACTGCTGCCCGACGGGTCGGTCGCTCCGTCCTCGGTCAACCGGTACATCGCCCGCTACGACGTGGAGCACGACCACCTGCCGGCCGACCCGAAGCTCGCCGATGCCATCAAGCACACTGCCGAGGAAGACGCCGAGGAGCACGCCATCGAGCGGGATGACAGCGAGCAGAACAATGAGGTGACCAAGTGACGACGCACTACCTCGTCCTGTCCGGCCTGTTGTTCGCCATCGGCGCTCTGGGTGTGCTGATCCGGCGCAACGCGATCGTGGTGTTCATGTGCGTGGAGCTCATGCTCAACGCCTGCAACCTCGCCTTCGTCACCTTCTCCAGGCAGGTCGGCAACCTGGAGGGCCAGATCATCGCGTTCTTCGTGATGGTGGTGGCCGCGGCCGAGGTCGTGGTCGGCCTGGCCATCATCGTGACGATCTTCCGAACCCGCAGGTCCGCGTCGGTCGACGACGCCAACCTGCTGAAGTACTAAGAGGTGACTGGTGGAATCTCCTGTTGAGATCATCCAGCACACCGGCGGCGTGATCGGGGTCTCCTGGCTGATGATCGCCCTCCCTCTCGTGGGGGCGGCCATCCTGCTGGTGCTGGGCCGGTTCACCAACCGCTGGGGCCATCTGCTGGGCGTGGCCATGTCCCTCGCCTCGTTCGTCGTGGCGGTGCTGGCGTTCTTCGAGCTCATCGGGTTCGGGGAAGAGCAGCGCCGGAGGGCGGTCGAGCTCTACGACTTCATCCCCGGCCTGGTGAAGATGGGGCTGCTGATCGACCCGCTGTCGATCAGCTTCGCGCTGTTGATCACCGGTGTGGGGTCGCTGATCCACATCTACTCGATCGGCTACATGTCGCACGACGAGCACCGGCGCAGGTTCTTCGGATACCTGAACCTGTTCGTCTCCGCGATGCTCCTGCTGGTGCTGTCCGACAACTACGTGGGCCTGTTCATCGGCTGGGAGGGCGTCGGTCTGGCGTCGTACCTGCTGATCGGGTTCTGGCAGTTCAAGCCGTCGGCGGCGGTCGCGGCGAAGAAGGCGTTCGTCGTCAACCGCGTCGGTGACTTCGGCCTGCTGGTCGGCATGTTCGTCATCTGGACCACGTTCGGCACGCTGACCTTCAAGAGCCTCGGCGAGCAGATCACGCCGGGCCAGGAGAACGGCACCATGCTGGCCATCGGCCTGCTGCTGCTGCTCGGCGCGTGCGGCAAGTCCGCCCAGCTCCCGCTGCAGTCCTGGCTCCTGGACGCCATGGAGGGCCCGACCCCCGTGTCGGCCCTGATCCACGCCGCGACCATGGTCACCGCCGGCGTCTACCTGGTGGTCCGCTCGGGGGCGTTCTTCTTCCCCGAGGGCTCGGGCGCGGCACTCGCCGTCACCATCGTCGGCGCGGCCACGCTGCTCGCCGGTGCGATCATCGGTTGCGCGAAGGACGACATCAAGAAGGGCCTGGCCGGTTCGACGATGTCGCAGATCGGCTACATGATGCTCGGCGCGGGCCTCGGCCCCGCGGGATACGCGTTCGCGATCGGTCACCTGATCACGCACGGCTTCTTCAAGGCCGACATGTTCCTCGGCGCCGGTTCGGTCATGCACGGCATGAACGACGAAGTGGACATGCGGAAGTACGGCGGGTTGCGCAAGGTCATGCCGATCACCTTCGTGACGTTCTTCATCGGCTACCTGGCGATCATCGGGTTCCCGCTGCTGTCCGGTTACTTCACCAAGGACGGCATCATCGAGACCGCGGTCGAGCACAGCCCGGTCCTCGGCTGGCTGGCCGTCCTGGGCGCGGGCATCACTGGCTTCTACATGTCGCGGATGGTCTTCATGACCTTCTTCGGCGAGAAGCGCTGGGCCGAGGACGCGCACCCGCACGAGTCGCCGGCCGTCATGACCTGGCCGCTGATCATCCTGTCGATCGGCTCGATCGGGCTGGGCGGCTACCTCATCCTGAGCAACCGCCTCATGATGTTCCTCGCCCCGGCCGTCGGCCGGCCGGAGGAGGTGCCCTCGTTCCACGCCACCAGCCCGGCAGGTCTCGCCACGCTCGCGCTCGTCGCGGTCGGCGCGGCCTTCGCCTGGATGAGGTACGGCCGGGCCGAGGTGCCCGTCGTGCAGCCGCGCGGGTCGTTCCTCACCACGTTCGCCCGCCGTGACCTCTACGGCGACGCGCTCAACGAGTCGCTCTTCATGCGCCCCGGCCAGTGGCTGACCCGCATCGCGGTGTTCTTCGACAACCGCGGCATCGACGGGCTGGTCAACGGCCTGGCCGCGGGCATCGGGGGCACTTCGGGGCGCCTGCGGAGGCTCCAGACGGGCTTCGCCAGAACGTACGCGCTGTCCATCTTCATCGGTGCCGCCCTGCTGACCGGCGCCCTGCTCCTCGTTGGGAACCTCTGATGTCACCCTGGCTTCCGATACTCATGGCGGTGCCCGTGGTGGGCGCCATCGTGGTGGCCCTGCTTCCCAAGGGCAGTGACAAGCTGGCCAAGCAGGTCACCCTGCTGGTCTCGCTGCTGACGCTGGTCCTCACGGGTGTCATGGCCGCCGGGTTCAAGCCGGCCGGTCCGCGCTTCCAGTTCACCGCCGAGTACAACTGGATCCCGAGCTTCGGCGTGAAGTTCGGGGTCGGCGTGGACGGCGTCGCGCTCGTGCTGATCGCGCTCTCGGTGGTGCTGGTGCCGATCGTGGTGCTGGCCTCCTGGCACGACGCCGACGGCGTCAAGACCGCCGACGGCACGCTCATCACGCCCAAGCGGTCGGTGAAGACGTACTTCTCGCTGCTGCTGGTGCTCGAGACGATGATGATCGGCGTCTTCGCGGCGACCGACATCTTCCTCTTCTACGTGTTCTTCGAAGCCATGCTGATCCCGATGTACTTCATGATCGGGTCGTACGGCGGCGCCCAGCGGTCCTACGCGGCCGTCAAGTTCCTGCTGTACTCGCTGTTCGGCGGCCTGCTCATGCTGGTCGCGGTCATCGGGCTCTACGTGGTCGGCGGCAGCAAGACCTTCATGTTCCCCGAGCTGATCGGGGTCGTGCAGGACCCGGCCATGCAGAAGTGGCTGTTCGCGGGCTTCTTCATCGCCTTCGCGATCAAGGCGCCGCTCTGGCCGGTGCACACCTGGCTGCCCGACGCGGCCGCGCAGGCTCCGGCCGGTGCCGCCGTGCTGCTGGTGGGCGTGCTGGACAAGGTCGGCACGTTCGGGATGCTCCGCTTCTGCCTGGAGCTGTTCCCCGACGCGGCAAAGGCGTTCACGATGCCGATCGTCGTACTGGCGGTCATCAGCATCATCTACGGCGCCATCGTGGCCATCGGGCAGACCGACATGAAGCGCCTCATCGCGTACACGTCGATCTCGCACTTCGGGTTCATCGTGCTCGGCGTGTTCGCCATGTCGTCGGTCGCCCAGTCCGGCGCGGCCCTCTACATGGTCAACCACGGCTTCGCCACCGGCGCGCTGTTCCTGGCCGCGGGCTTCCTCATCGCCAGGCGCGGCTCGCCGTTCATCGGGGACTACGGAGGCGTGCAGAGCGTCGCGCCGGTGCTCGCGGGCTTCTTCCTGGTCGCCGGTCTGGCCGGTCTCTCGCTGCCGGGGCTCTCCTCGTTCGTGAGCGAGTTCATGGTCATGGTCGGCACGTACTCCAGCCAGGCCCACGGGTCGGGCGCCCTGACGGTGGCCGCGGTGGTCGCCGCGGTGGCGGTCATCCTCGCCGCCGTCTACATCCTGTGGATGGTCCAGCGGGCCATGAACGGGCCGACGGCCGAGCCGGTCAAGGCGTTCAAGGACCTGAACGCCCGCGAGATCTGGGTGCTGGCCCCGCTGGTCGCCCTGATCATCGGCTTCGGCTTCTTCCCCAAGCCGCTGCTGGACGTGATCAACCCGTCGGTGCACCAGACGCTGACCAACGTGAAGGTGCCCACCTCCACCATCGCTGAGAAGGGGACAGGTCAGTGAACTCCATCCCAGCGCCGACGATCGAGTACGGCACGCTGGCGCCGCTGCTGGTGGTGTTCGGCGCGGCCGTCATCGGAGTGCTCGTCGAGGCGTTCGCGCCGCGATACCTGCGTAAGTCGATCCATGTCCCGCTCACCCTGCTGAGCCTGTTCGGCGCGTTCGCCCTGGTGCTCGTCCAGGTGCTGCGCGGCAACGTGCCCACCGCGCCGGTAGCCATGGGCGCGGTCGCGGTGGACGGGCCCGCGCTGTTCATCTGGGGCGTCATCCTCGTCCTGTCGTTCGTGTGCGTGCTGCTGATCAACGACGAGGGCCACTTCGTCGCCTCGGCCGCGGCCGTGCCCGGCAGCGCCGACGAGGAGGAGGCCGAGGCCACGGGCGGCGGGCACACCGAGGTGTACCCGCTGGTGCTGTTCGCGGTCGGCGGCATGCTGCTCTTCCCGGCCGCCCACGACCTGCTGATGATGTTCGTGGGCCTCGAGGTCATGTCGCTGCCGCTCTACCTGCTGTGCGGCCTGGCCCGCCGGCGTCGCCTGCTCTCGCAGGAGGCGTCCATGAAGTACTTCCTGCTGGGCGCGTTCTCCTCGGCCTTCTTCCTGTACGGCACCGCGATGGTGTACGGCTTCGCCGGCACCGTCTCGCTGCCGGGCATCAACGAGGCCATGGCCAGGAGCGCCTCGCTCGACCCGATCCTGATGCTCGGTCTCGCGCTGCTCGGCGTGGGCCTGCTGTTCAAGATCGGTGCGGCGCCGTTCCACGCCTGGAAGCCGGACGTCTACCAGGGCGCTCCGACGCCCATCACCGCTCTCATGGCCTCCGGCACGCTGGTCGCGGCCATGGGCGCCGTGCTGCGGGTGTTCTGGGTGGGTCTGGGCAACCTCGACTGGAACTGGCGGCCGATCATCTGGGGCGTCGCCGCCCTGACCATGATCGTCGGCTCGATCCTGGCGATCACGCAGACCGAGATCAAGAGGATGCTGGCGTACTCGTCCATCGCGCACGCGGGCTTCCTGCTCGTCGGCGTGATGGCCACGTTCGGCTCCGCCGAGCAGAACGCGGTCTCCCTCAAGGCGATCCTGTTCTACCTGGCGGTCTACGGCATCACGACGGTCGGCGCGTTCGCGGTGGTCACGCTCGTACGCGACCCTGGCGGCGAGGCCGGTCACCTGTCGCGCTGGGCCGGGCTCGGCAAGCGCGCGCCGGTGCTGGCCGGGGTGTTCGCCTTCTTCCTGCTGGCCTTCGCCGGCATCCCGCTCACGAGCGGCTTCTTCGGCAAGTACGCCGTCTTCGCCGCCGCTCTGAACAGTGGCACGCAGCCCGGCGACTCGATGGGCGGCTGGATGGCCGGCCTGGTCGTAGTGGGTGTGGTGGCCTCGGCCATCGCCGCGTTCTTCTACGTCCGCGTGATCGTGCTGATGTTCTTCAGCGAGCCGGCGGCCGACGGCCCGGCGATCGCGGTGCCCAGTATGGGGACCGTGGCCGTCATCGCCGTTTCGTTGCTGGTTACCGTAGGAGTGGGGCTCTACCCGGAGTCCGTGCTCGGTGTCGCCAACGACGCCGCACACAGCCTGTTCATCAGATAAGGGGATCTCGTATGTCTGCGCCTCCCGTGGTTGACCTTCCCATCGAGGACGAACGGCTGGCGCAGGACGTGGCCACCGGACTGGCCGCGGTCGAGAAGCTCCTGCGTTCGTCGGTGGAGAGCGAGGACGCCTTCGTCACGGAGGCGTCCAAGCACCTCATCGAGGCCGGCGGCAAGCGGTTCCGCACGCTGATGCTGCTGCTGGCCGCGCAGTTCGGCGACCCGTCCGCGCCGGGGGTCGTGCCCGGCGCGGTGGTGATCGAGCTGACCCACCTGGGTTCGCTCTACCACGACGACGTCATGGACGAGGCCCCGGTCCGCCGGGGCTCCCCGTCCGCCAACGCCCGGTGGGACAACACCGTGGCCATCCTCACCGGCGACTATCTGTTCGCCCAGGCGTCCGACCTCCTCGCGGACCTCGGTCCCGAGCTGATCCGCATCCAGGCTCAGACGTTCTCCCGCCTCGTCCAGGGGCAGATCCGCGAGACCGTCGGCCCGCGCGACGGCGAGGATCCGATCGGCCACTACCTGAGCGTGCTCGCCGACAAGACCGGCTCCCTGATCGCCGCCTCCGGCCGCTTCGGCGCGCTGCTGTCCGGCGCGCCCGCGGACGTCGAGGAGCGGCTCAGCCGCGCCTGTGAGGCCATCGGGGTGGCCTGGCAGCTCGGTGACGACCTGCTGGACGTGGCCTCGTCCGGCGCCCAGTCGGGCAAGACACCGGGGACCGACCTGCGGGAGGGGATCAGGACCCTCCCGGTTCTGTACGCTCTGGCGTCGGAGCCGTCGCGGCTGCGTGAGCTGCTGGCGGGTCCGGTGGCCGAGGAGGATGTGGAGGAGGCGCTGACCCTGCTCCGCGCCGACCCGGCGATGGCCCAGGCGCGGGCGGAGCTGGAATCCTGGGTGGACCGCGCCCGTGCCGACATCTCCGGCCTTCCCGACATCCCCGCCAGGTCCGCATTTTTGGCGCTATGTGACTACGTGGTCCAGCGTTCCGGCTGATTTCCTGACCCGCTTCGCGGCGCGAGCCGTCCTGAAGCCGTCGTACGTGAAGATCGCCAGGGCCAGCCAGACGATCGAGAAGCCGATCCACCGGCTGGACGGCATGGTCTCCTTGGCGATCAGCACACCGCAGGCGAACTGCAGGACCGGCGCGATGTACTGCAGCAGCCCCATGGTGCTGAGCGGCACCCGGATGGCCGCAGCCCCGAAGCAGATCAGCGGGATGGCGGTGCCGATCCCGCCGCCGATCAGCAGCAGGGCGTGCCCGAGGCCCTGGTCGGCGAACGTCCCCTGCCCGCCGGCGTGCAGGAAGAAGATGTAGCCGAGCGCCGGGAGGATCAGCACCAGGGTCTCGATCGCGAGGCCCTCGGTGGCCGGCACGTTGGCCCGCTTCTTCAGCAGCCCGTACACGCCGAAGCTCAGGGCCAGCGTCAGCGCGATCCACGGCAGCCGCCCGTAGTCGAACGTCAGCACCAGCACCGCCAGGGCCCCGAACCCGACGGCCACCCACTGCATCGGCCGCAGCCGCTCCCGCAGCAGCACCACCCCGAACACCACGTTGACGAGCGGGTTGATGAAGTAGCCCAGGGCGCTCTCGACGACGTGCCCGCTGTTGACGGCGTAGATGTAGGTGCCCCAGTTGAGGGTCACGACCATGGCCGCCAGCACCAGCAGGCCGAGCTTCATGGGCTGCTTGAGCAGCGGGCGGAACCAGGACCAGTGCCTGCGCACCGCCAGTACGGCCGCGACGGCGACCAGCGACCACACCATCCGGTGGGCGAGGATCTCAACGGCTCCGGAAGGCTTGAGGAGCGGCCAGTAGAGGGGGAACAGCCCCCACATCGTGTAGGCGGCGATCCCGAACAAGACACCGCGCCGAAGGTCAGGCATGAACCCCATCTTCGGGCATTACCACCTTTAAACACAAATGCCTCTCACTATACGGAAATGTGTAGAGCTCCTAAAGCGTTAGAGCCTATGTACTCTGGGACGAGACCTGCTGGAGGTAGTGCCATGGGCTGGCTGTTCGGCGGCAACAAGACATCGATGGTCCGACCCGAGGACGCCCTCCCCGGCCGCCCGGACCCCATGCCGATCCCGTCCCGCCACGCGGTCCTCGACGCCCCCCTCACCCCGCCCGAGGGCCTCGAGATCGCCGACTTCGGCCTCGGCTGCTTCTGGGGCGCGGAGCGCAAGTTCTGGCAGACGCCCGGGGTGGTCACGACGGCGGTCGGATACCAGGGCGGCTACACGCCCAACCCGACGTACGAGGAGGTCTGCAGCGGCCTCACGGGTCACACGGAGGCCGTCAGGGTGGCCTTCGACCCGGCGAAGGTGTCGTACGAGGAGCTCCTGAAGGTCTTCTGGGAGGCCCACGACCCGACCCAGGGCATGCGCCAGGGCAACGACGCGGGCACGCAGTACCGGTCGGCGATCTACTACCACTCACCGGAGCAGCAGAAGGCCGCGGAGGCGTCGCGGGACGCGTACCAGGGGGTCCTGAAGCAGGCGGGCTACGGCGAGATCACCACCGAACTCGCCCCCGCGGGCCCGTTCCACTACGCGGAGGGTTACCACCAGCAGTATTTGTTCAAGAACCCGAACGGCTACTGCGGCATCGGCGGGACGGGCGTGGCCTGCCCGGTCGGGCTGACGTCCGGCGACGCGTAGGCATGCGTAGCGGCTGGTCCTTGCGCAGAGCGAGGACCAGCATTTTGCTACTTTGAGTAGTAAACTGAGCTTGTGAGCATGCCAGAGCGAGACTTCGCCCCGGGAGACGGTCCGGCCGCCAAGGTCAGTGTGTCTTTGAGAGCGGGCAACATTCGCGCTGTCCGAGAGCGAGTCGGGGCCCGCGGGTTTTCCGCCTACGTCGATGCCGCTGTGGAGCGCCAGATCGAGCGGGATCTCCTGGAGGAGGCCCTGCAGGCGAACGAGGCCGCTTCTGGGCCGATCCCACAGGCATTGCGTGATGAGGCGGCGGAGTTGTTCCGCCGCGTCAAGTCGGCGCCTGAACTCCAGGAGTAGGACGGATGGCGCGCGCACGAAGCCGGTTGAGCGCGGGCACCGTCGTTCTCGATTGCGAGGGGCTCGTGAAATGGTGCGAGGCTGACCAGCGGGTGACAGCGTTCGTACGGGAGGCGCAGGACAACGACTTTCGGGTCGTGGTCAGCGCCATGACTCCGATCGAGGCACAAGACGTCCGTGTCAAAAGCGATCGGCTCAGGTGGTATCTGTCCCGCCTGAAGATCGAGCCGGTGACCGAGGACATCTCGTCGCGAGCGATCGAGCTTCTCCGGGATGCCCGCCTGCATGGTCACAAGTACGCCATCGACGCTGTGGTCGCGGCCACCGCACTGCGCTCGGTGCGCCCTGCCATCGTTCTGACGTCTGACGCGGACGACATGAGCAAACTGTGCGGGAAGGCAGTGCAGGTGGTCCCTGTCTGAGACTGCTTGAGGGCCGAGCGGGAGTCTCCGGAACTGTTGCGGGAGGCGAACCACTACCCGCCACGCATGCTGGACGGCGCCGACGTGTTGTTCGCCGTCTGGGACGGTCAGCCGCGGCATCCTCGTCGAGACCGGGCCGGGATACTTCACCCAGCCGCGCCCGTAGCACGAACGGCGAGTCTCCAGCCGGCCGAGCTGACCCGAGCCCACCGTCGAAAGGGGCAGCGGCGTGGGCTCGGTGGCTTTCACCACCGAGCCCACGCCGCTGCCGGTTCGTCGTGCCGATCTAGCTCGCCAGCGCGAGTTTGACGGTCAGGGCGCCGGTCTTTTCGGCCTTGGGGTCGAAGAGGATGGTGTAGGTGCCCGTGGCGGGCAGAGTCGTCGCGGAGATGGTGCAGTTGCGGCCGCAATAGGTGGGGGAGACCAATGCGGTGCCGTCGGGCTTCTTCACCGATACCTGGGCGTCGATGGAGCTGCCGAAACTGGAGTTGGTGAAGGTGAAGGTCACCTTCTGGTTGGCGGTGCCGTTGAAGGTCCAGGTTCCGTTCTGGCCTGGGGTCATGGTGGTCAGGGTCGAGGTGGCACCACCGATGGTGATGCTCACCGGAGAGAGGTCGGCGACCGAGTAGGTCCTCAGCGTCAGCTTGCCGACCTGTTCGTCTCGCGGGTTGAATTCGACGGTGTAGGTGCCTGTGGCCGGCAGGGCCACCGGGTCGAGGAAGCAGTTGCGGCCGCAGTAGGTGGCCGCCACCAGCACGGTGCCGTCAGGCTTCTTCACCGTCACCTGGGCGCCGGTGGTGTTGGCGAAGTCGGCGTCGGTGAAGTTGAACGAGACGAGCTGGCCCGAGGTGCCGGACAAGGACCAGGTTCCGTTCTGGCCTGGCATCGTCGTCGTGAGGCTGGAGGCGGTGCCTCCGACCGTGACGTTGCCGGTCAGGTGGGTGATCGGGTAGAGCTGAGCGGTCAGCTTTCCGACATTCCCATCCTGCGGGTCGAATTCCACCGTGTAGGTACCCGCGACCGGAAGAGCAATCGGTTCCAGGAAGCAGTTGCGGCCGCAGTAGGTGGCCGCCACCAGCACGGAGCCGTCAGGCTTCTTCACCGACACCCGAGCGCCGGTCGTACTGGCGAAGGTGGCGTCGGTGAAGTTGAACGAGACGAGCTGGCCCGAGGTGCCGGACAAGGACCAGGTTCCGTTCTGGCCCGGCGTCGTCGTCGTGAGGCTGGACGCGGCGCCTCCGACGATGATGTTGCCGCTCAGGTGAGTCACCGTGTAGAGCTGCAGGGCCAGCGAACCCGTCTTGGCGTTCTGCGGGTTGAGCTCGACCGTGTAGGTACCGGTCACCGGCAGCACGGTCGGCTCGAGCAGGCAGTTGGTGCCGCAGCGGGTGTCGGCGACCAGGTCGGTTCCATCCGGCTTCTTGACCTTGACCTTGATGTCCGAGCTGGAGGTGAACGTCGAACCGGTGAAGTTGAACGACACCTGTTGGCCCTCGGTCCCGGCGAACGTCCACACGCCGTGCTGTCCGGCGATCGTGGTCGTCAGCGTGGACGCCGGCCCCCCGACGGTGACCTGCGCCGCCACGTCCTGCGCCACGAGGTTCACTTGGGCGGAGGCCGAGCCGGTGTAGATGCCGGCCGGGTCGACCACCACCTGGTAGGTGCCGTCCGCCGGCAGTACGGTCGCATCGAAGAAACAAGAGGTGGAGCAGGACTTCTTCGGCAGGAGGACCGAACCGTCCGGTCCGAGCACCGACGCCTGCGCGCTGGTGAACGTTCCGCCCGAGATCGTGATCGAGATCCGTTGCCCGGACTTTCCTGCCAGCGACCAGGTCGGGTTCTGCCCCGGATCGGTGGTGGTCAGCTTGACCGCGGCGCCGCCCGGCGTGAGCGTCCCGGTGACGTCGCCCGCGACGACCTGCGCGGAGATCGAGCCCACGGCCGTTCCATACGGGTCGGCGACCACCGTGTACGTTCCGGTCTCCGGCAGCGTGGAGGTGTCGAACGCGCACGACGGCTGGCAGTAGGTCGGCTTGAAGAGGTCCGATCCGTCGGGGTTGCGCACCGAGGCGCGTGCGTACCCGTTGTTGTCCCACGTCCCGCCCGTCAGGACGAACGCGATGCGCTGACCGGCCGTCCCGGCGAACGACCAGGTGGCGTTCTGCCCCGGCCCGGTGGTGGTCAGCTTGACCGGTGCCCCGCCGGCGGTCAGGGAGCCGGTGACGTCGCCCGCGGTGACCTGCGCGGAGATCGAGCCCACGGCCGCCCCGTACGGGTCGGCGACCACCGTGTAGGTCCCGGTCGCCGGCAGCGTGACCGTGTCGAACGTGCACGACGCCTTGCAGTAGGTCGGCTTGAACAGGTCCGATCCATCCGGGTTGCGCACCGACGCACGTGCGTACCCGTTGTTGTCCCACGTCCCGCCCGTCAGGACGAACGCGATGCGCTGACCGGCCGTCCCGGCGAACGACCAGGTGGCGTTCTGCCCCGGCCCGGTGGTGGTCAGCTTGACCGGTGCCCCGCCGACGGTCAGGGAGCCGGTGACATCGCCCGCGATCACCCCTGCCGTCATCGGCCCCGGCCGCGCGACGGTCGGATCGACGACGATCGTGTAGGTGCCGTCCGCGGGAAGCGTGATGGTGTTGAAGGCGCAGGCCGTCGAGCAGTAGGTGGACCCGTACAGCGGCGTTCCGTCCGGTTTGCGGACCGAGGCGTAGGCGGAGCTGGTGAGCCCGCTGACCCCGAACGCGATCCGCTGCCCGGCCTTACCGGCGAACGACCAGTACGCGTCCTGTCCGGGAACCGTGCTCGTCAGTGTGGAGGGCGCTCCGAGCGCGACCGTCCCGGTGAGGTCGGTCACCTCGAACAGTTGCAGCGCGAGCGAGCCGGTCTTGGCGTCCTTCGGATCCCACACCACCGAGTAGGTGCCGGTGACAGGCAGGGTCTCGGTGTCGATGAAGCAGGTCTTGCCGCAGCTCTGCGACGCCAGGACGGTCCCGTCGGGTCGCTTCACCCGCAGGGTGGCGTCGCTGCTCGAACTCAGGGTGCCGTCGGTGAACTCGAAGGAGACCTTCTGGCCGGCTGTTCCGGCGAACGTCCAGGTGCCGTACTGGCCCGGCTGGGTGGTCGCCAGCGACACCTTCGGCCCGCCGATCGCCGCGGTCTTGACGACGTCGGGCGCGATCGTGCTCACGCTGAGCTTGTAGGCGCCGAACTCGTCCTCGTGCGGTGAGACGCGTAGCCGGTACGCGCCCGCCGCGAGGCCGTCGAGGCGCTTGCCACCGCACAGAGAGTTGGTGGCGACGCTCGCGCCCGCGGCGTTGAACAGCTCCCAGTTGAACCAGAGCCCTGGGCACTCCTGCGCGTCGACGAAGATCGAACCCGGCTGGCCCAGTGTGAACTGGTACTCGTCGCGCGCGACCTCGGTCTCCAGGTTGCCCGCTCCCGCGGCCGGGACGCCGTCCGAGGCCGTGAACGGCAGCGACACCGTGAACGTCTGTGGCGGCGTGACGTCCAGGTCGAGGTTGACGTTGTCGATCCCGAACGCCTGGTTCGAGATGCCCGCCACCCCGGTGGCCGTGGTCTTGAACTCGATCTGGCTCTTGTTGTGGGTGACCGGCATCGTGATCCGGTATTTGGCCCACGGCAGGCCGGTCGCCAGTTTCCCGGTCGCGACGGGCGTCAGCGTACTCGGCGTGATCGTGTACGGGGTGCCGCGATCGGTCTCGACCTGGACCGTCTCGGTGTCGGAGTCGGACGCCCAGTCGCCGACGGCCAGCAGGTCGAAGCTCAGCGTCCCGCTCTTGTGAGACGGTAGCGCCTGCGCGTAGAACCGGTACGAATCCGTCCCGCTGAACGGCCCGGCGAACGTGCTCACCGCCGGATCGGTCGACACCCGCGACGGCCGCACGTTCGAGCTGAGCGCCCCCTGGAAGTCGATCGCCAGGTCCCCGTCCTCGTTGACGGTCTGCGCCGTCGGGTCGAGGATGGGTTTCGTCTGCTCGGCGGCGGCCTTCGCGAACGAAGTGTCCGCCGTGAGCGCGATGTCCAGGATGCAGTCGTTGAACTGGAGGCCCGCCGGGACGCCGTTCGCCTCGCACTGCGTGGTCGCCAGCTGGACCTGCTCGGGCGTCAGGTCGGCGACCGAGACGATCTTGGCCGGGAACGATTTGTTGGTGAAGGTCGCGGTGCTCTGGCCCGGACCGTAGGTGAACAGCGACTCGTTGTCGTCGATCCGCCAGGAGTCGGCGAAGCTGCTGTGCAGCACGGTCGGCGAGGCGTTGGCGGGCAACTGGGTGCCGTCCCGCAGCCGCAGGTCGTTCTTCGGGTTGCCGTCGGCGTCGCCGAGCAGGCCCACGAGGTCACTGTCGGGGGTCGGCGGCACGTAGAGGCTGGCGGCGCCCCTCCTCCAGGACAGGGCAGGGCCGGCCACGCCGTCGAACATGACGGCCCACTTGTCGTCCTTGCGCAGGATGAACGCGTTCTTGCCCAGGTAGAGGAGCTTGCCGGTGTCGAGCGTGCGCTTCTCGTTGTCGATGTACAGGTCGTCCTCGTGGAACTCGACCAGGTGGTCGCCGGCCTCCATCGCGGCGTCGAACATCACCGAGACGTCCCTGCCGCCGCTGGCGGGGCTGAGCCGGCCCTGGATCTCCAGGTTCCACTTGTCGGACTGGGCGAGGATGAACTCGCCGACGGACTGCAGGTCGTAGCCCAGGCCGTCCGGGGTGGTGAAGTGTGGTTCGCCCTTCACCAGACTGCCGTGGTGGGTGAAATACCACCACAGGATGAGGCCGACCAGCGCCACTACGCCGAGCGCCAGAGCCATCTCGATCGTGGCGAAGCCGGCGTCGATCAGGAACGCCCTGCCCGCCTGGCTGGCGAGGAACAGCTCGATCTCAGCGGTCAGCTCGGCCGCGGCGAGTTCGACGCTGCCATAGGCGCCGATGTCCTCGGCGAGCGTGGTCGGACCGACGGTCCGGATGCCCCTGATCAGCGGCAGAAGGTAGTCCGGGGGCTCCCACTTGAAGTCGTCGTCGTCCTCGTCCACGACCGGGATCTTGGCGGGCGGGCTGTTGGGATCCGCCGGGTCCTTCTGCCTCTCGCACTTGCGCTCCTTCTTCACCTCCCTGATGTCCAGGAGGCCGGAGGCCGGGGAGGTGGCCCTGTAGGTGGACAGCTGGAACCCCTTGGCGCCGCCACCGAGCGGGCACGTCTTTTCCTTGCCGTAGACCTGGAACCAGTCCTCGTACCCGCCCCAGCGGTCGAGGACCGACCCGGCGCGGACGCCGTTGACGCCGTTGGCGGCGATCGCCGAGACGTACCGGCCGACCTGGCGTGCCCAGCCCTCATAGTCCGGGTTGCCCTTGACCTTGGCCTCGACCACCTCGGCGAAGCTGGTGCCGATCCGGTCGTAGTAGACGATGTCGGGCCGATCGCGGCCGTTGTTGAGGTACGTCTCCCACTGGACGTCCGGGTTGATGACCGCGCCGGGCTGTGCGGGCGGCGGGACGCCGAGGTGGTCGTTCAGGTACTTGATGGCGCGCGCCTGCCCGATGGACTCGATGCCGCCGCCGGCGCTGCACTCGTTGGGCTGCTGGTAGATGTAGGTGCCGAGCGCGGGACGGGCGGTCAGGCAGAAGTTGTTGTTGATGCGGCGGCGGGTGGCGTACATGCGGTTGAACACGCAGCGTTTGTCACCTCTGCCGGCGTTCGACCAGTCGTTGCTGTTCGGGGGGCACTGGGCAGCGGCCGCGGTCGCCGCTGCCGCCATTCTGGCCGTTAATGTCTCTTGGACGGGTCCTAACAGTGACGCCACGAGCACACACGCCATAATCACGCAGAGACGCCGCATGCATTCACCTCGGATAAATAGGACATAAATATCGCAGCGGGACGGTACACCATGAAGATCGGCTTGCGGCAGATCTCGAATCACCACGTTCCGTGATCGTTGACTATGCTGCGGTTCGGATCCGCTCTTGGGAGGTACCGTGGTCGTCCACCGGTCGTGGGAAATCGCATTCGACGCGCCGGCTTCACGGCCGGTGCGGGCGGCTCGGATGGTCGTCGCGGCTCATGGCCTCGATCGGGACGCCGTGCTCGTGCTGGACGCCGACAGCGACGAGTTCGTGACCGTCCCGGGGCTCCCGGCCCACCTCTCCCGCAATACGGTGTCGCTGTCGTCCGACGGGACCCGGCTGGTGTTCCTGTCGCGGCAGGACGACGGCGCCGGACCCACGCGGGTGGTGCTGCACGAGCTCGCCACCGGAGCGCGGCAGGAGTTCGTCTCGGATGGTTTCGTGCGGGCGGCGCTCTCACCGGACGGCAGCCGGATCGCCGTCCTGGCCGACCTGTCGAACGGACCCGGAATCCCCGGCGTGGGCGACGAGATCGCCGGCATCGTGCTGATCGAGACCGCCACCGACGCCCGGCAGCCGCTCTGGTCGGCCGAGGGCTACTGGCAGGAAGACGCCATCAGCTGGTCCCCGGACGGGCGACTCCTCGCCGCCACCTATCTGACGCTGGACGACGTCATCACCACCGTCGTCCTCGACCTTTCCGGCAAGGTGATCGGCGTCCACGAGGATCGGGTCGCCCTACCCGGGGCGCACTCCGTCTGGACGTCCGACCGGGAACTCATCGTCTACCCGGAGCCCGACGACGAGAGCCCCCTCATCGCGATCGACGTCCCGACCGGAAGCGAGCGCCGCTTCACCAGGCGAAACTTCAGCGGCTACCTCGCCATCACCGGTGGCCGGGTCGTGCGTCCGGGATCTTCGCCCGAGCGGGTCGTCACGACCGACTTGAACGACACCGACGAGCGTCCCTTCCTCACCTTCCGCCCCGCCGTGTCGATCGAGGCCATCGACATCGTCCCGTCCGCCGTCAGGTGACCCGATTTACCTCCACTTCGGCTCCAGAACGCCAGGCCGGCCGCTGAGTAGTCCGGTGTCCTGCGTCAGGCCGCCAACTTGGACGCACGCGTCTCCGGCCGCAGGATCCCGACCGGCCGCCGCTAACTCAGCGCCGTCGACAGCCACTTGCCGCCTACCCGTACGTAGAGGCGTCTGTTGGTCGAGTCGACCGCAAGTGTCCCGTCGATCGGGGTGTGCGTGAACGAGGCGTCGCTGACCGCGCCCGCGACCATCCGCAGCGGCGGGTTGGGCTGGTTCTTGGTCGGGATGGTACCGCCGGACTGCCCTCCGATGTTCGCGTAGCAGTTCTCCACCCGGAAATCGCCGGTGCTTGAGGCTTCGTAGTAAATGTGAGTGCCGGTCGGCTTTGTGGAGTAGCGCCCCACGACATTACGCAGGACGGCGGTCGAGCCGGAGCCGGAGTAGAGATCGATCCCGGAGTTGACCGTGGCCGCCGACGAGCCGTTGGCGATCAGCACGTTCTCCAGGGCGCCGGCGCTTCCCGCCCAGGCGATGATGTTCTGCGCAGTGGAATACCCGGAGGCAAAACCACCCGCGTAAGCATAGATATTGGACGCATAGACATGCCTACAGGACGCGTCGACCTTCAGATGAGGGCCGCCCTGCATCCTGGAGGTTTCGAATTTGCAGTCCGTCAGATAGATCCCATTGGGATTATTGTTCTTCGCGGTGCCCTGGGTGATCCACAAGGCGCCGGTGCCGAATGCCTCCATGCGGCATCCGATGAAATGGATCTGGTTGACGTTGTCGGCACTGTATCCCCAGCCGGTCATGGCCGAGGAGTTCCGAAGCCACACGTTGGGCTGAGTAGTGCTGTTAGCTGTGCCGGTGCTCTCCTCGATCACCAGATTGTAGAACCTGGAGTCCCAGAACTCGACGGCGTCGATGCACAGGTCGTTGTTGCTCGACATGAAAACATCACGAAAGTAGGAGTTGTCATTGTAGTAAAGCTCGAGCAGCAATCCGGTCTTGCCATTGCCGTTGAACCCGAGATTTTCGATCGAACAGTAGCGCCGATGTTTCGACCCGCTCGTGTCGGTTGGGGCTCCGGACATACGTAACAGGATGCCGTTCGCCTTCTTGACCAGCGTGGAGGCCTTACTGCTCGCGCCGACCAGTCGGATTCCGTTGCCGCCGACGGACAAGGCCGGGCCGCCGGCCGTCGGGCTGACCGCGTACGCCCCCGCGGGGAAGTACACGGTTCCGCCTCCAGCGGCCACCGCCGCATCGATCGCGGCCTGGATCTTCGGGGTGTCGTCATCGGCCCCGTTGCCGAGCGCCCCGTAGTTCTTGACATTGAACCAGTCCAGCGGGGCCGTCTCCGCCGCCGCAGACGGGGTCTTCGCGATCATGGCGGCACCCGCCAGCCCTGCGGCGGTGCCCCACAACGCTCTACGCCCCATGCTCGGACTTTTCGGCTCCGTCACGCCACAGCCCTCCTAGAGATCAACTTGGGGATTAAATCAGTTCTAGACCGATTCGCGAACAAAAATCAGGACAAATCGTGTACATTTTGGGCCCTTCTCAGAACTGTCACAGACGATCCAGGGTTCGTTTCTCACCCTGGGCCACGGGGAACGCGGGCAAGGTCCCGAGGAGTAATGGGCCTTGAGGTCGCGGCGATGCGGCCGGTGTCGCTGGTTGGTCTGAGTTGGGTCGTGGGCTCCGCGGGCAGGTAGCGGCGCTCGCGTGACAGCCGCTCGTTGTGCATGTCCGGTCGCTGGGTCAGCGGTGTCGCCGGTACTGCAGATATACGATCCCGTTGCTGGAGGCGGTGCTGGAGACCAGGTCGAGCTGGTAGGACTTGGGGACGCCGTCGAACAGCCGGGTGCCCTCGCCTGCGACGTAGGGGAACATGCTCAGCCGGAGTTCGTCGATCAGGTCGAGCCGCATGAGCGACCGCCAGAGGCTGACGCCGCCCCAGACGATGATGTGGCCGTCGCCGCCCAGCCTGAGCTTGTCGATCTCTTCTGTCGTGTCACCAGCGGCGATGGTGGTGTTGGCCCAGTCGGCCGTCTTCAGGGTCCGGGAGAAGACGACCTTGCGCCCGGCGTTCAGGATGTCGGCGAACGGGTGGTCGGTGGAGGTTGTCATGCCCTCGGCGATGCCCTCGTAGGCGGTGCGGCCCATGAGGTGCGCGTACGCGCTCTGGAGAAAGTCGAGGTGCGCCGGGGCGTCGGGCTCACGGTTTTCGGGCAGGCCGAAGCAGAACTTCCAAAACTCGGTGTCCTCGTCGGCGAGGAGGCCGTCGAGGGAGTAGTTGAACACTGTCGCTATCAGCTTCCGCATGATCAGAACTCCGTGGTCTCGGGTCGTCTGGGGACCGTGCTTGCTAGGGGAACGTGCGTGTCCCGGGCCGCAGCGCTCGCGTGGCCGCGACGTCTGTGGCCTGTCGCCAATGCTTTAGACGACACTGTCGCCCGGAAGTCATCGGTGCCCTGTTCAAGAACCCGAACGGGTACTGCGGCATCGGTGGGACCGGGGTCTCCTGCCCGGTCGGGCTGACGTCCGGTGAGGCGTGATCAGCCTGACCTGATCCACGCTGGATGGATCGAGGAAGAGAACGCGAGGGTCTTCTGTGAAATCCTCGCCTCGCTCGTCGGGTAGAGCGCGCTGCCGGACACCGACGGTCAGCTCTGCATGGAGTGACTGGGAATCCTCACTACCCGACGTACGGATAGGGTTCCCGCAACTGCCTCTTGAGGATCTCGATCCCCGACTCCTTGGGGTCAAGGGCTTCGACGTACTCGATCTGGGGCAGCAGCATCTCGGCGTCCGCGGGGATCAGGTTGTACCAGAAGCCCATCTGCTGGTTGAACTCGCGCAGGTACTGGCGGGCGCGCTCGTCGTCCTCGTTGTCCTCGCCGCCGGCCCACTCCCACAGGTCGTCAACCTCGAAGTCGCCGACGGTACTGGCGCAGTTCTCCTTGTACCGCCAGTAGAGTTCGCCGAACGAGAGGAGCACGTCGCCCGTCCGGCCCGCGTCGTAGGCGAGCGTCTTCGCGGTGCCGTGCAGCTTCCTGAGTGCCTGCTGGCACAGCTCCGCCGCCTGGCTGCCCCATACCTTGGCCAGCGCCTCCGAGTGCCCCTCGATGGCGGCCGCCAAATCGGCCATCCAATCGGCGGAGTTCTGACACACCACGCCGAGGTCCAGGAGAATCCGCGGACGACTCCGCTCGAAGAATTTCCTGACGCCGGCCGCGTTGTTGGTCGAGACGTCCTCCTCGCGCCACCGCTCGATATCGGAGGGAGACCGGGAACGGCCCGGATCCTGCTGCCCGTTGACGATGTTCCGCAGCTTGCCCATTTGGCGGTTGAACATTCCCTCAGCCGCGTCGTAGTTCAGGGCGGCGGCGTACACGAGCTGGCCGAAGCCGGCGTAGGACCGGAAGAATGTCTCCAACTGATCTCGGAGGCTTTCGAACTTCCGATCGAGCGCCTCCTGCATTCTGTCTGCGGATGCCCATGCGCCATCCAGATCGATTTTCTCGACGGAATGGCCGCTGTAGGCGCCCCAGACGACCTCCGAGACGTAGTGCCCGAAGGCCGCGCTCGGCGTGGACTCCCCGGACAACGGCGAATACATTTCGTCGCTGATGGGTGGCGTCGAGCTGAGGTCGTCCGTGACGATTCGCGCCGAGCGCTTCTTGAGCTCCGCTCTGTTGACCTCTATCCCGCTCGCAGGCGACGGCCATGACCGGTCCAGCTCAAGTCCGCTGTGCCACTGCCTCCAGGGTTCGGAGCTGAGTGGTTCCTGCATGTACGTGTCCTTCCGGCGCTACGGGCGGACCACGACGGCCGAAGGAAACGCCGCCGTTCTCGCCGCCTACATACATGTTATGCATGCCTGTGATCTGGCCGTCAAGATCGTGTAACCCCCGATTCCCCGGCTCTTCACCATGGATCGCTCCAGATTGTGAGCCGCCACCCGTGCCGGGAGCGGGCTGACGTCCGGTGAGGCGTAGGCCTGCGGAGATGGCTGGATCCTGACCCTCGATCGCCTGGCCCCGCCCGCGCGCCGAGCGACTGCCATGTCTCACATGACGGCCGGCGCACGCCTGGCTCGACCTGTTGTTCAGCGAACGAGTGGGGTGATCATCAGTTGGTGATCAGGTCGAAGGATTCCCAGGGGCCGATGGCGTCGCGGTTGGCGATGAGCGCTGAGGCTCCGGCGTTGTCGGCGCACACGTATTTGCCGTTAGCCTGGGCT
The DNA here is from genome assembly GCF_053587055.1 of Nonomuraea sp. NPDC003707. Classification (NCBI taxonomy): domain Bacteria; kingdom Bacillati; phylum Actinomycetota; class Actinomycetes; order Streptosporangiales; family Streptosporangiaceae; genus Nonomuraea; species Nonomuraea sp. NPDC003707. The sequence goes on along the minus strand of NZ_JBSFNK010000020.1, from coordinate 198,463 downwards.
TTGAGGCTGATCGTGCCGTCGGGGTTGTTGATCTGCTGGAAGGTCTCCCAGGGACCGATGGCGTCCCGGTTGGCGATGAGCGGTTGCGCCCCGGCGCTTTCGGCGGTGACGTATTTGCCGTTGGCCCTGGCCTTGAGGGCGATGTTGCCGTTGCCGAGGTCGGTGCGGTCGAACTGTTCCCAGCCGCCGACGGTCGTGCGGTTGGCGATCAAGGGCTGGGCGCCGGCGTTCTCCGCGGTCACGTACATGTTGTTGGCGCGCGAGCGCAGGCTGATCGTGCCGGACGGCGCTGACCCGGTCGGGAGGCCCAGGGTGGAGGCGGTGCCGCTCAGGGACTTCACGCCCTGGTTGGCGGCGCCGGTGAGCCGGGTGGTGGCGTACGAGCTGAGCGGCTTGGCAGTGCGCTCCACCACGTAGACGGACCCGGCGGCGGTGGCGAAGCCGATCTCCGCGCTCGAGCTCGTCGTGATGGTCGCGTTGTCGGAGGTACGGCGGACGCGGACCTGCTGGGTGCCCCACGGGTTGACCACGGTCGCCTGCTTGCCGTGCACGCTCTTCATGCCGACGTACTTGATCTCGCCGGCCTCCCGCTCGGAGCTGACCAGGAAGCCGTCCTTGGCCAGCAGGGTGAACTTGCCGGCGAACGAGGAGTCGGCCGGAACGGCGGGGAACACCCGGATCTTGCCGTTGTAGCTCTGCATGAGCGACTCGTTGAGGGCCGTGAGGTGCACGCCGAGGTACTCGAAGACGCCGTTGGTGTTGTTCGTCATGCCGTTCGGGTAGTTCTGGTACTTCTGCAGCATGGTCTTCATGCCGTTGTACGCCTGGTCGCCGAGGCCCAGCCGGGCGGCCTGCACGGCGTCGTTGGACCACACGTTGCCGTAGGGGAAGGGCCGCTGGTTCCAGGTGTTGACCGCGGTCTGGTGGTCGGGGAAGCCGATCCCCGTCATGTCGTACGGCCAGATCAGCTCGGCGGAGACGTTCTCGTTGTTCCTGGTCTGCGAGATCGGCGGCTGGTGCGGTTGGTAGGCGCCGTTCGAGACCACGTAGGGCACCAGGCGGTCCAGCACGTTCTGCCACGTGGACCGCAGCCCCGCGTCCACCCCGAGCTGCTCGCTGACCTGGATCGTCAGGGGGAAGATGCTGCGCACGGCGGCCAGGTCGGTGATCGCGTTGCGGACGTTCCAGTACGTCTCGTGCGAGTTGGAGTTGGCCATGTAGTACGTGTTCGTGGCCGTGTCGTGGGAGAGCATGGCCGAGTAGAACTTCGCCGTCTCGCGCATGAACGGGTAGGCCACGTCGCGCAGGTAGTTCGCGTCGTTGGTGTACCGGTACCGCAGGTACATGCTGTAGGCGGCCTCGTAGCCGGTCGACAGGATGTTCTTGGTGTAGTCGCTGTTGATCGTGCCGCGCGCGTTGCCGTCCCAGCCCATGGTCTCCGGCACCCACAGGCCGTCCACGTTGTACCGCGTCTGGGTGTACGACTTCAGGGCGTTGTAGTTCCTGGCGTACAGGTTGTTGTGCCTGTCGATGAGGTCGGGATGGTTGGAGGCGAGGAAGGACAGATAGACGTCGCGTTGGTTCCAGTACCAGTACGCGTTGCTCCACTTCGTGTTGTCCTGGGTCGCCCTGAAGACGCCGTTGATGAAGTGGGACGGGTAGTTGCCGTAGCCGCCCGCGGCGATCATGTACGTGGACAGGTAATAGACGTTCTCCATGTAGTCCGCGTCGCCGGACAGGCCGGAATACTGGACGAACGACTTGGCCCAGAAGGAGTGCCACCAGTTGCGGTAGTTGGTGATCGTGGTCGCGTACCCGGTGGACTTCACGGCGGCGAGCTGGTTGCGGGCCTGCGTCACCGAGTCGCGGTTGGGCGCGTTGAGCCGGCCGGCCGCGGTGAACCAGATGGTGTAGCTGGAGGTGGGCGTGATGGTGAGCCGTACCGTGCGGGAGTCGACGACCTGGGTGGAGTAGCTCGCGCCCTCGACCGTGGCGGCCAGCGTGTAGCCGAACCCGTTGGCGTCGGTCTGTCCCCGGCTCAGGCCGGCCGCGTTCGCGTCGGCGAAGGTGGAGACGGTCTTCCAGGTGTTCAGGTCGGGTACGTCGCCGCTGTTCTGGAGGTTCGCCGTGTCCCACATGCTCAGGTTCAGGGCCACGTTGGAGACACCGGTGCGGCTGTCGTCCACGTGGATGCCCATCACCTCGGAGTTCGGCGACCCCATGACGGTGACGGTGCGGTTCGAGTCGTACTTGGTGGTGAGGGTGCCGTCGTACAGGGACAGCCGTTGCTGGAAGGTGGTGTATCCGGTGTCCATGCCCGGGCTGGTGGCCAGGTTGACCAGCCCGGCCGCGAACGCGGACTGCTGGGACAGGTCCACGCCCGAGGTCTGCATGGTCAGTCCGTTCTGACTCCAGACCATCGCTCCGGTACGGCCGTTGCCCACGGTCATGCCGTACAGCGGGTTGGTGTTGGGCCTGTTGTAGACGATGTCGTGCTTGGACAGGTAGCCCGCGTAGTCGACGTCCAGCATTCCCGTGGTCTGGTCGAACGCGGCGTCGGTCGGCGAGGCCAGCGCGGGCGTCCCGGACAGCAACGCGCCGAGGAGCGCCGCCAGGGGGAGGGAGCGTAACAACCTCTTCACCATGCTCACCTTTTGGGGGGTTAGGAAGTGGCATGTCACGCGCAGTTAACATTGGGTGTTTCTTATCGTCAAGAGGCGATTAATAGATAAGAAACCTACAAAATCCATCAATATTCACCACGTATGCCCTGCTAGCAGCGCATGTTTTGCATACGAGCTCAGGATGTGTCCTGAAATATGCGACACATGGTGACGCTTATTGATCGGAGGTCTGATTCAGCGCCGATGGGCCGCGGCATCGCCGACGCCCGGGGGCCGGTCGTGCTCAGCTCCTGGCCCCCGGGCCGGGGCATGGCGAGGCGTCGATGTGTCACCAGTTGGCGGGCTCTGCCAAGGAGTAGGAGGAGGCGATCCTGGCGTGGTCGTGGTAGATCGACAGTACGCGCGGGCCGGCGGGCGTCCCGTTCCGCCAAGCGGTGCAGTAGATGCCTGACGACCAGCGGATCGTCTGCGATGTCTTGGGGAGCACTGCGACGCCGGTCCTGCTCCACACCTTCCGCCCGTTGACCCAGACCTCGAAGGCTCCCGCGGTGCTGTGGAACTTCAGGCGGGTGACGATCCTGATCCACGTGCCACGAAGGTTTGTGATCTTGTCGAGTGTGGCCGCGAAGCCGCCCGAGCCGCCGATCCGGAGTTCGTCGTTCTGGACGAACATCAGCTCCCAGGGCCCTTCCGGGTCCTCTGGCGACCACTGCTGGAAGGTGACGTTCTGGTTGTGGAACTGCCAGTTCGGCGGCAGGTAGATGGCCTGTCCGTAGTAGCGGTCCTGGCCCACGGCCTGGGTCCGGCTCTGGACGGTCTCAGAGTGGTACCCGCCGCCCTCGTCGAGGTACGTCTGCTGCGCCTCGATGGCGGTGGTCCCCTTGTACACAGGGCTGCTGACCGTACGGATCACGCCTTGCTTCTGGGGCTCCTGTGGGTAGTTGCTCCAGCCGGTCAGCGTTCCGATGTCCTGGAAGAACACTTCGGCGGCGGTCGCCGAGCCTGCCGGAGCCACGGCGGGGACCGCGCACAAGGCAACGATGATGACGGTGATCATTCGTCGGCGCATGTGATCCTCTTCTGTGAGGGTTGCTGAGAGGCGAGTATCACATGCGTGAATTTATTAGTAAAGGTACTTAAAATATTTGCCTTGCCTGCGGCGCGGCGAGCTCCGTCGGCAGGACGTCGCAAGCGGCAGCTCGCCGGACGGTCCGACGCGTGGCCTGGCTGAGAGGAGGGAGCGCGGTCCACCAGCCGCTGGATGCCACCGCCGGCTGCCGAGCGGGAGATCTGCTCGGTACCGGCGGGGCACAGGCGTCGCTCGCCCCGTTGGGCTGACGTCCGGCGACGCGTAGACATACGTAGGGGCCGGTCCTCGCGCGCAGTGCAAGACTGCGTGCCGCACCCTACATGGGTGTCTGGTGGAGGAGGACGACGCGCCAGCCCTCGGAGGTACGGCGGTAGACCGTCGACGCATGCCATGAGGACGTCTCATCGCCGATGGTGCTCGTCAGTTTGTAGGCCACCACGGCTCCTGCGTCGCCGAGCGGCTTGACCACGACATCGTGTGCTCGGTTGTACCGTTCCGGATTGCCGCTCCCCTTGACGTACATGTCGAGAACCTGCTGCCTGGACACGATTCCGTAATGTCCCATGGCTACGAAGTCATCGGCGCAGTGCTCCTCGAAAAATGTCTCGTCATAGGCAGCGTCAGCGTCCAGCATCCGCTGCTCGAGTTCTACCAAGGTCTTCTCGATGCCGCTCATCCAGCCAACTCCTTTTCGTGAGATGTGCGGCCATGCTGTCAGCCGTACCTGACGTCCTCTGACAGGTACAGCCGCAGCCACCGCCCGGGGAGAGCGGCGCGGTGCCGACCACTGTTGCTGTCCACCGTCACCGTACGGGGCGGCAGCTGGGCCCTGTGCCCGGTGGACTGGATGTACGGCGTGGTGCGGCTGCGCACCGGGGGTGAGCACGTCACCGCCTGACCGGTCGTCCGGCGACAGCGAGGAACGGTCAAGCGGCGCGGGTGCACCGCCGTGGGTTCACGGTTACCTCAAGGACGATGGCGTGAGCACCGTCGTCGTCGATGAGGTGCTCCTCCACGGTGGGACCGGTGACCTCCAGGTGGTGGCGGTGCAGCCAGCCGAAGAGGTCCTGCCCGGCGCGGACCACCCCTGCCGAGGGCGGAACGACGGCTCGTACGACGGTGCGGGCAGGCAGGACGAGCTGCTCGCCGGCGCCGTCGGTGGTCACCGCGGCGGCGAACGCGCCCGTCGGCTCCCCGCGAAGCCAGGTCAGCAGGGCCGCCGGTGGCGCCGGGCAGGCGGCGGCCAGTTCGGCGGGATGGTCGAGGCGCATGCGGCGGACGCGGAGTCGGCGCGAGTCCACCGCGGTCTGCTGAGGCAGGATCGACATCGGCACGGCGAGGTGGTCCTCGGCGTGAGCCGCGGTCGCGGCCAGCGTGGCGATGTCACGCCTGATGTTCGCCACGATCTCGGTCAGCGCCTGCCGCACCTGTGCCTCGGGAGCGTCCAGCAGATCGGCGATCTGGCGCAGCGGCAGGCCGAGGCGCTGCAGTCCGCGGATGCGTTCGAGCCGGGACAGCTCGGCCACGCCGTACCAGCGGTAGCCGGTGGTGCGGTCGACCGCGGCGGGAACCAGCAGCCCGATCTTGTCGTAGTGGCGCAGGGTCCGTTCGGATACGCCGGCCATGCGCGCCAGTTGCCCGATCCGCCACATGGCGTCCCCTCTCCTGGCATGTTGACTTTGTCCCTGCGTCAGGGTTCTACCGTCACGGTCCATGACCGATCGGAACCCTCGGCGCCGGCTCACCGGTGTGCTGCTGTTGACCTCGCTGACAGCCATGATCGCCGGTACGGCCATCGTGGTGCCATCGGGGTTGACCCTGAATCCGTCCGACCCCGGCGCCGCGCTGGACGCGGTACGCGAGCAGGTCGGGCTGCACCTGACCGAGCTGGCCTTCGACGTGCTGGGCTGGCTGGCACTGACCGCGGCCGGGCTGGTGATGGCCGCTCGCCCGGCCGAGACGTCAAGACCGTATCTGGTGACGCTCGCCGGTGGCCTGCTGGCCGGCGCCGGGCTGGCCGGCCTGCTTCATGACGCCGGAAACCTGGCACTGACCCAGCTGGCCGCCCGCCCGACCGCCCCGGCGGCCGCCACAGTGGCCTTGGCCGTCCTGCTCACCGCCAAATGGGCGGTCAATCTGGCCGGGCTGCTGTGGGTCGCCGCCACCGTCGCCGGCGCAGTGGGCATCCCGATGCCCGCCGGGCTTCGTGTCACCGGCCTGATCGCCGCACTCAGCGGCCTGGCCGCGGTCGTGCTTCCGTGGACGACCGGGACCGACGGCCCTACGGGGGCGCTGGAACAGCTCGGGTATGCGCTCCACCTGCCCGTCATGATCTGGTACGCGGTCCTGGGCCGGCGGTATCTGCGCAGGCAGCATGCGGTTGCCTGAAGGGAAGCATTACTCCAGCGGCGCCACGGGCGTGGCCTGCCCGGTGTCGATCACGAGTCGAGGTCGGCCACAGTGATCATTTCCTGGGGCGGGAAGAGGCCGAGGAAGCGCTCCGCGAGGGACTGCGGTCCGGTCAGTGCGAGGTCACCGGCGGCGAGGGCGTCGGCGACGGTCAGGGCCTGGCCGAGCAGTGCGGCCAGGGTCTCCGGAACGGTTTCGATGACCAGGTCAACTGGCTCCGGCTCCGAGTCGGCCCTGGCCAGGTCGAGGTGGTCGCCGCGGACGCGTACGAGGAAATGGTGCTCGCTGAGGCGCAGGGAGACGGTGGCGTCGAGCGGCTCGACCGCGGGGGCGAACAGTGCCTTGAGCGACAGGGCGGCGGAGTCGGCGCTGAGCGGCGCGCCGCGTCGCAGTGCGGGTGAGCGGCTGCTCCAGCGGGCGAGTCGGGTGACGATGGGCTCCAGCTCGGCGCCCCAGTCGGTCAGCTCGTAGATCCAGGAGCCCGCGGGCGGTGGCAGCTTGCGGCGATGGACGACGCCCGCCTCACCGAGCTCGCGCAGGCGTTGGGTCAAGATGTCCGCGCTGATCCCCGGCAACCCCGCGCGCAGGTCCGTGAAGCGTTTGGGGCCGAGGATCAGCTCCCGCACGACCAGCAGTGCCCAGCGCTCTCCCACCAGTTCGAGAGCGTGCGTGATCGCACACCCGTCGCCGTAACTACGCTTCCCCACCACGCCCCCAGCCTAGCAGCGTTGGTTCGTCATCCCATCCATGTAGTTGTTTTTTCCAACTAAAGAGCTGTAGTGTCCAACCACTCACCGGACAACGAAAGAGGTTGGCATGGACAGCGCGGCCAGAAAGTTGCGCACGCTCGCTGTGTTCCTGCGGGTCTACGGCGTGCTGTCGCTCCTGATCTTCGTACCGCTCTTCATCGGGTTCATGGTCCGCACGCCCTTGCTGGCGGAGAAGGACGGCCCGCTCAACTGGACGATCTGGAACGACGTCAGCTCCGGTCAGGAACACGCCCACGTGCCGCCGATGCTGTTCCTGGTCTACATCGTGTGGGGCGTGTTCCTGCTGCTGGCGGCCCGGAAGCCGCTCGCCTACGAGTCATTCCTGGCCTTCACGATGTGGGCCAACCTGGCCCACGCGCTGCTCATGGCCGGACAGGCCGTCATGGATGTCGAGCGCTACTGGAGCAAGTTCCTGACCGACATCCCGTTCATCCTGATCCTGGCCCTCGGCATCCTCTTCCTCCGGCCCGCGGAAAGGGCCCCGGTCCAAGGGCATGGTGCTGTGCGGTAGTCGCCTCACGAGCGGCTGACCTTGGGTCCGCCACCGCGCGTCGCGTCGAGCGGGCCTGCCGCGTCCGGTCCAGGAGGATGAACGGTACGGCGGTCGCGGCGAGGCCGGCCCCGATCAGGCAGACCGATGTGAGAGCGGCCCCTCGTGTGAGTGAGGCGGCCGCGAGCACGGGGGTGATGCTGATGCCGAGCTGGAATGCCGACACGGTGGTGGCGCCGGCGAGGGTCGGCGCACCGGCTGCGATGGCGAAGACGCGTCCGTAGACGGCGGGGTTCAGCACGAACGCGGCGACGCCGATCAGGAAGACCGTGGGCACCACCGCCCAGACCTGCTGGATCACGACAGCCATCACGACCGAAAGGATCACGATCGCGGCTGCTCCGGTGAGGAGCGCGAGGTGGGGGCGCCGGTCGGAGACGCGGCCGCCGATGGACAGGCCGACGAAGGCGCCGACCCCGAAGAGCGCGAGGATCGCCGGGATCCAGACCTCGGGGACGGCGGTGATCTCGGCGAGCATGGCGCTCAGGTAGTTGAACGTGATCATGTACCCCGCGGTGGTCAGGATCGTGATCGCGTACATGCTCCAGAGCATCGGTTTCCGCATCGTCGCGAGCTCTCGCGAGACGCTGGGCCGGCGGGTGTCCGGGGCGGTGGCGGGGAGTCCGAGGATGCAGCCGATGATCCCGGCGGCCGTCAGGGCGACGACGGCCCAGAAGCCGCCGCGCCATTGGACGAAGTGGCTGAGCAGCGTGCCTGCGGGACCGCCGAGAACCATTGCCGCGCTGAGCCCGCTGACCACGACTCCGGAGGCGCGGGCGTTCCGGCCCGGTGTCACCAGGCTGATCGCGGTCACAGACGCGACGGCGAAGAAGCCCGCGTAGGCGATCCCCGAAACCACCCTCGTCAGCAGCAGGACCTGGTAGTCGCCCAGCAGCCCGACGACGATGCCGGCGGCGAAGAGGCTCTGGGTTGCCACCAACGCGGTACGGCGAGGCCAATGCAGACTCAGCATGGCGAACGGTGGCCCGCCGATCACGACACCCAGCGCGAACGCAGTGATCAGAAATCCGGCCGAAGAGAGTGTGACGTCCAGATCGGCGGCCACGGCAGGCAGTACGCCGGCCAACAGGAACTCAGCGCTTCCCATCGCGAACAGGCTGAAAGCGAGCAGGTACACGCCGGCGGGCAACCTGTCGGAGGGAGCGTTCCGGGACGTCTCCGCGGACGCGGTGATGCCGCCCATCAGATCGCACCCACGGCAGCGGACAGCTCTCGTTCCAGCAGCCAGGAGGTCATGCCGATGGCGGCGGAGCCCGCGCCCGCGGCGGTGACGATCGCGTCCCAGGGCGTCGAATCCGTTGTTGCGTTCATGCGAAGAGGATCGGAAGGCCGACCCGGAATCGACAAACTTCGTTGCCGATTCCGGGACACATTGATTGACTGCGTCCCGTGGAACAGCAACCGAGCGTCAGCGGGGTGATCGAGCAGATCGCCCCTCGGCTGCGACGCGCCCGCGAGAAGAAGGGCGTCAGCCTGGCCGACCTCGCGCGCGCCACCGGCATCTCGACCAGCACGTTGTCCCGGCTCGAATCAGCTCAGCGCAAACCGAGCCTTGAGCTGCTCCTTCCGATCACCGCGGCGCTGGGCATCCCCCTCGACGAGATCGTCGCCGCACCCCGGATTCTCGATCCGCGCGTGCCGCAGCAGCCCACCGGGAAAGACGGCCGGGTGCTCATCCCGTTGTCGCGGCATCAGAGCGAACCACGCGCGTACAAGATGACCATTCCGGCGCACGACGAACAGCCCCACCTGCGGACCCACGCAGGCTACGAATGGCTCTACGTGCTGCGCGGACGGCTTCGCGTGAGACTGGCTGACCACGACTTCATCATGGGAGCGGGTGAAGCGGCCGAGTTCGACTGTCAGATTCCGCACTGGTTCGGCGCTGCCGGGCGTGGCAGCGTCGAAGTGCTCAGCCTCTTCGGGAAGCAAGGCGAACGCATCCACCTCCGCACCACACAGCGCTGACGCGGGAGCGCGGGGTTTCACGCCTGCGCCGTGAGCAGGGCGTCGGCGAGGCCGGTGCGGGCGTAGAGGACCGAACGGCCCGCTCGGTGGGTGCTGGTCAGGCCGGCGGCCCGCAGGGCGGTGAGGTGCTGGGAGACACCCGCCGCGGAAAGGCCCGACCGTTGGGCGAGTTCGGTGGTCGAGGCGGGGGTGTCCAGTTCGGCCAGGATCAACGCCCGGGACCGGCCGATCACGGCGGCGAGGGCTTCCATGTGCGTATGTGTCCGGCGCTCCCACAACAGGCCGATCCCGCGCGCCGGGTAGGCCAGCTGCGGTGGTTCGGGCGCGACGGAGCGGGTCAGCACCCGCGGCCAGGCGAAGACCGACGGCACCAGGAGCAGCCCGGCTCCGGTCTCGATCCTGGTGATGGCGCAGTGCCGCTCTACCAGGTGGAGGCTGCCGCCGGCCCAACGCACCGTGTGGTGCAGCTCGTCCAGCGCCTGGGCCGTACCCTGCTCGGCCACCTGGCGCCCCCGGTGGAAGATGTCCGCCTCCAGGACCGAGCGGATCCTGGCCCAGTAGGGCGCTATCGCCAGCCCCCAGTAGACCTCGATCTCCGCCACGATCCGGGGCAGGTAGCTCTGCGGGGTGCGGTGAAGGCTCCGCAGCCGGGAGGGCAGAGCGCCGTCGCGCTCGGCGGCCAGGCGATCGACGTCCTGCCGTACCTGCTCGGGGTCGGTGGCGTCGATGGCGGCCAACTCGTCGGCAAGGCCGGGAGAGGAGGTCGTCGGCGCCGGGTTGAGGAAGTCGGGGAGGTGGCCGCTGGGCGGGATCATGTCGGCCAGCCAGCCGCGATCGAGGCCCGCGGCTGCGAGCCGGGGGCGTACCTGGTCGGCCCAGTTGCGGTGCGGGCGCGGCACCACCGCGGCGGCCAGCGCTCTGACGCTGGTGACGACTTCCCACATGGGCGAGACAGCGAATCGGGTCTCGGCCAGATCGTTCACCGAGAAGGCGAGCCGCGCCTTCATATCGCCTCCATGATTCGGTCTCAGCTTAATCAGTGGATCCTCGACCCTCTGCCCAGCAGTATCCCGGAAGCAGGACAACCCGAAAGGCAGTCATGTACATCTCCTCCTCCGTCGATGCCGCGACTCAGCGGAAGGCGCGGCTGTTCCGCGCCCTGAGCGCCGAGCCCGTGCTGGTGCTGCCCAACGCCTGGGACGCCGCCAGCGCGGCCGTCATCGCCGCGGCCGGCGCCACGGCGATCGCCACGACCAGCGGTGGCGTCTCGTGGTCGCTGGGCCGCGGGGACGGGCAGCGGCTTGGCCGGGGCGAGATGGTGGAGGCCGCGCGGCGCATCGTGGACTCCGTCGACGTGCCGGTGACGGTCGACGTGGAGGGAGGGTACGGGCCGGATCCGGCGGATGTCGCCGCGACCGTGCGGGCGGTGGCCGAGGCCGGGGCGGTGGGCGTCAATCTGGAGGACTCCACGGCCGTCGGCGGTCCCCTGTTCGACGTGGCCGAGCAGAGCGCCAGGCTGCGCGCCGCCAGGGAGGCCGCGGCCGCCGCGGCCCTGCCGGAACTGTTCGTCAACGCCCGTACCGACGTCTTCCTGTTCGGGATCGGTGCACCGGACGGGCGGCTGGGCGAGGTGCTGGAGCGGACGGAGGCCTACGCGGAGGCGGGAGCCGACGGCATCTTCGTTCCGGGCCTGCTCGACCTGGACGCGCTGAACACCCTCTGCGCGGCATCGCCGCTGCCGGTCAACGCGATGGCCGTCGCGGGTGGGCCGAGTGTCACCGAGCTCGCGCAGGCCGGGGTGCGCAGGGTCAGCCTGGGCACCGGGTTGGCCCAGGCCGCGTACGCCGCGACCCGGAGAGCCGCCGCGGAGCTGCTCGGCACGGGAGGTCTCACGGCGCTGGACGGCTCGCTGGACTTCAGCGAACTCGACGTCCTGTTCCGCCGTTGATCGAAGCTAGGACAGGAGGGAATCGTAGGCGACCGAGTGCCGCTGCCCCGACATGAAGGACAGGAACTGCCTGACGAAGGCGCCACGCGAGTAGGCGTCGGCTCCGCCGGTCAGATCGCGGTGGAAGGCCGTGCGGAACAAGCTCTGGAACTCCTGCGCGTCGATCGCCTGGTCGTCGTCGCCGTCGGTGACGTCGAACAGCACGTCGGCGACCTTGATCAGCCCTGAGCCGGGCAGCGAGACGGCCGAGGCGGCGTATTCCTGTCGGGTGACGCGCCCGTCGCCGTCGGTGTCGAGATTGGTCTGCAACTCCCGCCACCAGGTGGCGTAGGCGTTGTAGAGCCGCTCCTCGTCCTGTTCGTCCAGGTCGAGCCGGGTGGCGAGCTCTCTTGCCATGGCCGCCAGATCGGGCCAGGTGAGGTAGCCGTCGCCCGTCTGGTCCAGGACCTCGGTGAAGAACCGGTCGGCCGAGCGAGTGGTCGGGTTGACGTCGTCGGGAGCCGGAGTGATGAGTCTGACCATGGCCGCGGCCTGGCCGGCCTTGCGGCGTACGGTCTGCCATGGCCCGGAACCACCGTCGTGGCCGGGATCCAGCAGGCTCACGAGCGAGTTGACGTCCACCCAGCCGTCCGGGAGCACGCGGGTGGCGATTCCGGCGGTGAGGTACGCCCCGTGCATGAGCGTCCGCGCCCCCGGGAGGTCGGGCAGGGCGACCCGCCGGCAGAAGGGCTCCGGCAGTGACGCGATGGTGATCGCGGCGGCCACGGGGCCCGCCACGGTCCGGCCCGCGGCCCACACCGCGGGATGGTTGCGCAGCAGGGGCGGTGCGGGCACGTTGGCGAAGAGCCGGTAGAGGATGACGCGCACGGCCTCGGTGCTCTCCAGGCGGTGGTCGATCATGTCGTCGTAGTAGGACCAGAACTCCCGCACCGTCGCGGGGAGCCGGTCGCTGTCGCCCTCGATCAGGGCCAGGAACGCACGGAACTCGGCATAGAGCCGTTCGAGCGCGGGTCCGTCGAGCGACTCGCCGCTCAGCCGGTACATCGTCACCGTCGATTCGAACAGGGTCGCCACCACCCAGGCGCGGGCTTCGGCGTCCTTTCCGTCGTAGGGGCGGCCTTGCGGGTCGGTGCCCGACATGCGGGCGTGCAGGCGGTTGAGGCGGGTCGCCTCCCGGGTGCGAACGTGCTGGTCGGGGTCGAGCACGCGCTGCATGCTCACCAAGGTGTTGCGCAGCCGCCGCCACGGATGCGCCACGAACGTCGAGTTTTCGATCAACGCGGCGCCTATCTGCGGATGTGCGGCCTCCAGAACCGTGGCGCGGGTCACCGCGAGGCCCCACCGCGCGTCGTTGACGAGGCGGCGCAGCATCGAGTCCGGCCCGAAGGCGTCAGCGGTGCCCTGGCTCATCGAGATTCCTCTCCCGTGGCGGCGGTCGACTGACGGACATCGCCGAACCGGCGCTGGCGCGATCGGTAGGCGTCAAGGCATTCCCAGAGGTGGGTCGCGCGGAAGTCCGGCCACAGCACCTGCGGGAAGACCCACTCGGCGTAGGCCACTTGCCAGAGCATGAAGTTGGAGATGCGTTGCTCTCCGGAGGTGCGGATGACCAGGTCCACATCCGGCGTGTCGGAGTAGGGGAGATGCCGGGCGAAGGTGGCCTCGGTGACCTGCTCGGCCGGCACGTCGGCGCGGATCAGCGAGCGGGCGGCCTCCACGATGTCGCGGCGCCCCCCGTGATCGAAGGCGACCGTCAGTGTCATCTGCCTGTTGTCGCTGGTGAGCGTCATCAGGTCGGTGATGTCCCGGACCAGGGCCGGTGGGATGCGCGGATCGGACATGCCCAGGAACCTGCACCGGACGCCCCGCGCGTGCAACGCCGGTGCGTGCTTGCGGACGGCCCGGCGCACGAGCCTCATCAGGATGTCGACCTCGCCCGCCGGCCTCCGCCAGTTTTCGGTGGAGAAGGCGTACAGGCTCAACCATCTGATGCCGGCCGAACGCGCCTCCTCGATGATGTCCATGACCGCGGCCTCCGCCGCCTCGTGGCCCGCGGTGCGCGGCAGCGATCGCTGCGCGGCCCACCGCCCGTTTCCGTCCATCACGCAAGCCACGTGACGCGGCAATCCGCTGACGACTTCCATAGCTGACCGTAACTCTACCATTACCTATAGTGACGGCGACGGGCAGGCGGGTTTCATGCGGAGATCATGCGCCCCGTGATCGATCGTGGTCAGTGACGTCAGTCGCGCTACGGAGGTTACGCATGAAGCACATCCGACACGCAACCGTCCGCCTCGTGGGCCGGGTCCGCATGGGAGGCATGTACACCTACTGGAACTTCTGGAACTAAGAGGGCCGACGAGTGACGCACGCACCTGGTTCGGAGCGGCCCCCCGGGCCCCGAGGGCACTGGTTGTTCGGCAACACCGAGGAGTACGACCAGGACAGGAACGGTTTCCTGGAACGGTGTCACCGTGAATACGGGGACGTCTTCTCGTTCGACGCCCGCACCATCGTGGTGTCCTCACCGGATCAGGTGCATGCGTTGCTCACCAGGACCAACAGAGACTTCCTGGCCGAGAATTCGCCGCTGGCGGGAAACACGGACACCGAGCGGATGGCGGCCGACGCCGAGCTGTGGACGACGACCCGCCGCGCCGGCTGGCAGGGGCTGCACAGGAGGGTCGCGCAGGCGCACGCCGAACGCTTGCGGGAGATCTTCCTCAAGACCGTCGGTGACGGGGACATCGACGTGCTCGCCACGATGGCGGACTTCTTCGGCCGGGCGACCGCCGACTTCTGCCTGAGCGCGGACGCGGAAGGCGTGCCGGAGACACTGGTCGAGAGCGTCGCGGCCATCGACCCCCTGTCGCGCGACTCGCTGCAGCTCCCGCCGTGGTGGCCGTCGCGCAAGGTGCGGCGCTTCGCCCGCTCCCGCAAGCGGCTCCTGGCGCTCATGACCGACATCGTGCGCCGGCGCCGGCCGGCCGGGGACTCCGCCGCCCAGGATCTCCTCGGCGTGCTGCTCGCCCCGGGCGATCAGCAGCTGTCCGACCTGCAGATCGAGCGGTTCCTGCGCGGGATCATGCTGGCCGCCCTGGGCGTCCCGGCCGCCGCGCTCACCTGGATCGTGTACGAGCTCAGCACGCGGCCCGACGTGCTGGCCCGGCTGGAGGCCGAGGCCGCGTCGGCCGGCGAGGTGCCGGTCATGGGGGACCTGCCGTACACCGAGGCGTTCGTCAAGGAGGTGCTCAGGCTGTGGCCGCCGACCTGGCTGATCGGCAGGACCGTGCGCCACGACACCGAGCTCGACGGGTGGCGTCTCAAGACGGGGGATCAGGTGCTGTTCAGCCTGTATCGGCTGCATCGCGATCCGCGCTGGTGGTCCGACCCCGACCAGCTGGTGCCGGAACGGTGGCTGGAGCCTCGTGCCGCGCCCGTCAGGCACACCTACCTGCCTTTCGGCGCCGGGCCGAGGGTGTGCGTGGGGACCCAGCTCGGCATGATGCAGCTGACGTTGGCGACGGCCTGGCTGGTCAGCGGCATGAACCTGGCGCGGACGCAGGAGACGGCGATGGTGCCCGACTTCAGCGGTCTGCTGGTGCCGCGTGACCTGAGGGTCCGGCTGGAGCGGAAGGCGGTGCGGCAAGGCGCCTGATCTTCTCCTGGACGTTCCCGGCTTCGACCGCGCGGTGCTGCTTGTGGTAGAGATCGAGCGCTCGCTGCCAGGCGTCGCGGGCGGCGGCGGGCCGGTCCGTTTCGTGGTGGACGTCGCCGATGCGGACGAGGGTGTCGGCGCGTTGGTAGGCGTTGCCGAGTTCCTCGCGTAGTTCGAGGCATCGGCCGTAGTAATCGAGCGCCTGGTCATGTTGTCCCGCCCAGTGGGCGATGTAGCCGAGGCTGTCGAGGGTAGCGGATTCGCCGTTCAGGTCCTCGTGCTTCTGGAACAGCTCCAGAGCCTGCTCGCAGTACGACCGCGCCTGCGGATAGTGGCCGAGCTTGGCGTGGCACCAGCCGGCGGCGCTGAGCGCGTTGGCCTCCCAGAGGGGGTCTCGGAGCTCGCGCTGGAGGCGCAGGGCGTTCTCCACGTGCGGGAGCGCGCGCTCGGGTGCGCCCCGCTCCAGCCAGGCGAACCCGAGGGTGTGGCTGGTGTGCGCCTGCCCGGCGAGGTCCTCCTCCTGCTCGAACAGCTCGAACGCGAGCAGCAGGTGCTCCAGGCCGTCGTCGGCCCGGGAGTCCTGAGCGTAGGCGTACCCGAGATACCAATGGGAGAAGGCCCGGGGGCCCGGCCGGCCCAGCCGCTCGGCGGCGGCCAGGGCCGTCTCCCAGGACCGGGTGCGCAGCTCGTGCTGGCACCGCTTGTGGTACGTGTCCATCGCCCAGGCCAGCCGCCAGACGGCCGCGTCCAGGCCCAGCCTCTCGGCGTGCCGCTGAACGGCGATGAGGCTGGACTGCTCGTCCTCGAACCACGCCCAGGCCGACGCGGCGTCCTCGAACTCCTCCCGCACGGCCTCGCCGGAGATCCGCGCGGCGAAGGGACGGTTGGGGTTCAGCAGCCGGTCGCCGGCGCACGCGGTGACCACGTAGGCGTCGACCAGGCGGGTCAGCGCCTCCGCCCGCTCGTGATCGGGCAGATCGGACTGCGCGCGTTCGGCGGAGTAGAGGCGGACCAGGTCATGCGTGCGATACCGCCCGGGACGGTGCTGCTGAATCAGGTTGGCGGCTTCGAGGCGCCGCAGCGACACCCTGGTGCGGGAGGCGGGCAGGCCGGCGAGCGCGGCGGCCGACCGCAGGCTGATGTCCGGCCACGGCGCCAGTCCCAGCAGCGCGAACAGCCGGGCGGTGCCGGGGTGGAGGGCCTCGTACGAGGACTTGAACGCGGCCCGCAGGTCCGCGTTCAGATCACCGGTCTGCAGGGCGTCGAGGCGGGTGGCGGGGCTGCTCAGCTCCTCGGCGAGGACCGACAGGGGGAAGCCGGGGTGCATGGCCGCGCGCGCGGAGAGCACGCTGATCGCGAGGGGGAGGCCGCCGCTGTGCTCCACGAGGGCGGCCGCGCTGTCGGGATCCGCGCCGATCCTCGATTCGCCCAGGTGACGGCCGAGCAGGCGGCGCGTCTCGGCGGGCGTGAGGGCGTCCAGCCCGATCAGGCTCGCGCCGCGGGTGGCGTTCAGGCCCGGGAGGCGGTTGCGGCTGGTGATCACGACGACGCAGCCGGGGCTGCCGGGCAGCAGGGGCTCGACCTGTGCCACGTCGCGGGCGTTGTCGAGGACGACGAGCAGGCGGCGGTCGGCGACCAGCGACCGGTAGAACCCGGCCTGGGCCTCCTCACCGGCCGGGATGGCCGCCGCCGGGACACCGAGAGAGCCGAGGAAATGGCGCAGCGCCACATGGGCCGGCAGGGGGTCGCTGCCCGGGTCGAACCCGTGGAGGTTGACGTAGAGCTGGCCGTCGGGGAAGAGGTCGCTGTTGTCGTGCGCCCAGTGCAGGGCCAGCGAGGTCTTCCCCATTCCCCCGGTGGCGCTGATGGCGGCGATGGCCACGCTGTTCCTGGTCCGGTCGCGGGCGAGGCGGTCCAGCTCGGCGCGTTCGCGTTCGCGGCCGACGAAGTGCGGTGGCGGAGCGGGCAACTGCCGGGGGATCGGCGAGAGCACCGGACGTGGCCGGGGTTCCGGCGTGCTGTCGGAGGTGAGGATCCGCTGGTGAAGCTGTTGCAGCTCGCGTTCGGGCTCCAGCCCCAGCTCCTCGCTGATCCGTTCGCGCAGTCTCCGGTAGACCGCCAGGGCGTCGGCGCGCCGGCCGCTGCGGTGCAGCGCGAGCATGAGCTGGCCGTGCGCCGACTCGCGCAGGGGATGGTCCGCGACGACCGCGGTGAGCTCGCTGACGGCTTCGGCGTGCCTGCCCGTCGCGAGCATGGCCGAGCCCCGCTCCTCCATCGCTTCCAGCCGCAGCTCCTCGAGCCTGGCCACTTCCGCCGGGACGAAGGAGCCGTCGATCCCCACCAGCGGCGCCCCGTGCCAGAGGCCCAGCGCCTCGTCGTAGCGGGTCACCGCGGTCTCCGGGTCACCTGCGGTCGCCGCCTTGCGGGCCCGCGCCACACCGTCGAGGAACCTGGCCAGATCGAGCTGGTCGGGTGCCAGCCGCACGACGTACCCGGGCCGCTGCGTACGGATCAGCTCGTCCCCCGCGGCGGCGCACGTCTTCCTGAGGTCGGAGATCAGCATCCTGACGCGGGAGGAAGGGGAATTCGGCAGCGGCTCGCCCCACAGCGACTCCGCCAGCCGCTGGACGGACACCACGCGGTTGGCGCTCAGCAGCAGGATCGTCAGCAACGCCCCCTGCTTGCCGGTCAGGACGACGTGTCCGGTATCGGTCTGGAGCTCCACCGGGCCGAGAAGGCGGAACCTGGCCCGCGTCAGACCTTCAGAACTCACCGGCGACCTCCAGCGGAACCAGCTCCCCGAACGTGAGGATAGTCGAGGCTTGATCACCGTCCCTGGCGCCGGCAGGCAACAGCGTCTCTAGATCACTTTGAGAGTCGGTCGCTATTCTGCTGATCCATGACCTCTGCCCCGAATATCGTCTTATCGGGTCGATATCGGTTGCTCAGGCGGCTCGGCAGCGGCGGCATGGGTACGGTCTGGCTGGCCCGGGACGAGCTCCTCGACCGTGACGTGGCGGTCAAGGAGGTCACCTTGCTCGCCGAACAGGCGGAGACCCGCGAGCGGGTGCTGCGCGAGGCGCGGGTGGCCGCGCGGGTGCGGCATCCGGGCATCGTCGCCCTCCATGACGTGATCTCGCAGGACGGCAAGCCGTGGCTGGTCATGGAGGCGCTGGACGGCAGGTCGCTGCAGGAGGCCGTCGAGGAGGAGGGCCCGCTGCCCGCCGGGCGGGTCGCGGCGATCGGCGGCGAGGTGCTGGCCGCGCTGGCGTTCGTGCACGAGGCCGGGGTGCTGCATCGGGACGTGAAGCCCGCCAACGTCTTCCTGCACCAGGACGGCCATGCCGTTCTCACGGACTTCGGCATCGCCACGGTCGAGGGGCAGGTGGCGATCACCATGGAGGGGGTGGTCGTCGGGTCGCCCGGCTACATCGCGCCGGAACTCCTGCGCGGCGAGCCCGCCGGGCCGGAGTCGGACCTGTGGTCGCTGGGCGCCACGCTCTACACGGCGGTCGAAGGCGTGCCGCCGTACTCGGGTGACTCGCCGATGGCGGTGCTCGCCGCGGTGCTGACCGGGCGGCCGCGCCCGCCCGTGCTGGCGGGTTCGCTGGTGCCTGTGCTGATGGGCCTGCTGGACGCGTCCCCGGAGGCCCGGCCCGATGCCGCCGCGGCCGGTGCGATGCTGGCGGAAGCCGCCGCCGTCGAGGCGCACGAACGCCCCGGCGACGCCGTACGCGGTGAGGCGGGCGTCGTGACGGCCAAGCGGCGACAGGCGGGCCGTCGCCGCGTCAAGGCGGGCACCCTGCTCGCGGGGACCGTGATCGCCGGTGCGCTCGCGGCCGCCGC
Source organism: Nonomuraea sp. NPDC003707 (assembly GCF_053587055.1). NCBI lineage: Bacteria > Bacillati > Actinomycetota > Actinomycetes > Streptosporangiales > Streptosporangiaceae > Nonomuraea > Nonomuraea sp. NPDC003707. Next base: position 179,576 of record NZ_JBSFNK010000020.1, on the reverse strand, counting down.
CGGTTTCCTGCTCGGCGCCCCCGCTACGGCGGCCCTGCCCGTGGCCGCCGCGAAGCCGGTCACCGACCCGATCGACGAGCCGGGCAGGTTCGGTGTCCCCGTCAAACTGTGCGAACTTCTCACCCCCGAGCAGGTTCGGCAATTGCTCCCGAAGGCGGCCGATACCGGCGGAAGCTGGAAAGGCTCCACCTGCAGTTGGACGGTCAAGGGGCCCGGGCACCGGTTCAAGAAGGGTGACGAGGTTCCCGCGGGTTCCGACACCGTCCGGCATTTCACGGAGGACACCGTCCTGCCCGAAGGGTCAGGGGTGTCGGTGGGGATCGTCGGCGACGAGCCGTGGGGCAGGACCCCGCGGAAGGGCCATCACACCTTCGTCGGCCACCGATCCCAGTACTCCGACACGAGCACGTGGGCGGCCATGCAGTGGGCGGAGATCGGCCTGAAACGGACCACTGTGCGGACGTCGGCCGGGGTCCCGGTCGCCGGAGTGGGCGAGGAGGCGCTGCTCGTGCACACCAACGACCGATGGATGGGCGGCCGGATCGCGTCCGAGGTGACCTTCAGGGTCTCCAACGTGGTCCTCAGGGTGACGTACGCCAACATCAACGAGGCCGACGACGCCGAACTGATCGAGCGGCGCGCGCGGACCGCGGCCCAGTGGATCGCGACCGCGCTGAACCGCGGGGGATGAGCCGATGACAGGAAAAGGTGGCGTCGCCGTCTCCAGGCCGGTGGCGGTCCTGGCCGTGGTGATGCTGATCGGGCTGGCCGCCGCCGTCGGCGTGCTCTACAGCCGGCTGCCCGCCGCCGCGGCTCCCGGCCGCCCGGCTCTGCCCCCTCCCGAGGCGCCGCTCACGGCCGAGCCGGTCTCCGGGCGGTTCACCGAGGTGCCGTACGCCTGCGGGCTGCTCACGAAGGCCCAGTTCGGCGCGCTGGTCCGCGACCCGTTCAGCCGGCGCGACGGGCGCGGCGGGTGCGAGTGGGACTCGGTCGACACCGCGAAGAAACCCCGGCACGGCCTGGTGATCAGGTTGCGGCTCCTGCCGAGCGAGGCCCGGGCCAGGGAGTACGTCGAGGCGCTGCGGGCCGATGCCATCTCCCCGTCACCCGTGACGGAGCTGGGCGACGAGGCGTACGCGGCGCGCGGCGACATGAGCGCGCTGCCGGGGTTCGCCCGGCGCACGGTCGTCCGGCTCGGCAACCTGATCGCCGAGATCGACTACCGGGCCTACGGCGCCACCGCCGACCGTGGCGGGCGGCTGGGACGGGGCGTCCGGCAGGCCGCCACGTGGACGGTCCGGGCACTGGAGCCGGCGGGGTGAGCCCGGTGACGGAGGAGCGGGTGCTGGCCGGACGCTACCGCCTGACGGAGCGGCTGGGTGACACGGGCGTCTGGCGGGCCCGTGACGAGCTGCTGCGCAGGGAGGTCGCCGTCACACAGACGCGGGGGACCTCCGAGGAGGACGTGGCGGCGGAGTTCGCCGCGGCGGGTCAGGCGGTGCAGAGCCGCGCGGTGGCCCTCACGGCCGTCCACGATCTCGTGGTCGAAGGGGGCACGCCGTGGCTGGTGATGCGGCTCGACCTGCGCCGCAGGCGGCGCCGGAAGATCGTCGCGGCCGCCGCCTGCGTGACCGCCGTCGCCGTGACCGCCGCGACGCTCGCCGTCGTCAACTCGCGGCCTCGGCACGTCACGGCGCCGGTCCAGGCCTGTGGCCTGCTCACGGTCAAGGACATACAGACACTGGTCGCGCAGCCCAGGACGACGCCCTTCGCGTCCAACCCGCCCGACCCGGCGGTGAGCCAGTGCCGGATCATGACGGGCGACGCGGCGCTCAAGGCCGGCCAGAACCCCCTCGTGTACGTGTGGGCCAAGTGGCACCGGAGCGATGAGGACCAGGCCGTCTTGGAGTTCGCCCGCCGTCGGCAGAAGCTGGAGGGCATGCGTGCGAGGTTTCTGCCCGTCGACCCCGCGGACCGGCTTGTCATGCCCGTCTCCGGCCTCGGCGACGAGGCGGTCCTGTTCGCCGGCCTGGGCAAGGGGCTGGGCGGGCGGTACCTGCTCTACTCCAACGTCGTCTATCGCCTCGACACCGTCGTGGTCTCGGTCGACTACACGCTGCAGGACGTCACGCAGCAGGCGGAGGTCCTCGGCCCGCTGAACGAGCGCCTGATCGAGCTGGCACGCCGCAGTGTGGAGGGCCTGGAGTGATGAACGGCAGGTACAGCTTGCGCGTCCCGCTCGGGGCGGACGGGATGGGCGGCCCCGCCTGGCTGGCCCACGACGACCTGCTCGCCCGTGACGTGCTGGCGCAGGAGCTGCCCGCGCCCGCCGGGACCGATCCGGCCGAATGGCGCGAGCACGTGATCGAGCGGCTCAGCGCCGTGGACGCCATCGGGAACGCCCCGGTCGCCGTGGTCCACGACCTGGTCACGGCCGACGACCGGCTGTGGACCGTCACCGGCCTGGAGGACGGCACCAGCCTGGCCCAGGTCCTCGCCGACCAGGGGCGGCTGCCCGTCGAGCGGGTGGCCGCGCTCGGGCTGGACCTGCTGACAGCCCTGGTCGCGGCCCATCGCCGGGGTGTCCTGCACGGCGCCGTCAGCCCGGCCGCCGTAGTGATCGCCGGTGACGGCCGGGCCAGGCTGGCCGGGTTCGGCGCGGGCGTCGGGTCGTCCGCGGGCGTCCCGGGTTTCACCGCGCCCGAGTGCCTGGCGGGCGAGCCGGGGCCGGCCTCGGACCTGTGGTCGCTGGGGGCGACCCTGTACGCCGCGGTCGAAGGCGCGCCTCCGTACCGGGGGACGACCGCGCTGGCCACCACGAGCACGGTCCTGACCGAGCGGCCCGCCCCGCCGGCGCACGCGGGCCCGCTCGCCCCGCTCCTGGAGGCGCTGTTCGCGAAGGACCCCCTGGACCGGCCCCGCCCGCGCGAGCTGGGCAGACGGTTGCGGCGGATCGCCGCGGGCCGCCCGGACCGCAGACCGTTGATCGTTCCCCGGAGCGTCGTCGCCGCCGTGGCCGCCTGCTCCGTCGTGCTGGCCGGTGGCGCCGGAGTACTCGGCGCCCGGGTGAAGGCGGGACTCGAGGCGAACAGGGCCGCCGTCGCCCGGGGCTTCATCGTGACGCCGCCGGTCGCCTGCGGGCTCCTCACCGACGCCCAGTTCGCCGAGCTCGTCCCCGCTCCGTTCATCACCGATGAGCTGCTGGACGGCCCGAACCCCGCCGAGTGCCACTGGAGCACGGGCTTCGGAGGGAGTGTTCCCAAGGCGCTGAGGCGCACTGTCGACGTCGAGCTCAAGCACTTTCCGGTCACCGAGCTCGCCCGCAGTCGTGAGCACTTCAGGAAGTTGAGAGAGGCCGCACCCTCCGGGTATCGCGCGCTGTCCGGTCTCGGCGACGAGGCGTTCTCCTACCAGGGGCCGCGCGCCTTCCGGCTGTCCCACGAGGTCGTGGTACGGGTGAGCAACGTGGTGGTCAAGATCGGCTACTCCGGCGAGATCAAGGAGGACCCCGAGGGCCGGCTCGCGGCCGGGGCGCTGCGTGCCGCCCGATGGGTCACGTACGAGCTCAGCAGGCGGGCATGACCGAGCACCTGCTGGCGGGGCGGTATCGGCTGGCCAGGCTGCTCGGGGCAGGCGGCATGGGCGCCGTCTGGCGGGCCAGGGACGAGCTGCTCGACCGCGAGGTGGCGGTCAAACAGCTGCGCCCGAAGGAGGACGTGTCCGCGGACCGGCTGGCGGAGCTGCGCGAACGGGCCCTGCGCGAGGCACGTGCCGCCGCGCGGCTCCGGCACCCGGCGATCGTCACCGTCCACGACGTGGTGGAGGAGGACGGCCTGCCGTGGATCGTCATGGACCTGGTCGCGGGGCGCTCCCTGGAGGCAGTGGTGCGCGCCGAGGCCAGGCTGCCGCCCGAGCGGGTCGCCGCGATCGGGGTACGGGTGCTCGACGCCCTCACCCACGCGCACCGGCGGGGCATCCTGCACCGCGACGTCAAACCGGCCAACGTCATGATCGGACCGGACGGGCAGGCGCTGCTCACCGACTTCGGCATCGCGGCGTACGCCGGCGATCCGGGGCTGACCGCGCCCGGCGACCTGGTCGGCTCCCCGGGGTACATGGCGCCGGAGCGGCTCAGAGGGGCGGAGGACGGCCCTCTGGCGGACCTGTGGTCGCTGGGCGCCACCTTGTACGCGGCGGCGGAGGGCCGGCCGCCCTTCCACCGGGACACCCCGATGGCGGTGCTCGGCGCGGTGCTCACCCAACCGCCGGCCGAACCGTCCTTCCCGGGGCCGCTCGGCCCCTTGCTGCTCGCGCTCCTGGCCAAGGACCCCGCCGCCCGCCCGGACGCCGACCGGCTTCGTCGGGACCTCGGCCGGATCGCTGACGGCCTGCCGCTCGCCCCTGAACCACCCGAGCCGGCTGCTGAACCGCCTGTTCTCGCGAGCGCGCGGCGCAGGCGGGTCGCCGTGGTGGCCGGTGCGCTGGCGCTGGCCGGTACGGCCGTGGTGGCCGCCATGGCGTTGCGCGGCCAGCCCGTCCGAACGCCGTCACCCTCGCCCTCTGCGACCCGAGGCCCCTGTGACCTGCTGACTCTCGCGCAGGTGGTGCCCCTCCTGCGAGCCCCGAGGGGGCCCACCGCCGTGTCAGGCGGCTGCACGTGGTCGGCGGACGACGTCTTTCTCTCCCTGACGGCCGAGACGTTCGCGCCGCGACAGGGCAGGTCCGGGCCGGAGGTGGCGCGGGAGATCTACGCCGCCAGGCGGCTGGCCGAAACGTCCGCGGCGGGCGGCGGCGTTCTGGAGGACCCCGACCCGGAGGACCTGCCGCCGAGGGACGTGGCCGGTCTCGGCGACGAGGCCTTCGCCGTCGAAGGGGTCGATCTGAACGAGGCGTTCAGCACCCTCGTGTTCAGGGTCGGCGACCGGCTGGTCAAGCTGCACTACTCGAAGAAATTTCCCAAGGGCGACAAACCCACCGTGACGAGTGCGCAGCAGGAGGGCGTCCTGACGATGGCCCGCCTGGCCGCCGAGGCGACGAGAACCGGCGGCGCCTCGCCGGGTTGAGCCGGTACGGGGGCGCCGGTCGCCCCCGTACCGGTCACGGGGCGGCGGGCTCCGGGGTGTCCTCGGGGTCGGACGCCGGCTGCTGCTCGGGCTCGTCACCCACCTCGGTGCCGTCCGGCAGGACCCTGACCTCCCCCGAGCCGTGCAGGTTCCAGGTGAAGTCGGACTTGCCGTCGCCGGTCCAGCCGTCCTGGGCGCTGCTGATCACGTAGCTCGTCGTGCAGGTGGTCGAGCCGTGGACGTCACCGTTGATCTCGTCGGTGAGGTCGCACGACTGGCTGGCGATCACCCGGTCGTCGCGCTCGAGGCGCGCCTGCACCACGAACTTGTCGAACCGCTTCCCGACCCAGGGCCCCCGGGTCGGTGTTCCACCGGATCTTTATCCGGCCGCGCCGCGTGTTGCGGAGCATCCACACCGGATTCGCATTTCTCAATTGGCGCGGTGCGGTCGCCGCCGGACCTGCCGTGTTTACTTCGCTGTCATCCGGATCTTTCATTATGAAATGAGTACGGCGCAGGCCGGGTGTCGGCCGCTGAATCACCGTCCAACCGTGGAACCGCAGGTGGACAGGGGGATTCGGGGCGGCAGAAGCGGAGGTATGCATGGACGTGCGGCTGGACCATCTCGTCTGCTGGGTCTCCGACCAGCTCGATTCCCTGCATTTCTACGAGCAGGTTATCGGCCTGCCGGGGGTGCGGGCCGAGGCGTTTCGCGAGGGAAAGACGGCGTTTCCGAGTGTACGGATCTCGGCCGAGACCATCCTCGACCTGATGGCGTATGACGCCTCCATGGGAGTGGACGAGGGTACCGGGGTCAAGGGCAGCGCCGGGCATCCGATCAATCACTTCTGCCTGGCCGTCGGAAAGGAGGATTTCGACGAGCTGCAGGTCAGGCTGAAGCGGCACGGGGTCGAGATCACGGGGTCCGGCGTCAACTCCTTCGGCGCCCAGGGCATCGCCCCCGAGACGATGTTCTTCCCCGACCCCGACGGCAACGTGCTGGAGGTGCGCTACTACGAGTGACGGCGCAGCTTGGCCCGGGCGGCGCGGCGTACGACAGGGCCCATGTCCTCCAGGGCCGTCACCAGGCCCGCCAGGCTCTCCAGGGCATCGAACGCCTGGTTCGCGCCGTCCGGGTCCACTCCCTCGTAGAGCTCCAGGCCCACGAACGCCGCCGCCGTGGCCTTGGCCAGGCCCGCCACGTCCACGAACTCCGCCAGCGGCGACTTGGCCAGCACCCTCCCCAGGGCCTGCTCGACCTCCTCGATCCACAGGTTGAGGCCGGTGGTGGTGGCCGGTGCGAGTTTGGGATCGGTCTGGCCGCCCGCGAGGACCTGCGCGAGGGCGGCGACGGTGCCTTCCGCCCGCTCCTCCGCGTGCAGCGCGCGGCCGAGGTCGAGGAGCTCGCGGAGGGTGGTGACGGCGGCGAAGCGGGTGCGGTAGAGGGCGATGCGCTGCTGGGAGCCGTGCTCGACGGCGGCCGCGAGGAGCTGGTCGACACTGCCGAAGTGGTAGAAGACGAGGGCCTGGTTGACGCCCGCCGCCGCGGCGATCGTACGGGCGGAGACGCCGGCGATGCCGTGCTCCTTGAGCGTCTCCAGCGCGGCATCGAGCAGTTTGGTACGTGTGTCGGCCATCGCTCTCACGTTAGTGGGCTCCGGCGCCGCGGTCGGAACTGTCGGTCGGGTTTGGTAGACAGGCGGGCATGGGTGTGAGCGTCGATGAGTTCCTCCAGTTGCTGGACGAGCTGCCTGGGGTCCGCATGAGCCACGGCGGCGAGTGGATCGGCCTCAAGGTCCGCGACAAGGGCTTCGGCTACCTGTGGGAGGCGACCGAGACCGTCGGGCTCAAGGCCACGATCGAGGAGCAGATCGCGCTGGTGGCCGAGCGGCCCGAGGTGTTCGAGGTGCAGTTCACGGCCGGGCGGTTCGGCTGGGTGGTGGTGCACCTCGACAAGATCGACTCTGACGAGCTGTTCGAGCTGGTGGCCGAGGCCTGGTGCCTGACCGCGCCGAAGGCGATGGTCGCCGAGTTCGAGGCCGCGCATCAAATCGGGCAGGGCGCGTTATAGGTGCATTACGGGTAATGTCGGGCATTGTGGGCGCTGTGCACGTTCGGTTGCGGGAGTGGCACGCGGACGACGCGCCGGTCGTGCTGAGGGCCTTCCGGGCTCCGGACCTGCGGACGCAGGCGTCCTGGCCCGTCGTCACGCTCAAGGACGCCGCCGGGTGGATCACCGCCTGGCAGGGGGTGGGCCACGCGTTCGCCGTCACGGTTGAGGGCTCTGAGGGCGAGCGGGTGGTCGGAAACGTCGCGGTGTCCCGCCTCGACGAGCACGACAACGGCTGGGTGTCCTACTGGGTCCTGCCCGAGGCCAGGGGGCGCGGCATCGCCGCGGCGGCCACCGGGGAGCTGGCCCGGTGGGCGTTCGGCGAGCTGGGGCTCTACCGGCTGGAGCTGGGGCATCGCGTCAACAACCCGGCGTCGTGCCGGGTCGCCACGAAGGCCGGGTTCCGGCCGGAGGGCATCGAACGCGGCAAGCTCCGTCACGACGGCGTCCGCCACGACGTCGAACGTCACGCCCGCCTGGCGACCGACCCCCCGATCGCCACCTCCCCGGCCCCGTGATCGACCCGCCGGTCACCGCCTCCCCGGCTCCGTGATCGACTCGCCGATCGCCGTCTTCCTTGCTGCTCTGTGACCGTCACGCACAGCTGACCCGTTGGCCACGTACCGCCCCGCTGATCTACCCTTTCTTGGTGGACAGCGAGAGCCTGGCCGCAGCCGGTCTCCTGGAAGCCCTGAGCCGGGCGTCAGGGATGCTCGCGGAATTACGTCACCCGTTCGCCAGAAGCGAGCCCTTCTCCTATTTCCTCCCGCCCGCGGGCGCCCGCGTCGGCACCGGCCTCACGCTGCCCGATGGCCGCGAGGTCCGTTTCGAGGTCTCCATCGCCGTCTCCGCCGGCGCCTTCCACATCGAGGGGTCGATCACCGCGGAGGACGAGACGCTGTTCGAGCTCCCGCGCAAGAGCGTGCCGGACATCCACGACGCCCTGGCCGTGCTGGACGACTACGCGGGGGAGGTGGTGGCCCCGGCGGGGCGGCTGATCGACCAGCAACTGGACGAAATTGTCTAATTGTCAGACAATGGCGGTCATGAGAAACGGACCACTCGCCGTTGTCGCTGCCTCCGTGCTCTGGGGCACGGCCGGGACGGCAGGACTGCTCGTCTCCGCCGACTCCGTCGCGCTGGCCGCCGCGCGGCTGGTCATCGGGGGGACGGCGCTCGCGCTCGTGGCCGGCGCCGGCGTCAGGAAGGCGATCAGGCCGGGCCTGCTGCTGGCCGCCGTCGCGGTGGCCGCGTACCAGCTCTGCTTCTTCGCCGCCGTCGGCCGCACGGGGGTCGCCATCGGCACCGTGGTGGCGATCGGCAGCGGGCCCGTCTTCACGGGGTTGCTGTCCTGGCTCCTCCACGGTCACCGGCCGAGCGGGCGGTGGGCCGCGGCGACCGCGGCGGCCATCTGCGGGTGCGCCGCTGTCATCGTGGGAGGCGGGGCCCAGGCCGGCGGGCAGACGGTCTCGGGAGTGCTGTTCGCGCTGCTCGGCGGCCTGGTCTACGCCTTCTACGCGGTCATGGCCGCGCGGGCGATCAGCCGCGGGGCCGAGTCCAACGCGGTCATGGGGGTCATGTTCGGCGGCGCGGCACTGATCATGCTGCCCGTCCTGCTGGCGAACGGCGTCGCCTGGACGGTCGAGCCGCGCGGGCTGCTCGCCGTCGTCTACCTGGGCCTCGGCACCACGGCCCTGTCCTATTTCCTGTACGGCAGGGGCCTGCGGACCACGCCGGTGGCCACGGCCGCCACGCTGGCCCTGGCGGAGCCGGCCGTCGCGGCGCTGCTCGGCCTGGTGGTGCTCGGCGAGCGGCTGGCCCCGATCTCGATCGCGGGCCTGGTGCTCCTCGCGCTGAGCCTGGTGGCCGTGGCGATCCCGGAGAAAGTACGCGAGCAAGAGCTTGTGCCGGAAAGGGAGCTAGAGTCGCAGCCGTGACGTTGCCGCTCAGACCCGTCTCCACCGTCGGCGCGCTCGCCGACGCCCTGCGCAGCAGGGTGCTGTCCGGCGAGATCCCGCCCGGCACCCCGCTGCCCGAGCAGGAGATCGCCGCCTCGTACGGCGTCGCCAGGCCGACCGTGCGGGAAGCGCTGGCGAGCCTCGTCCACGAGGGGCTGCTGAGACGCGAGCGCAACCGCAGCGCTTATGTCCCCGAGGTGACGCTTTCGGACCTCGACGATCTCATGTACGTGCGCAGGCCGCTCGAAGACCTCATGGCGCAGGCCGTGGCCGGTCAGCGGGTCCCCGGGGCGGAGGCCGCACTGCACCGGATGGCGGCCCTGCCCGCCGACGCGCCCTGGTCGGAGTGCGTGGCCGAGCACATGGCGATGCACCAGGCGCTGATCGAGGCCGTGGGGAGCCCCCGGCTCGAACGGCTCTACGCAGTCCTGGCCGCGGAGACGCGGCTCGGGACCGTGCGGCTCCGGGAGGTCTACACGGACCGGGACGTCCTGGTGCGCGAGCATCGCGAGCTGCTCGACGCCATCGCCGACGGCCCGGAGGACGCGGCCAGGGCGGCGGTGGCCGCGCATCTCAGCCACTCGTGGGGCGGTCACTGACGGGGTCAACCGCACCATTGTGTGCGAACCCTTGCGGGACAGCCCCTGAACTCGCAAGAATCGCGCCCATGCACGGCAATCCGATGCCGGACTCCTACGTATATGTCACGGAAGAGGGCGTCACCCGTCACTACGCGGACGGTAGCGTCGAGGCTCTCGCCTGGGAGGACGTGGTGGAGGTCCGTGTCGTCACCGAAGTCGGGGAGGACGTCCTCTACATCCTGCTCGACCGCGACGGCGACGGTTGTGTCGTGCCGCGTTCGGCCACGGACGCCACCTTCCTGGCGCGGCTGCGTTATCTGCCGGACTTCGACCTCGATCGGCTGGCCCTGGCCGCCGACTCCACGCATGACGGGGTTGTGGTCGTCTGGCGCAGTCCTGACCCGCCGTCCGCATTGCCGGATCTGGAGTACGACTAGCGGCTTGATTCGGCGGCAACCTGCCGAAATTCCACCGTAAACCGTACATTTTGCCAGCTAGACCGCTGCACTTATGGATCGTTCCGTCAAGCCCTTCAGCTGCTGAGCCCTCGTCCGATTGTGGACATTGGACGTTATTCCCCGTACCGGAATCGATCTTTACTCTTTAGTGGGGGCCGCCGCCCTTGATTGTGCGTGGGACATGTCAACCCATGTGGTTCAAGGAACGTCCTGTTATCGCGGTGCACAAGAGTTCTCAGGGTGGTGCTATGAGGGTGGGGACTGGGGAGTCCGTTGTCGTGCTCCTCGGGGCCGTGCCACGCCGCGCGTCGAGCATCTGGACGCGCGCGTACCTACGGCTCCTGTTAGGCGGTGATACGACATGCGCACTGCTGGCATGCGTATGCGTGCTGAGCATCAGGCTCATCGCCGGGGTGTTCATACCGTGGGTCGAGTTCATGCTCGGACTCGGCCTGATCGTCGCCTGGCCCGTCGCGCTCATGATGGGCGGCGCGTACCGGCAGCGTGCCAACGGCGAGGGAACGGACGAGTTCAAGGCCGTCTTCAACGGCGGTGTCGGCCTGATGGCGACCGTCGCCATCCTGGCCTACGCGACGCAGACCGCGGTCGCCCGCAGTTTCGTGATGGCGATGCTGCCGCTGGCGCTGCTGTCCACGCTGTACTTCCGCTACCGGATGCGTAAGCGTCTCCACCGAAGGAGAGCGGTGGGCGACTACATGCGTCAGGTGATCGCGGTCGGGCACCGGGAGTCGATTCTCGACCTGGTGATGCAGTTCAGGCGGCAGCCGCACCACGGAATGCAGGTGGTGGGAGCCTGCCTTCCGGACAGCGCGATGGACATCGACCTCGACGGCATCCCCGTGCTCGGCTCCTTCGGCGACGTGGCCACGGTGGTCGAGCGCGTGCAGGCCGACGCCGTGGCCGTGCTGGCCTGCCCGGAGCTGGACGGGGCCGCGCTGCGCCGGCTGGCCTGGAGCCTGGAGACCTCGCGCACCGACCTCTTCGTGGCCCCCGCGCTCATGGACGTGGCCGGGCCGCGCATCAGCATCAGGCCGGTCGCGGGGATGCCGCTCCTGCACCTGGAGCACCCCGAGTTCGACGGCACCAAGCAGGTCGCGAAGACCGTCTTCGACCGCCTGGTCGCCGCCGCCGCCCTGCTGCTCCTGGCGCTGCCGCTGCTGGCCATCGCGCTGGTGATCCGCCTCACCAGCCAGGGGCCGGCGCTGTTCCACCAGATCAGGGTTGGCAAAGGCGGCAAAGAGTTCCATGTAGTGAAATTTCGTACGATGGTGGTTGATGCGGAGCGGCTCAAGAGCGCACTTCTGGAAGCGAACGAGTTCGACGGCGTGCTCTTCAAGATTAGGAACGATCCAAGAATCACGCGGGTAGGCGCTTTCCTGCGGAAATACTCGCTCGACGAGCTGCCCCAGCTGCTGAACGTGCTCCGAGGAGAGATGTCCCTGGTCGGCCCCCGCCCGCCGCTGCCGGAGGAGGTGGGCCAGTACGGCGCCGACGTCCGCCGCCGGCTGGTGGTCAAGCCGGGCATGACCGGGCTCTGGCAGGTCAGCGGCCGCTCCAACCTGAGCTGGGAGGAGTCCGTACGCCTCGACCTGCGGTACGTGGAGAACTGGTCGCTCATCCTCGACCTGCAGATCCTCTGGAAGACCTGGTCCGTCGTCACCCGTGGAGAAGGGGCTTACTAGCGGTGAAAGCACTCGTGCTCGCCGGGGGGTCGGGCACACGGCTCCGGCCCATCACGCACACCTCGGCCAAGCAGCTGGTGCCGGTCGCGAACAAGCCGGTCCTCTTCTACGGGCTGGAGGCGATCGCGGCGGCGGGCATCAGGGAGCTCGGCCTGGTGGTCGGCGACACCCACGCGGAGATCGAGTCCGCCGTGGGGGACGGCTCGGCCTTCGGGCTGCAGGTCACGTACCTGCGGCAGGAGGCCCCGCTCGGCCTCGCGCACGGCGTGCTGATCGCCAGGGAGTTCCTGGGCGACGAGGACTTCGTCATGTACCTGGGTGACAACTTCGTGGTGGGCGGCATCAACGACCTGGTGGACAGGTTCGCCCGCGAGCGGCCCGCCGCCCAGATCATGCTCACCAGGGTCGGAGACCCGCGCCAGTTCGGGGTGGCCGAGCTCGACGCCTCCGGCCGGGTGGTCGGCCTGGAGGAGAAGCCCGCCCGCCCCAAGAGCGACCTGGCGCTGGTCGGCGTCTACCTGTTCAGCCCGGCCGTCCATGAGGCGGTGGCCGAGCTCAAGCCGTCGTGGCGGGGCGAGCTGGAGATCACCGACGCGATCCAGTGGCTGATCGAGGCGGGCCTGCGCGTCGAGTCCTCGGTGATCTCCGGCTACTGGAAGGACACCGGCAACGTCACCGACATGCTGGAAGTCAACCGGCTGGTCCTGGAGTCGGTCGAGCCGAGCGTACGCGGGCAGGTGGACGACGCCAGCGAGCTGGTGGGCCGGGTGGTCGTCGCGGAGGGGGCCGTGGTCGAGCGGTCCAGGATCGTCGGCCCGGTGATCATCGGCCACGGCGCGCGGATCCGTGACAGCTACGTCGGCCCCTTCACCTCCATCGGCGCCGACTGCGCCGTCACCGGCAGCGAGATCGAGTATTCGATCGTGCTGCCCAGAGCCTCCATCGCCGGGGTCGGCCGCATCGAGTCGTCGCTGATCGGCCACGACGTCGAGGTCACCCCGGCACCCAACACGCCCAGAGCCCACCGTCTCGTGCTGGGCGATCACAGCAAGGTACAGATCAGTTCATGACCCGGATCCTGGTGACGGGCGGTGCGGGCTTCATCGGCTCGCACTTCGTCCGCAATCTGCACGATGTGTACGTCACGGTGCTGGACAAGCTCACGTATGCCGGCAACCGGGCCAACCTTGAGGGAGTGCGGCACGAGTTCGTGCACGGGGACATCTGCGACGCCGAGCTGCTCAGGAGCGTCGTCCCCGGCCACGACCTCGTGGTGAACTTCGCGGCCGAGTCGCACGTGGACCGTTCGATCGAGGGCGCGGCCGAGTTCATGCGCACCAACGCGCTGGGCACTCAGACCCTCCTCCAGGCGTGCCTGGAGGCCGGGGTGCCGAAGGTGGTCCAGGTGTCGACCGACGAGGTGTACGGGTCGATCGACATCGGCTCGTGGGACGAGGACGCGCCGCTGCGCCCGCGCTCGCCGTACGCGGCGTCGAAGGCCGCCGGCGACCTGATCGCCCGGGCCTACTCGATCACCTACGGCCTGAACGTCTCGATCACCAGGTGCGGCAACAACTACGGGCCGGGACAGTACCCGGAGAAGCTCATCCCGCTGTTCCTCACGAACCTGATGCGCGGCCGGAAGGTCCCCCTGTACGGCGACGGCGGCAACGTCCGCGACTGGATCCACGTCGCGGACCACTGCGCCGGCATCCGGCTGGTGGCCGAGAAGGGGGAGCCGGGCGAGGTCTACAACATTGCGGGCACGGCCGAGCTGACCAACAAGGAGCTGACCGGCCGCCTGCTCCAGGCCTGCGGCAGGGGCTGGGACGCGGTCGAGTACGTCGAGGACCGCAAGGGCCACGACCGCAGGTACTCGATGGACGACGCGAAGCTGCGGGCGCTCGGCTACCGGCCGGAGATCCCGTTCGAGCAGGGGCTGAAGGACACCGTCCGCTGGTACGCCGAGCACCGGGACCGGTGGACCTCGTGATCGATCGGTTGCGCCGGGAGGCGGCATGAGGTGGCTCATCACGGGCGCCGGCGGCATGCTCGCCGCCGACGTCCTGGACAGGGCGGCATTGACGGGGGAGCCGGTGCTCGCGCTCGGCCGGGCCGAGCTGGACCTGCGCGACAGGCGCGCGGTGCGTGACTTCGTGTCCGCCTACCGGCCGAGAGTCGTGATCAACTGCGCCGGCTGGACCGCGGTGGACGACGCCGAGGCCGGGGAGGCGGAGGCGCTGGCGGTCAACGGTCATGCCGTGCGCTGGCTGGCCGAGGCCTGCGACCTGGCGGGGGCGCGGCTGGTGCACGTCTCCACCGACTACGTCTTCGACGGGGACGGCGTGGTGCCGTACGCGGAGGACGCGCCGACAGGGCCGATCAACGCGTACGGGCGGACCAAGCTCGCCGGGGAGTACGCGGCGCTGGAGCACGGGCACTACGTGGTGCGCAGCGCCTGGCTCTACGGCGCGGGCGGCGCGAACTTCGTGTCGACCATGATCCGGCTGGCGGCCGAGCGGCCCACGGTCGACGTGGTCGACGACCAGCACGGCCAGCCGACCTGGGCGGCCGACCTGGCGGACTATCTCGTCCGGCTGGCCCGGTCGGACCTGCCGCCGGGCGTCTACCACGGCACCAGCGCGGGCGAGACCACCTGGTGCGGGTTCGCCAAGGAGATCTTCAGCCTGCTCGGCGCCGACCCGGACCGCGTGCGCCCCGTGACCAGCGAGGCCTTCCCCCGCCCGGCCAAGCGGCCGGCCTACAGCGTGCTCGCGCACACCCGGGGGGAGCCGATCCGGCACTGGCAGGCGGCGCTGCACGCGGCCTGGCCGGTGCTGATGCGTGGACGCCGGTGCAGCGTCGTCTGAGGGACTCGATGCTGTGGCTCATGGTCGCGGGCCTCGCCGGGTGGGCGGGCCTGCGCCTGTGCGGATGGGAGCCGAAGTTCGTCTGGTCCCAGCTCGTGTCGTTCACTCCGTACGCGGCCGTGCTCGCGCTGGTGCCGCTGGGGTTCGCGGTCTTCTTACGCTCCGGGGCGCTGCTGGCGGCCGCGCTCGTCGTGACCGTCGCCTTCGCGGTCATCGTGCTGCCGCGCGCGATCCCGGAGGGCAACCCGCCCGCCGGCGGCCCGGTGCTGCGGGTGATGGCCGTCAACCTGCTGCACTCTTCCGTGCTGCCGCCCGACCTGGTCGACGCGGTCGAGCGCGAGCGGCCGGACGTGCTGCACCTGCTGGAGTTCACCGACCTGATGCGGGAACGGGTGGAGGAGCTCGGGCTGGGGCGGCTGCTGCCGTACAAGATCGTCCTGCCGGGGGAGGACTCCCAGGGAGCGGCGATCTACTCGCGTTACCCGCTGCGGCCGGGGGACGCGCCGATCGCGGCCCCCGCCTTCGTGGAGAGCCCGCGCCACCTTCCCGCCGTCGTCACCCTGCCGGGCGGGCGGGAGGTGGACCTCGTCGCGGTCCACGCGTGCGCGCCCTCCGAGGGCTGGCGTACGGCGTGCTGGGCGTCGAGCATCCGGGCGTTGCCACCCGCCGGAGGACGCCTGCGGGTGCTGGCCGGAGACTTCAACTCCACCCTGGACCACGCGGTGCTGCGCGACCTGATCGCCACCGGCTACCGGGACGCCGCCGACGTCACCGGCAAGGGGCTGGCCATGACCTGGCCCTATTACCAGCAGCCGCGGTTGTTCCCGAAGGTGGCCATCGATCATGTGCTGGCCGACCCCCGGATCGCGATCCGGAGCTTTCAGACCCTGCGGATGCCCCGGACGGACCATCGCGCGACGCTCACCGAGCTGGTCCTCCCGTGATGTCACGTTTCCGGAGCCGGAACCGATATGTCATGGACACCCAGGGGGATGGATGACGAGGTTGCCGGAGCAGGCCTCCAGGAAGACGCTACTCGGCACCACACTGGACGCCCTCACCATGCGTCAGGTGATCGCGCGGTGCGTGGCGGCGGTCTCGGAGAACAGGAGGCTCACCATCGGCGTGGTGAACGCCGCCAAGGTGGTCAACATGCGTACGGACGCCGCGTTACGGCAGTCCGTGGTCGACAGCGATCTCGTGCTGGCCGACGGGCAGGCGGTGGTCTGGGCGGCGCGGATGCTCGGTCACCGGCTTCCCGAGCGGGTGGCGGGCATCGACCTGTTCACCGAGCTGATGGCCGAGGGGCACCGGCGCGGCTACCGCGCCTATTTCCTCGGCGCGACCGACGAGGTGCTGGCCCGGGTGCTGGCAGAGGTACGGCTGCGCTATCCGGGGCTGGGCATCGCCGGGTCGCGCAACGGATATTTCCCGGTGGAGGACTCGGCCGAGGTCGCCGCCGAGATCGCCGAATCCCAGGCCGACCTGCTGTTCCTCGGCATCACCTCGCCGAAGAAGGAGATCTTCATCCGCGAGTGGGGCGAGAGCACCCGGGCGCGGATCATCCACGGCGTGGGCGGCTCGTTCGACGTGCTGGCCGGGCACACCCGCAGGGCGCCGGTGCGCTGGCAGCGCCTGGGCCTGGAATGGCTCTACCGCATGCTGCAGGAGCCGTTGCGGCTCGGTCCGCGCTACGTGCGGACCAACGGCAGATTCCTGCTCCTGGTGCTCCGGGAGCGGGCCGGTGTCAAACGCAGGATCGAGGAGACGACGTGACGGATCACCGGATCGCTCTGCTGAGCTCCGGACATCAGGACTTCGTGACGGGCATGGTGGACCTGTCCGTGCGCGGGCTGCCGCCGGGCTACGCCGACGGCGAGTTCGTGTTCACCCGCCGCGGCCGCCAGAACGACAACGGGACGTGGACTGCGGTGCCGGAAGGGCGCAGCATCCGTTACTCGGCGATCGTCGCGCTCGGCGTGGGGACCCTGACGGAGCAGCGGCAGCGGGCGGCCCTGGCCGGTGACAGCCTCCTCGACCTGGTGGGCAACCTGATCAAACGGCTGCCGGAGGTGACGGGGGTCGGCGACGCCGCGCTGATCTGCTGGGCGGCCGCGGAGGCCGGGCACACCGATCTGGATCTGGCGCTGAGCCGGCTCGCGGAGCTGGACGCGGGCGGCCCGATCTACACCGTCGAGGCGGCGTGGGCGCTGGCCGCCCTGGTCGCGGCCGGCGTGACCGACGGCCGGGCCGAGCGCGCCCGTGAGCGGCTGCTGGCCGGGCTGGCGGGCAACCGGCTCTACCCGCACGCGCTCGGCAAGGGGGCGCTGGTCCCCCGGTACCGCGCCCACGTCGGCTGCTTCGCCGACCAGGTCTACCCGCTGCAGGCGCTGGCCAGGCTGCACGCCGCCACCGGCGACGCCGAGGCGTTGCGCGCGGCCGAGCAGGTGGCGGAGGGCATCTGCCACGCGCAGGGCCCGCAGGGGGAGTGGTGGTGGCACTACGACGCCCGTACCGGGTCGGTGGTCGAGGGCTATCCGGTCTACAGCGTCCATCAGCTGTCGATGGGGCCGATGGCACTGCTCGACCTGGCCGACGCGGGGGGCACCGCCTACGTGGCGGAGATCTCCAAGGGCCTCGACTGGATGATCGAGCGGCCGTCCTTCGTGCTCGAAGAGCTCGCTCTGACGTGGCGCAAGGAGGCCAGGGCGGATCCCCGCAAACTGGTGCGCGGGGTGCGGGCCGTGGCGACGGGAGTGCATCAGGGGATGCGCCTCGGCGTGCTGGACCGGATCTATCCGCCGGTCGCCGTCGATCGGGAGTGCCGGCCGTACGAGCTGGGGTGGTTGCTTTATGCGTGGCTGTCCACTTGTGGACAGCCCTCGTGACTTCCGCCTGATTCGGTGCGATAGATCGAGTTCAGGGCTCGGGGGAGTTTCGGCTCAAGGGGGTTCTCGTGTTGAGGCGGCTTCGCCATGCGCTCCTTTCCGTCCTGCTACTCACCACCGGCCTGACGCTCATCGCGCCGTCCGCGGCGCAGGCGCTGCCGGGCAGCTTCCAGAGACAGGTCGTCTTCAGCGGACTGACCAACCCGACCAACATCGAGTTCGCCTCGGACGGCCGGGTGTTCGTCGCCGAGAAGAGCGGCCTGATCAAGGTCTTCGACTCGATCACCGACACCACGCCGGCGATCTACGCCGACCTGCGCACGCAGGTGCACAACTTCTGGGACCGCGGGCTGCTCGGCATGGCCCTGCACCCGAACTTCCCGGCCGACCCGCGCATCTACGTCCTGTACGCCTACGACGCGGTGCCCGGCGGCACCGCGCCGCGCTGGGGAACGGCGGGCGTGAGCGCCGACCCCTGCCCGACCCCGCCCGGCGCCACCGGCGACGGCTGCCTCATCACCGGGCGCTTATCCTCGCTGGCGCCCTCGGGCGGCTCGGTCGCCGAGACCCCGCTGATCACCGACTGGTGCCAGCAGCACCCCAGCCACTCCGTCGGCGACCTCAAGTTCGGACCCGACGGCATGCTCTACGCCAGCGGCGGCGACGGTGCCAGCTTCAACTTCGCCGACTACGGTCAGGACAACCTGACCAGCTCCGACGTCACCCCGGACAACCCGTGCGGCGACCCGCCGTCGCCGGTCGGCACGGCGCTCACCCCACCGGCCGCCGAGGGCGGCGCACTGCGCTCGCAGGACCCGCGCACCGGCGGCGACCCCGCGGCGCTCAACGGCACCGTGATCAGGGTCGACCCGAACACCGGCGCGGCCGCCCCCGGCAACCCGAACGCCGGCAGCAGCGACCCCAACGTGGCCAGGATCATCGCCTACGGCCAGCGCAACCCGTTCCGTTTCACCATCCGGCCGGGCACCGGCGAGGTCTGGGCCGGTGAAGTCGGCTGGAACACGTGGGAGGAGATCAACCGGATCGCCGACCCCACCGGCCCGGTGAAGAACTTCGGCTGGCCCTGCTACGAGGGCGCCGCCAGGCAGGGCGGCTACGACAACCTCAACCTGACCCTCTGCGAGAACCTCTACGCGGAAGGCGCCGCGGCGCACGCGCAGCCGTACTTCTCCTGGAACCACGGCTCCAAGCCCGCGCCGAACGACCCGTGCCCGTCCGGCGGCTCCTCCTCCAGCGGCGTGGCCTTCTACAACGGCGGCCCCTACCCCGACGCCTACGACGGCGCGATGTTCTTCTCCGACTACAGCCGGTCGTGCGTCTGGGTCATGACGAAGGGGGCCAACGGCCTGCCCGACCCGGCCACCATCACCACGTTCGACTCGGGTATGCCCGCCGTGGAGCTGCAGACCGGCCCCGGCGGAGATCTCTTCGCGGTCGACTTCACCAACGGGCAGATCATCCGCTACCTCTACAACAACACCCCGCCGACCGCGGTCATCGGCGCGAGCACCACGTCGGGCAACGCGCCGCTCGCGGTGAACTTCACCTCCGCCGGATCCGCGGACGCCGACGGCGACCCGCTCACCTTCCGGTGGGACCTGGACGGCGACGGCGACTTCGACGACTCCACCTCGGCCGCCCCGTCCTTCACCTACACCCAGCCGGGCTCCTACGTGGTGAAGCTGCGCGCCGACGACGGGCGCGGCGGCCTGGGAGACGCCACCGTCACGATCAACGTGGGCAACACGGCGCCGACCGCGACCATCAACTCCCCGTCGGCCGCCCTCACCTGGGCGGTCGGGGACACGATCGCGTTCTCCGGCACCGGCACGGACGCCCAGGACGGCTCGATCCCGGGGTCGCGGATGTCCTGGAAGCTGATCATGCATCACTGCCCCGGCACCTGCCACGAGCACGAGATCACCACGTTCACCGGCGCGAGCGGGTCCTTCGCCGCTCCGGACCACGAATACCCCGCTCATCTGGAGCTCAGGCTGACCGTGACGGACGCGCACGGCCTCACCGACACCAAGAGCGTGACCCTCCAGCCGAAGACGGTGAACCTGACCTTCCAGACCGCGCCCACCGGGCTGCAGCTCGGCTTCAACAGCGAGCAGACCGTCGCCCCCTTCACCCGGACGGTGATCGTGGGCTCCCACAACTCGGTCTCCGCGCCCTCGCCGCAGAGCGCAGACGGCTTCAGCCACACGTTCACCTCCTGGTCCGACGGCGGCGCGGTCAGCCACAACCTCACCGCGCCCGCCGCCGCGGCGACCTACACCGCGACCTACCAGCGGTCACAGGCGCCGGACGGCCTGGTGGCCGCCTACGCCATGGACGAGGGCGGCGGCACGGCCGTCGCCGACGCCTCCGGCAAGGGCAACAACGGCACGGCCGCGAACACCGCGTGGAACGTGACCGGCAAGTACGGCCAGGCGCTGTCGTTCAACGGCACGTCGAGCTGGGTGACGGTGGCCGACTCCGCGTCGCTGCGGCTGACCGGCGGGATGACCCTGGAGGCGTGGGTACGGCCCACGAGCGTCTCCGGGTGGCGGACGGTGCTGATGAAGGAGTTCGGCGCCGATCTGGCGTACGCGATCATGGGCAGCGGGAGCAGCGGCCCGGCGGCGTTCATCTACACGTCGTCGGGGGCCAATGCTCCGGCGGCGAGCAACCTGCCGTTGAACACCTGGAGTCATGTGGCGGCGACGTATGACGGGTCGACGTTGCGGATGTTCGTGAACGGCACGCAGGTGGCCACGAACCCGACGGGTGGCAACCTGCGTACCGGGACGAGTCCGTTGCGGATCGGTGGCAACAGCGGCTCCGGTGAGTACTTCAGCGGCCTCATCGACGAGGTCCGCGTCTACAACAAGGCACTCACCGCGGCACAGATCACCACCGACATGAACACCCCCGTCGGCCAGCCGGGACCCCCCGACACCCAGGCGCCCACGGCACCGGGATCCCTGGCGGCGACCGGCGGTCCGGGCAGCGCCCAGCTGACCTGGACGGCCTCGACCGACAACGTGGGGGTGACCGGGTACACCGTCCACAGGTCCGCCACCGCCGGGTTCACCCCGTCCGGCGCCAACCAGGTGGGCTCGACCGCGAGCACCTCGTTCACCGACTCGGGTGTCGCGGCGGGCACGTACTACTACCGCGTCGTGGCCTTCGACGGGTCCAGCAACACCAGCCCGTCGTCCAACGAGGCGTCGGCCGTCGTGACCCAGCCGCCCACGGTCAGCGGGCTGGTGGCCGCCTACGGGATGAACGCGGGCAACGGCACCGCCGTCGCCGACGCCTCCGGCAACGGCAACAACGGCACGGCCACCGCGGCCACCTGGTCGGCCGGCAAGTACGGCCAGGCGCTGTCGTTCAACGGCACGTCGAGCTGGGTGACGGTGGCCGATTCCACGTCGCTGCGGCTGACCGGCGGGATGACCCTGGAGGCGTGGGTACGGCCCACGAGCGTCTCGGGGTGGCGGACGGTGCTGATGAAGGAGTTCGGCGCCGATCTGGCCTACGCGATCATGGGCAGCGGGGGCAGTGGGCCCGGGGCGTTCATCTACACGTCGTCGGGGGCCAATGCTCCGGCGGCGAGCAACCTGCCGTTGAACACCTGGAGTCATGTGGCGGCGACGTATGACGGGTCGACGTTGCGGATGTTCGTGAACGGCACGCAGGTCGCCACCAATCCGACCGGTGGCAACCTGCGTACCGGGACGAGTCCGTTGCGGATCGGCGGCAACAGCGGCTCCGGTGAGTACTTCAGCGGCCTCATCGACGAGGTCCGCGTCTACAACAAGGCACTCACCGCGGCCGAGATCACCACCGACATGAACACGCCGGTCGGTTAGTCCCGGCTGCTCTCGTCACGCAGCCAGGTGGTGTAGTCGCCCGCGCGGATCGCGCGGGCGGCTCTCCGCCTGGCCAGCACCGCCACCATGACGAACACGACCGCCGCGCCCACCAGGCGCGGGTCTCCGGCCACGATGGCCAGCAGATCCCGCATGCCCGTACGCTCCCCGGCCGTGGCCGAGGCCTGCTCCAGCTCGCTCACGCTGGTCGTGGCACGCACCCGGCGGCGCATCAGGTCGGCGACGGTGCGCGGAGTCTGGATCACCGCACGCGCGCCGGCCACGATCACGCGCTCGTCCGGCGTGAACGCCAGCGAGGCGGCCAGATCGTCGGCCATCGCCGGCGGCAGGGCGCGGATCCGCGCGTTGCCCTCGTCGTTCACCGCGATGACGCCCCGGCCGAACAGCCCGGCGCGCACGTGCGGCAGCCGCGTCCAGATCGCGTAGTAGGCCCGGATCGGCCACGGGCGATCGGCCAGCGCCAGCTCCCGCTCGGGCGCGGCGGCGAGCGGCCCGTCCGGCGCGGCCAGCACATCGGCCAGCGCGCGGACGGAGGCGGTGCTCAGCTCGATGTCGGCGTCCACGTACAGCCGGGGATATCCGCGTGCCGCCTCGTCGCCCAGCCGCAGCGCCTCGCGCTTGGAGGGGACCGGCGTGGTCACGACGCGGACGTCGTACGGCTGCGCCGCGGCCACCGTGCCGTCGGTGCAGCCGTTGGCCACCACCACGACGTCGAACTCGCCGGGCGCGGCCTCCCGGAGCAGGCCGTCCAGCAAGCGGCCGATCACCTTGGCCTCGTTGTGGGCCGGTATCACGACACTTACCACGATGGGAGTATCCCCGCTTCCTGAGCCTGCTTGAGCGTGGGCGCCGCGCCGTCCTTGGCCGAGAGGATCGGCTCCCCGTCGAGCGGCCATTCGATGCCGAGATCCGGGTCCAGCGGGTGGACGCCGTGCTCACGCGCCGGGTCGTACGTGGTGGAGCAGAGGTAGAGGACGGTGGCCGACTCGCTGAGCGCCATGAAGGCGTGCCCCAGGCCCTCGGAGAGGTAGATCCCGCAGCGCGACACGTCGTTCAGCCGCACCGCCTCCCACCGGCCGAAGGTGGGCGAGCCGACGCGCACGTCCACGACGACGTCGAGCACCTCGCCCGAGACGCACATGACGTATTTGGCCTGGCCAGGGGGGACGTCGGCGAAGTGGACGCCGCGCAGCACGCCGCGTCTGGAGACCGAACAGTTCACCTGCGCGAGGTCCATCGATTGCCCCAGCGCCTCCCGCAGGTCGGCGGCGCGGAAACTTTCCAGGAAGTCGCCCCGCGGATCGCTGTGGATGCGGGGGGTGTAGACAAATGCTCCACTGATGCTCAGGTGCTTCATGAAGATACTTGTAACACTCCTTGGCGCCCACCCGAAGTACGGCTGTGGGTTTGCCATAGGGGGAAATCTTGTCATTTTCGGGTGGGGCCCATTGTTGAGGACATCGTGCCGGCTGTGTGGTTCGGCCGACCTGGTCGGTGTGGTGGATCTCGGGGCGACTCCGCCCTGTGAGCTCTTCCTCACCGCGGAACAGCTCGACGAGCCCGAGCTCACTTATCCACTTCACCTGCGGGTCTGCACCAGCTGTTGGCTGGCGCAGATACCGCCGCTGATCACACCGGAAGAAACTTTCACCGAATACGCCTACTTCGCGTCTTATTCCGCCTCATGGGTGGAACACGCACGGCAGTTCGTCGACTCCGCTGTGGAACGTTTGAAGCCGTCGTTCGTGGCCGAGGTGGCCAGTAACGACGGCTACCTGTTGCAGCACGTCGTCGAGCGTGGCATCAGGTGCCTGGGCATCGAGCCGTCGGCCAACGTGGGACAGGCGGCCAAGGACAAGGGCGTGCCGACGCTCACCGCGTTCCTCACGCCGGAGACGGGCGCCGCGGTGCGGGCCGAGCACGGGCCGGCCGACCTGGTCGTGGCCAACAACGTCTACGCGCACATCCCCGACGTGGTCGGCTTCACCGAGGGCCTGCGGGCTCTGGTGGCCGACGACGGGTGGGTGTCGATCGAGGTTCAGCACCTGCTCACGCTCATGGAGCTGAACCAGTACGACACGATCTACCACGAGCACTTCCAGTACTACACGGTCGCCTCCGCGCAGCGGGCGCTGGCCTCCGGCGGGCTGACGCTGGTGGACGTCGAGCTGCTGCCCACCCACGGCGGATCCATCCGGCTGTGGGCCCGGCCGTCGGGGAGCCCGTCCGATCGGGTGCTCGACGTGCTCGCGCGGGAGAAGGCGGCCGGACTTCACGATCTGTCCGGCTACGCCGGGTTCGCCGACCGGGTCGCACGTGTCCGCCGCGACCTGCTCCGCTTCCTGATCGACGCCGCGGAGGAAGGCAAGACGGTCGTCGGCTACGGCGCGCCGGGAAAGGGCAACACGCTCCTCAACCACTGCGGCATCCGTCAGGACCTGCTGGCCTACACGGTTGACCGCAACCCCTACAAGCACGGCAGATTCACTCCGGGCACCCGGATCCCCATCGCCGCTCCGGAGCGCATCGCTCAAGATCGCCCGGACTATGTGCTGGTCCTGCCGTGGAACCTGCGCGAAGAGCTCACCGCTCAGCTCTCCTATGTGCACGAATGGGGAGGCCGTCTGGTCTTCCCGATCCCACACCTGGAGGTCGTGTGAAGGTTGTCCTGTTCTGTGGAGGCTTCGGCACGCGCATGCGTACGGGTGTGCCGGGCGAGGTGCCCAAGCCGATGGCGCTCGTCGGCCCGCGGCCGCTGCTCTGGCACGTCATGCGTTATTACGCGCACTTCGGGCACAAGGAGTTCATCCTGTGCCTGGGCTACGGTGCCCACCACATCAAGGACTTCTTCCTCGGCTACCAGGAAGCCACGTCCAACGACTTCGTCTTACGCGGCGGCAAGGTCGAGCTGCTGTCGAGCGACATCTCCGACTGGTCCATCTCGTTCGTGCAGACCGGGACCAACTCCCCGATCGGCGAACGGCTGCGCCGCGTCCGCCACCACCTGGATGGCGACGAGATGTTCCTCGCGAACTACGCGGATGTGCTCACCGACGCGCCGCTGCCCGACATCATCGACCGCTTCACCGAGTCGGGCGCGGCCGCCTCGATGATGGTCGTGCCGCCGTCCCAGACCTTCCACTGCGTGGACGTGGGCGAGAACGGCCTGATCGGCGGCATCTCGCCGGTCAGCGAGATGCCGGTGTGGGTCAACGGCGGCTATTTCGTGCTGACCCAGGAGGTCTTCGAGCACATCCCGGAGAACGGCGACCTGGTCGCCGACGGCTGCGTGGAGCTGGCCAAGCGCGGACGCCTGCTGGCCTACCCGCACCGCGGCTACTGGCGGCCGACCGACACCGTGAACCAGCGCATGGAGCTGGACGAGGCCTACTCCCGGGGCGAGCGCCCGTGGGCCCTTTGGGAACGGTCCCGGTGATCGGTCTGCGCGCGGGGCGGCTCGACGGCATCGTGGCGCTCGCCGCGCACTGTGACGACCTGGCGATCGGGGCGGGCGGCAGCCTGCTGACGGTCTGCGCCGCCCGCCCCGGCCTCCGCGTGGACGCGCTGGTGCTGTCCGGCGGCGGCACCGAGCGCGAGGACGAGGAGCGCGCGGCGCTGGCGGACTTCTGCCCGGGCGCCGAGCTACGCGTCACCGTGCTGAAGCTGCCCGACGGCTACCTTCCGGCCAGGTGGGAGGAGGCCAAGGCCGCGGTGGAGGAGCTGCGCGCCCGTACCGACCCCGGCCTGATCTTCGCACCCTGGCGGGGCGACGCCCACCAGGACCACCGCGGGCTGGCCAAGCTGGTGCCCACGGCCTTCCGCGACCACCTGACGCTCGGCTACGAGATCGTCAAATGGGACGGCGACCTCGCCGCACCCGCCGTTTTCCAGCCGCTGACGGAGGAGGTGGCGGAGCTGAAGGTCGATCTGCTCCAGCGCCACTACGCCTCCCAGCGACATCGGCCCTGGTACGACCGCGAGGCGTTCCTGGGCCTGGCCCGCATCCGCGGCATCGAGTGCCACGCGCGCTATGCCGAGGCGTTCCACGTTTCCAAGCTCACCGTCGATCTGGAGAACTGATGCGGGTACTTCTCACCGGTCACCAGGGCTACCTGGGCACCGTGATGGCCCCCATGCTGGCCGAGGCCGGGCACGAGGTGGTCGGCCTGGACTCCGGCCTGTTCGCCGACTGCCTGCTCGGCCCCGCGCCCGAGCAGGTCGAGGCGCACGCGGTGGACCTGCGTGACGCGGGTCCCGAACACGTGGCGGGATTCGACGCGGTGATCCATCTGGCCGCGCTGTCCAACGACCCGCTCGGCGCGCTCGCGCCCGACCTGACCTACGACATCAACCACCACGCCTCGGTCCGGCTGGCCAGGCTGGCCAAGGAGGCGGGCGTGCGCCGCTTCCTGTACGCCTCCACCTGCTCGGTCTACGGCGCGTCCGGCGGCGAGGAGCTGCTGGACGAGGAGGCGCCGCTGCGGCCGGTGACGCCGTACGCCGAGTCCAAGGTGCGGGTCGAGGACGACCTGGTCACGCTGGCCGACGACGACTTCGCGCCGGTGTTCCTGCGCAACGCCACCGCCTTCGGGTTCTCCCCGAGGCTGCGCGCCGACATCGTGCTGAACAACCTGGTGGGCCACGCGCACCTGACCGGCGAGGTCCGGGTGCTGTCCGACGGCACGCCGTGGCGCCCGCTGGTCCACGCCAGGGACATCGCCGAGGCCTTCGCGGCGGCTCTCGTCGCGCCCCGCGAAGCCGTGCACACGACGGCCTTCAACGTCGGCACCGAGGTCAACAACGTGACCGTCGCCGAGATCGCGGCCGAGGTCGTCGCCGCGGTGCCCGGATCGACGCTGAGCATCACCGGCGAGACGGGGTCCGATCCGCGCTCCTACCGCGTCGACTTCTCCCGGATCAGGTCCGAGCTGGGCTACGAGGCGCGCTGGACGGTCAAGGCGGGCGCGGTGGAGCTGATCGACGCCTATCGCGAGCACGGTCTGACGAAGCAGGACTTCGAGCGCCGCTTCACCCGGCTGGCCCGGCTCGCCGACCGGCGCGAGGCCGGCACCGTCGACGACACCCTGCGCCCATGACCGGCGCGGAAATGCACGCCCTGGTACGGCGGCTCTACCCGCTGTGCCGGAGCATCACCGGCGACGGGCTGCGGCAGACCCTGGAGATCATCGGCGAGTCGATCCCGCTGGAGATCACCCAGGTGCCGACCGGGACCAAAGTCCTCGACTGGACGATCCCCCGGGAGTGGAACATCCGCGACGCCTCCATCAAGGACGCCGCGGGGAACAAGGTGGTCGACTTCCAGGACTCCAACCTGCACGTCGTGGGATACAGCGTGCCGGTCGAGGCCACGATGTCCCTGGAAGAGCTGCGCGGGCACCTGCACACCCTGCCCGAGCAGCCGGACCTGATCCCGTACCGGACCAGCTACTACGCCGAGACCTGGGGCTTCTGCCTGAGCCAGAACACCCTGGACGGGATGGCCGACGGCCCGTACGAGGTCAGGATCGACTCCACGCTGGCCGACGGGTACCTGACCTACGGCGAGTACGTGGTCCCCGGCAGCAGCTCGCAGGAGGTGCTGATCTCCTGCCACGTCTGCCATCCCTCGCTGGCAAACGACAACCTGGCCGGTGTGGCGGTGGCCGTCGCCCTGGCGCAGCGGCTGTCCGACCCCTGGTACACCTACCGGTTCATCTTCGCGCCCGGCACCATCGGCGCGATCACCTGGCTCGCCCTGAACCGGGAGCGCACCGACCGGATCAGGCACGGCGTGACCCTGGCCTGCGCGGGGGACAGCGGCACGATCACCTACAAGCGCAGCAGGCGCGGCGACGCCGAGATCGACCAGGTCTTCGCGCACGTGCTGAAGGACCGGCCGCACACCGTCCTGGACTTCTCCCCGTACGGCTACGACGAGCGGCAGTACTGCTCGCCGGGGTTCAACCTCGCCGTCGGCTCGTTGACCAGGACGCCGTACGGCGGATACCCGGAATATCACACCTCGGCCGACAATCCCGACTTCGTGCGTCCCGAGGCGATGGAGGACACCCTTGAGACGCTGTGGACGGCCGTGCGGGTTCTGGAGGGCAACCGCCGCTACCAGAATCTCAGCCCGTACGGCGAGCCGCAGTTGGGGGCCCGGGGCCTGTACGGATCACTCGGCGGGCGCAGTGACACGAAACAAGCGCAGATGGCGATGTTGTGGGTGTTGAGCCTTTCCGACGGGCTGAACAGTCTCCTGGACATCGCGGAACGGTCGAACCTGCCGTTCCAGGCAATAGCGGACGCGGCACATGCCCTGCAGAACGCGGGCCTGGTGAAGGAGTGGATGGGTTGAACCTGGCGCTGAAAGTCGGCGACGTGGTCGAGGTCCTCAGTGCGGAAGAGATCCTTGCCACGCTCGATGACAAGGGGGAGCTGGACAGCCTCCCTTTCATGCCGGAGATGCTGCGATTCTGCGGGCAGCGGCTCACCGTTCACAAGGTGGCCAACAAGCTCTGCGACACGATGACCAGAACCGGGATGCGGCGCATGGAGGACGCCGTCCATCTGACGGGCTCCCGCTGCGACGGGTCGGCCCACGGCGGCTGCCAGACCGCCTGCCTGCTCTACTGGAAGACCGCCTGGCTCAAGCGGGTGGACGGGCCGCCCACCTCGGAGCTGGCCGTCCGCCCCGAGCGGCCGCTGCTGCCGATCCTCGAGGTCAACACCCGGAGGGAGCCGGGGCCGGAGGGCGAGGAACGCTTCCGCTGCCAGGCCACCGAGCTGCTGCGCGCCGCCCCTGAACGGCTCCCGTTCCGGGACATGAGCCAGTACGTCACCGACATCCAGGTGGGCAACGCCGGGGTCGGACCGACCCTGCGCACGCTCTTCTTCGGGATGTTCAACCGCTACCAGCGCCTGTCCAGGAAGTTCCCGAAGTGGTTGCGCATCAAGGGCGGCCTGGCCTGGGGCTTCGTACGGCCGGGCCCGCACGCCGGCCCCACGCCGACGGGAACGACCGACCTCCAGCCGGGTGAGCTGGTGCGGATCAAGTCCAGGGACGAGATCATCGCCACGCTGAACGCCAAGGGGTTCAACCGCGGGCTGGGCTTCGAGGAGGACATGGCGCGTTCGTGCGGCCGCGTCGCCCGCGTGAGCGCCCGCGTCGAGCGCTGCATCGACGAGAAGACGGGCGAGATGCTGGAGATGAAGAACCCCTGCATCGCGCTCGAAGGAATCATCTGCGACGGCGTCTACAAGTCCAACTGCCCCCGCGCGTTCGTCCCGTTCTGGCGGGAGATCTGGCTGGAGCGGATCAGCGAGCCTAGCTAGGGAAGGCCGGCATGGCAGAGCAATCGGGCCCGGATATCAGCGACATCGGGCGCAAAGCGGGCCGAGGGGCCGTGTGGAGCTTTCTCGGCACACTGGTCACCCGCGCGGGCTCGTTCATCCTCGGCCTGATTCTGGCCAGACTCCTCGCGCCAGAGGATTTCGGCGTCTACGCCGTCGCGCTCGCGGCCACCCAGTTCGTCATGGTGGTCAAGGACGTCGGCGTCATGTCCGCCATCGTGCAGTGGCGCGGGCGGCTGGAGGACATCGCGCCCACGGCGACGACCCTGACCATGATCTCCGCACTGGGTCTGTACGGGATCTTCTGGGTCGGCGCGCCGTACTTCTCGGCGCTGGCGGGCAGCGCGGAGGCCACGTCCGTGGTGCGCATCCTCACCGCGGTCATCCTCGTCGAGGCGGTCACCGCGGTACGCAGCGCGGCCCTGTTGCGCTGGTTCCGCACGGGCAAGAACGCCAAGGCGGTCCTCGCCGGCTTCCTGGTCAACGCGCCGGCGGCGATCATCCTGGCGGTCAACGGGGCGGGCGCGTACAGCTTCGCCTGGGGGCAGCTCGCGGGTGCCGTGGTCACCGGCGTCTTCATGCTGCTCTACGCGCGCCTGCCCTACCGGTTCGGGTTCGACCGGCAGATCGCGGCCAAGCTGCTGCGGTTCGGCATCCCCTCGGCGGCGGGGATCGCGCTGGAGATCATGCTGCTCAACGTGGGCTACATCATCGTCGGCAACATCATGGGCGACGCGTGGCTGGGCTTCTACCTGATGGCCTTCAACGTGTCGAGCTGGGTGCCCGGCATCATCGGCAGCGCCATCCGCATGGTGTCGATCGCCGGCTTCTCCCGGCTGGCCGAGCGCGACGAGGAGTCCCTGTCGCTCGGCGTGCAGCGAACCGTGCCGCTGCTCATCGCCATGGTGCTGCCGCTGGCCGTCTTCATGGCGCTGCTCGCGCACCCGCTGATCATCTTCATCTACGGCCCGAAGTGGGAGCTGGCCGCCGGCGTGCTGCGGTTCCTGGCGGTCCTGATGGTGGTGCGCATGCTCACCTCCTTCGCCCTCGACATCCTGAACGGGCAGGGCGCCACCCGCTCGACGGTCTGGATGAACCTCGGGCACGCGGCGGCGATGATCCCGGCGGTCATCGTCGGCACGCATCTCGACGGCATCCGCGGCGCCGCGATCGGGCAGGCGGCCGCCGCCGTGCTCGTCGCGCTTCCGCTCGCCGTGCTCGCCGTGCAGCGGGCCGGGGTACGGCTCGCCCCGGCCCTGCCGGGACTCGCCCGCCCGGCGGCGGGAGCGCTGGTGTGCGCGGCCGTCATGCTGGGCCTCGCGCTGCTGACCCAGGGGAGCCCCCTGGTCCAGCTCATCGTGGCGGGCGGCGGCGGCCTGCTGGCCTACGTGCTGGTCGTGGTGACCCGCGACCAGTTCCACATTGTGAGCGATCGCCTGGTGCGGCTGCTTCCCGCCCGCGCGCGATGACCTCGAGGAGAAGCGATGCTGGTGTCCATCGGAATCCCGGTCCGCAACGGTGCGGACCGCCTGGAGGCGGCCGTACGCTCGGCGCTCGCCCAGGACCACGCCGAGATCGAGGTGGTGATCTCGGACAACGCCTCCACCGACGGCACGGAGGAGCTCTGCCGCGAGCTGGCGAGGCAGGACGGACGCATCGCCTACTACCGGCAGCCGCGTGACCTGCACGTGGTCGGGAACTTCGTGGAGGTGCTGCGGCGGGCGCGGGGGGAGTTCTTCCGCTGGATGGGCGACGACGACCTGCTCGAACCGCGCTACGTCTCCCGGAGCCTGGAGCCGTTCCTGGCCGATGAGCGGCTCATCCTGGTCACCTCGGACGTCAGCTACACCGGGGCGGACGGGACGGTCCACCAGCCCCGCTATCGCGGCACCCAGATGCTCTCCGACGACCCCATCGACCGCCTGGACGAGCTGTGGGACGTCGTCACCACCCAGCACCACGGACTCGACCCCCTCTACGGCCTGATGCGGCGGGAGCAGGTGGCCGCCGTGCCCCGGCCGCTGATGATCCGCGAGGACGAGGTCTACGCCACCATGCTCGCGCTGACCGCGCCCTGGGGTCACGTGCCGGAGACGCTCGCCCACCGCAACCTGCGCGAGCGGCGCCTGCCCGGGATCGCCGCGGCGCTCGGGGTGCCGGCCTGGACCGCGCATTTCGCCACCACGCTGCAGTTCCGGGCGATGTACCGAGCCGTGCGGCTCATGGAGCTGTCCACGGAGCAACGCAACCGCGCCCACGCCGTGCTGCTGCGTACCTACTATCGCCGGCAGCACCAGATGCTGACGCACCGCAGCCGCAAACTCGCCGGGTTGGCCGCCCGACTCGTCTCCTCGAAAGGGTGATCTGCTCGTGTTGATTCGCATCGTGCGGCTGCTCATGCAGCCGGGCCGGATCCTGCTGGCCGCCATGCGGCGCCTGCCGTTCGGCTCGTACGAGCTGCGCTGCTCGCTCGACCTCTACCCGAGGCCGCACTACGCCTACGGCGTGCAGCAGGCGGCCGAGCTGGCCAGGCGCCTCGGCGTCGGCCGGATCAGCGTGGTCGAGTTCGGTGTCGCGGGCGGCGCGGGCATGGTGGAGCTCAACCGCATGGCGGCGCTGGCGTCGGCCGCGTCGGGCGTGAAGATCGACGTCTACGGCTTCGACACGGGCGCCGGGCTGCCCAAGCCCACCGACTTCCGGGACCTGCCCTACATCTGGCGCGAAGGCGACTTCGTCATGGACGTCGACGCCCTGCGGGCCCGGCTGGGGGAGGCCACCCTGATCCTGGGCAACATCGAGGACACGGTCGGCGAGTTCCTGGACGGCGAGCGTCCGGCGCCGATCGGGTTCGTCTCCATCGACGTGGACTTCTACTCCTCGACCGCGGCGGCGCTGCGGCTGTTCGGGGGCGACCACAAGTACTTCCTGCCCCGCGTGTTCTGCTACCTCGACGACACCGTCGGCGACGACGACCAGATCATCCACAACGAGTATGTCGGCGAGCTCAGCGCGATCAGGGAGTTCAACGAGGACAACGAGCTGATGAAGCTGGCGCCGATCAACGGGCTGCGGCACAAGCGCCCGGTTCCGGCCCCCTGGAACGACAACATCCAGGCGCTGCACCGCTTCGACCACCCGGACTATTCGGTCTACGTGGGCAGGCCGGACACGCAGACGCAGTTGCCTCTGTGACCCCTCCAACCCCCTGTAACGAAGATGCGGGCTAAGGCGAGAGAAGGGAAAAGAACCACGCGAGGGGGAAAATCTCGCTATGTCCGTTTTATTGGCAAATAGCCGAATCAACGATGATGTCCGGCGCAAAATGCTCTTCCAGGGAGACCTCTTCCTCTACTCGGCGACGCCTGCCTCGACCAAGCTGATCGAGTTCGCCCGCGAGTTGATCGAGGAGGCGTTCGAGGGCCGCGACCCCCAGACCGCCCAGTACGAGATGCCGGTCGAGGAGTTCGCGGCACTGCTCGCGGACCTCAAGCCGCGCTTCATCCACCACCCCACCAGCAAGAAGCTCCTCGTCACCCTGCTCGACGAGCTGGGCATGGCGCTGGACAAGACCTACTTCGACGTGCCGAGGCTGCGCACCTCCACCGCCGATCACTACCTCGACTCCGGCATCTCCTACGCCTACCACGCTCATCGCGACTGCTGGTACGCCGCGCCGTTCTGCCAGGTCAACTGGTGGATCCCGATCTACGAGGTGGTCCCGGAGAACGTCTTCGCGCTGCACCCGCAGTACTTCGACCGCCCCGTGCGCAACGGCAGCGGCCGCTACGACTACGCGGAGTGGACCGCCGTCAGCCGGCCCACGGCCGCCCAGCACATCCACAGCGACACCCGGGAGCAGCCCAAGCCGGAGGAGGCGCTCGACCTCGAAACCGAGCTCCGGCTGGTGCCGGAGCCGGGCGGCATGCTGCTCTTCTCCGGGGCGCACCTGCACTCGACCGTCACCAACACCTCCGGCAGGACCCGGTTCAGCATCGACTTCCGCACCGTCCACATCGACGACGTCCGCTCCCGCGCGGCGGCGCCCAACGTGGACGCCACCTGCCGCGGCACCACCCTGCGCGACTTCTACCGGGCCGACGACCTGACGCGCATCCCGGAGGAGCTCGCGGCGGAGTACGAGGCCGAGGCCGAGGCGCTGGCCAAGCTCACCTGACAAACCGCGCGCGTACGGCGTCGCGCAGGCCCCTCCAGCTCCGGTGCCGTTGGAAGGGCAACTCGAAGACCGAGGCGAACAACCACGCCGTCCCCACGCTCACCGGCACTGCCAGGGCGAGCGTGAGGAGAAAGGTCGGCATGCCCGGCGGCACGTGCGGGGCGACGACCAGCCGGTTGATCATGACGACGAGCGGTGAATGGATCAGGTAGAGGCTGTAGGAGAAGGAGCCCAGCCGCCGGAGCGGACGCGTGTCGAGCAGCCGTACGAGCCAGACCGGCTTGCCCGTCGCCACACCCGTCAGCAACAGCCCGGCGGCCGGGCCGACCGCCAGATCCACCCAGAAGAAGTTCGCGACCACCCAGACCGGCCCGGCGACCACGATCAGCAGGAGCACCGGGACCGCGGCGGCCGCCGCGAACCAGTGCCAGGGCAGGCGCTCCGTACGCTCCTGCGCGCGCACGACGCCGGCGCAGACCGCGCCCACGGCGAACAGCACGGCGAACTGCGGCGTCAGCCGCATCAGCAGGTCCACGGCCGGCACGGAGGGCGCCAGCGCCCCCACCGCCACGACGATCAGGGTCACCGCGCCGAGCATCACCGCCGCGCCCATCTTGCGCAGGACCAGCAGCATCAGCGGGAACACCAGGTAGAGCTGCGCCTCGACGGCGATCGACCACAGGGCCCCGTTGGGGCTGGGGGAGCCGAAGACGTCCTGCAGGAGGAGCCCGTAGATGAGGGCCGACTGCCCGGTGGGCGTCTGCTGCCCGGGCTGCGGGATGACCGTCCACGCGATCACCAGGCTGAACGCCAGCGCCGCCCAGTAGGGCGGCAGGATGCGCCAGGCGCGGCGGTTGAGGAACGTGGGGATGCCGCCGAGCTGCCAGCCGGACCGGGCGGGCGAGATCGCCAGCGAGAAGCCGGACAGGACGATGAACACCACGACCGCGAAGTGGCCGTAGAGCAGCCACCCCGTCCACCAGGGCGCGTCGTTGACCGGGAACCCGGGAAAGGACAGGAGCCAGCAATGGTGAAGGACGACGAACAACGCCGCCAGCCCCCGTAAGCCGTCGAGCCCGGTCAGCCTGCGCCGCGTCGCCGGACGCTCTACCGTCATCCCCACCGAAGCCCCCGTCGCCGTAGTCGGTAGGTCTATCGCTGCGACTACGCGCGGTGTAACCGTTCTACGGAGATGTAACGTCTGGCCGCGAATGGGCGATGGTCCGCTATAGAGCAAGCATTGCTGATGCGGGGGAACGTACCAAAATGGAGTTCTGGAAGACGATCCTTGGTCTTCTCCGCCGAGTTCTCATTGGCCCGCCGCTGATCTGTCTTTCGATCCTGGTGGGCGTTGTGGTGTACACGGTCATTCCGGCGCACTACACGACCGATGTCTCCCTCGTGCTGGCCACGCCGGTGAACGGGGGCACCGTCCCCTCCGACAAGACCAAGCAGGGGCTCACCAACCCGTTCCTCTCCTTCAACGACGCGCTGAAGACCGGGGCGAGCATCGTCATCCTGTCGATGAACACGCAGGACGTCTGGACGCAGCTCGGCGCGCCCAAGGACGGCCCGACGGAGATCACGATCGACGACGGGCGCTCCAACCCCAACGTCCTGGACATCAACGGGCCCTACATCTACATCAGGGTCGACAGCGAGTCTCCTCGGCAGGCCACGGCCGTGCTGATGGCGGCGCGCGAGCGCGTGGCGACCGAGTTGTTCAAATGGCAGAAGGCGCTCGGCGCTCCGGCGAACACCTTCATCACCTCCACCGACATCGTGCCGCCGTCCACCCCCGAGGCCGACCACAGCGTGAACTGGCAGGGGGCGATCGGCGGCGCCGTGCTCTGCCTGCTCCTGGGCCTCGGCATCGCCTACGGCGTGGTGACCAGGCGCGCGCCCAAGCAGCCGGAGCAGCCGGAGCCCCCGCTACCCCCGGCGGTACCCCTGGCGGCACCCTTGGCGGTCCCGGTGGCGGTTCCGGTGGTCACTCCCGTGACGGCGCCGGCGCCGGAGCCGGTGGCAGCGCAGGTGGACGAGCCCGTCGAACTGGCGGAGCTCGACGAGGACAGCTCCAGCACCATGGAGTTCCCCATCTACCGGGGGGAGCCTCTCTCGCCCGTGCCCTGGCCCGGCAAGGCGGCCCAGGACAACGGCGAGGGATGAGGCCCGCGCATGGACTTCTGGGCGACGGCGACCGTTCTGTTCAAGCGGTGGTACGTGACGATTCCGGCCTTCCTCCTCACGGTCGTGGGAGCCGTCGGCATCTTCGCCGTGGCGCCCAAGACCTTCATCTCCAGCTCGGCGCTCGTCCTCACCCTGCCGGTCACCGGCGGCAGCGTGCCGGCCGACCCCAGGTTCCCCAACCCCCGCACCAACCCCCTCGTCTCCTTCGACCAGGGGTTGAGCATGACCTCGTCGATCCTCATCCAGGCGCTGAACACCCCTGAGGCGGTCGCCAAGGTCGGCGCGCCGATCGGCGGCGACGTCACGCTCAAGATCACCAGCGGTGGCACCAACCCCGAGATGATGCCGGCGACCCCCTTCATCGTCATCACCTGCGAGGCGCCGAGCGCCGAGCTGGCCCACGGCATCGTCGTGAAGGTCACCGAGCTGGCCCAGCAGGAGCTGCGCGCCCGGCAGCAGCAGGTCAAGGCACCGCCCACCACCTACGTGAGCGCCACCGTCGTGGTGCCGCCCACCCAGCCCGACGAGAAGAAGGGCAGCCGGATGCGCAGCGCGGTGGTCACCGGGGCGCTGGCGTTCTTCATGAGCCTGTTCGCCGCCTTCGCGGCCGAGAGCTTCGCCCGCCATCGCCGGGCCCGCCGCCGCCCGACGCCGCCCGAGCTCGGACTCTACGAGCCCGTCGCGAGCAACGGAACGCGGTCGCTGGCTGGACGCGAAGGATGACCGGGGCCAACCTGGCCCAGCGGCCGCTCCGGCGCGCCGACGGCGCCACGCTGGTCTGCTTCTTCGTCGTGGTCCTGCTGATGCTGCCGGCCCGCCTGGCGGTGGCCGGGCTTCCGCTGTCGCTCACGCCCGCCGAGATCATGGCTCTCGTGCTGGGCGTGGTGTGGGTGTGCGCCCAGATGATCAGTACGACCGGCGTGGCCAAGGGCGGCAACCCGGTCCGCACCTCGATCTTCGTGTACGGCATGCTCCTGCTGGCGATCTACGGGTACACGACCTACCTGTACCTGCCGTCCGACGAGCTCAACCTCTCCGACCACACGTTCGTGCTCTACGCGGGCTACGTGAGCCTGCTGCTGATGGTCTGCGACGGCATCGACAGCCGCGAGCGCCTCGACTTCGTGCTCAAGGCGGTCGTGATCGGCGGCACGTTCGCGGCGATCGTCGCCCTGCTGCAGTTCAGGCTCGACTTCGACCTCACCAAGTACATGCAGATCCCCGGGCTGCGCCACTCCTCCGTCGAGGAGGTGCCCACCGTGATCTCCCGATCGGACCTGCGCCGCGTCGCCGGCACGCTCGGGCACCCGATCGAGTTCGGCGCGGTGTCGGCGATGCTGCTGCCGCTGGCCGCGCATCTCGGCTTCCAGGCGCGCAGCCGCGGCGAGGCCGCGACCCGCTGGTGGATCTGCGCCGTCATCATCGCGGCCGGCCTGATGTTCTCGGTCTCCAGGACCGCCGTGCTCGGCCTGGCGGGGGCGGGGCTGATCCTCCTGCTCGGCTGGTCCAACCGGCGCCGGATCGTCACCATCGGCGCGTTCGTGGTGTTCCTGGGCTTCATGAAGGTCCTGGCGCCGGGCCTGATCGGAACGTTCTACAACCTGTTCGCCGGCGCCGGCGAGGACAGCAGCATCATCTACCGCACCCACGACTACCCGTTCGCGATGCGGGAGTTCGACAAGAGTCCGGTCTTCGGCCGCGGGCTCGGCACCTGGTACCCGTTCAAGCATCAGGTGTTCGACAACCAGTACCTGCTGTCACTGGTCGAGACCGGGGTGCTCGGCGTGCTGGGGTTCGTCGGCGTGATCGGGTGCGGGATCGTCGTGGCCCTCTGGGTCCGCCGGTTGAGCTCCGATCCGAACGTACGCAACCTGGGCCTGACCATCGCCGCCTGCCTGGTGATCCCGCTGCTGGGGGCGGCCACCTTCGACCTGCTCTCCTTCCCCGGCATCACCAGCGTGATGTTCCTGCTGGTCGGCGCGGCGGGGGCGCTGCTGCGGTTCGAGCGGCGGGATCAGGCGGACAAGATGGTCCTGAGCGCCTTCCAGGAGCCCGCCGACCTGTCGCGCTCGCTGATCGCGGTGACCGGCAACGGCCAGGGCAGCGCGAGGTCGGGGTCGTCGTAGCGGACGGCCAGGTCCTCGGCGGGGTCGTGCTCCCTGTCGATGCGGTAGCAGACGTCGGCGTGCTCGGTCAGCGCCTGGTAGCCGTGCAGGATGCCCGGCGGCACGTAGAGGTGCGCGAACGACACGTCGTCGAGCCGGACGGTGATGTGGGAGCCGAACGTCGGCGACGCCGGCCGCGCGTCCACCAGGATGTCGAGCACCGCGCCGTGCGCGGCCCGTACCAGCTTGGCCTCGCCCCGGCCCGAGCGGCCGTGCATCCCCCTGATCGTGCCCAGGCGCGAGCGCGACTGGCTGTCCTGGACGAACGCGGTGTGGTCCAGCCCGTGCTCGGCGGCGATCACGGCGTCGAAGGTCCTGGTGAAGAAGCCCCGATCGTCGTGGCTGGGCGCCGGCACGAACAGCAGCACGCCTTCGAGCTCCAGGTGCTCGACTCTCATGGTGTTCCTCTCGTCCAGGTAGGGTCCGCAACTCATCCAGGTAGGGTCCGCAACCGGCGGGAGGGCCGCAGGAGGGCCACGACCGACGCTCTGGCCGTGTGGCGGCCCGCGGCGGCCCGCATGGCCTCGCCGAGCAGGACCGCGAGATAGAAGCCCGCGCTCGCGATCCTGCCCCGGCGCTGCCGGAACAGCCGCACGCGGTTGACCGTGAGCAGCGCGGCCAGCATCGGGCTCGTCTTCGCCTCGCCGCCGATGTGCTCGACCACGGCGGCGGGCTCGTACCAGAGGCTCCAGCCCCCGTCCGCGGCCCGCAGCGCGTACTCGGTCTCCTCGCTGTACAGCAGGAACGACTCGTCCCACGGGCCGACCTCGGTGAGCGCCGCGACGGAGATGAGCATGGCGGCCCCGGTGGCCCAGTCGGCAGGGCCCGGTCGCTCGTAGCGGCCGGGGTCGACGATCATCTCGCCCAGCGCGCCGACGCGGCCCGCCAGGTGCCCGCCGAGCACCGCCTCGGCCAGCGCGCGGCGTACGGCCGGCGTGCGGCGGAGCGAGTGGTGGAGCACGCCCTCGGTGCTGATCAGCCGGGGGACGGCGATGCCGGTGCCCGGACGCCCGAGGGCCTCGCTCAGCACGGCCAGCGCACCGGGGCGAAGGCGGCAGTCGGGGTTCATCACGAAGATCGCGTCGAGCTCGTGGAGGTCGAGCGCCGCGATCCCGGCGTTGATCGCCGCCGCGTACCCGGCGTTCCTGCCCACTGGCAGGGGACACATGGGCAGGCCGACGGCCTGTTCGGCGATGCGGAGCGAGTCGTCCTTGGAGGCGTTGTCCGCCACGACGACGGCGGCGAGATCCACCCCATCGGTGCCCTCGGGCAGAGAGGCCAGGCAACCGCCGAGGACCGGAGCGCTGTTGTAGGTCACGATCACGATCGCGACTCGGGGGCAGCCGGGCTTCACATGTCCCCATCGCACCCCAGCAATGGAGCGTTACAGGTAACAGATGACACGGCTGAGGCGATGACGAGGTAGGGGCCGCGGTGTCGTAGAGACGGAGACACATTTCATGCAGGATCTGCAGGCTTTCACCTTCCGCCGGGATGACCTCTTCCCGCTGGCGGACAAGTATTCCGAGCAGTTCCGTACGGCCTCGCCGTTCCGCCACGTGGTCATCGACGACTTCCTGCCGCCGGAGGTGCTGGAGCCCGTCCTCGACGAGTTCCCCGAGCCGCGGGACGCCACCTGGCAGCGCTTCGACACTGCGCGCGAGGTGAAGCTGGCGCTGGCCGACACCGAGCGCATGGGGCCGGCCACCCGGCACCTGCTGGCGGAGTTCAACAGTGGGGTGTTCGTCCAGTTCCTCGAGCGGCTGACCGGCATCACGCAACTCGTCTCCGACCCGCATTTCGAGGGCGGCGGCCTGCACCAGATCCGGCCGGGTGGCTTCCTCAAGGTGCACGCCGACTTCAACAAGAGCCGGAAGCTCAACCTCGACCGCCGGCTCAACGGCCTGCTCTACCTCAACAAGGACTGGGAGGAGAGCTACGGCGGACACCTGCAGCTGTGGAACAAGGACATGACCGAGTGCGAGGGCAAGATCCTCCCGCTCTTCAACCGGTTCGTGGTGTTCGCCACGACCGACGACGCCAACCACGGGCACCCGGACCCGCTGACCTGTCCGCCGGACCGGGCGCGGCGCTCGATGGCGCTGTACTACTACTCCAACGGCCGGCCCGAGGAAGAGGCCACCGACGAGCACACCACGCTGTTCAAGCAGCGGCCCGGCGAGGCGTGGAAGAGCAACCTGCGCCAGGTCGCCAAGCGCTGGACGCCACCGGCGCTGGCCGACCTCGTCGGCGGCCGGAAGCCCAACGCCTAGTGAGGTCGTCCGCCATAGGCTGGTGTCTCGGCCTGGGCCTGGTCGTGCTGCTGAGCGGGTGCCAGAACGGC
Organism: Nonomuraea sp. NPDC003707; assembly: GCF_053587055.1. Classification (NCBI taxonomy): domain Bacteria; kingdom Bacillati; phylum Actinomycetota; class Actinomycetes; order Streptosporangiales; family Streptosporangiaceae; genus Nonomuraea; species Nonomuraea sp. NPDC003707. The sequence continues at coordinate 139,817 of NZ_JBSFNK010000020.1, read as the reverse complement.
GGCGCCCAGAGCAAGCCGCTCGCCAGCCAGTCGCTCGCCACGACCCCGACCACGTCCGCCTCGGCCCCGCCGCTGAACCCGGCCGAGCGGAGCTGGCCGGGACCGGACAACACGGGTGTGCCCAGCGGCGTGCCGCTGCGCGAATCCGGGTCCATCCGGGTGACCAAGAACGGCACGGTCATCGACGGCGTCGAGGTGACCGGCTACATCACGGTCGAGGCCGACGACGTGACCATCCGCAACACGCGCGTCCGCGGTACCAAGGGCTGGTGGGGGATCCTCCAGCGCGAGGGGCGCACCGGGCTGAAGGTCGAGGACAGCGAGATCTTCGGCAACGGCAAGGAACGCACCCAGTTCGGCATCCTCAACCAGGGCAAGATGATCACGGTGCGCCGGGTGGACATCCACACGATCTCCAACGGCATCCTGACCCAGCAGGGCCTGGTCGAGGACTCGTACGTGCACGACCCGAAGTACTACTCCGGCGACCACACCGACATGATCATGTCGACCGGGCCGCCCGCCGCCGGGACCGAGCTGATCATCCGGCGCAACACGGTGATCAACACGCTGGACCAGACCGGCGCGATCGCGCTGTTCCAGGACTTCGGCGTGGTCAAGAACGTGACGGTGGAGGGCAACCTGCTGGCCGGGGGTGGCTGGTCGCTGTACGCGGGCGCCGGGGCCAAGGGCACCTCGTCGAACATCAAGGTGATCGGCAACGTCTTCAGCCGCAGGGTGTGGCCGAAGGGCGGGTCTGCCGGGCCGGTTTCTTATTGGGATAAGGACGGGCCCGGAAATACGTGGCACAGTAACACCTGGGAAAACGGTGGGGCGGTAAGTCCGGGATAACGTGTTTTTTGATCATCATTGAGAAAGCTGAGCTTTCTGGGAATTGAGGGGTAAAGGAGTCCTTTTTCGGCAAAAAGCCCCTCTTAGTGCTTCCGGCATGGCTACTCTCTCCCCTTGGGGACTCGATATGGCCGTGATCGGAAGGAGTCGCCTGTGTCAAGGCATCGGCGGAGTACGCGAAGTAAGAGGCGGACCGGGTGGTTATCCCTGGCCGGTGTCTCCGCCGTGGCGGTGCTGGCGGGCGGATACGGCGTCATCGCCTCTGATGTGCTGAAGCCTCAGGCGGCCCTGACGGACGCGAGCGGGGGAGCACGGGCTTCGGTCTCACCGCGGGCTGCCGCCGGTCAGAAGTCCCGGCCACGACCCACCACGGAGAGCCCGCGGCCACGGAAGACCAAGGGCCATTGGTGGTGGCCCCGGTGGCCTACCAAGAAGCCGACCTCGCGGCCGACGCGCAGGCCGACCGAGACGCCGGAGCCCGGCGATTCCGCGACTCCGACCTCGACGCCGATCAAGACGCCGACCCTGATCTCCTCACCGACGCCTCAGCCGACGAGGACGCCTACTCCTCCTCCTGTGACGCCCACGCCGACCTCGACGCCGACGCCGACTTCGACTTCGACTCCGACGGTGACGTCGACCCAGACGCCGACCCCAACTCCGACGGTGACGCCGACCCCGACCCGGACCCCCACCCCGACCCGGACCCCGACTCCCACCAGGACGCCGACGCCGACGCCGACAGCGACTCCCACCAGGACGCTTCCCGGCACTCCCACGCAGACGCCCCCAAGTACTCCCACTCCCACTCCGACGAAGACGCCGACGACCGCACCGCCGCCGAGCGGTGGCTGGCCCGGGCCCGGGAACACGGGCGTCCCCGAGGGCACCGAGCTGGTCCGCAAGACCGGCTCGATCGTCATCAAGGAGGACGGCAAGGTCATCGACGGCTGGGACATCACCGGTGACATCACGGTCGAGGCCGACAACGTGACCATCCGCAACACCCGGGTGCGCGGGCAGACCGACTATTGGGGCATCCTCCAGCGCGAGGGATTCTCGGGCCTCAAGGTCGAGGACAGCGAGATCTTCGGCAACGGCAAGCAGCGGACCCAGTTCGGCATCCTCAACCAGGGCAAGATGATCACCGTGCGCCGGGTGGACATCCACACGATCTCCAACGGCATCCTCACCGACCAGGGCCTGGTCGAGGACTCGTACGTGCACGACCCGAAGTACTACTCCGGCGACCACACCGACATGATCATGTCAACGGGCACCGCCGCCGCCGGGACCGAGCTGATCATCCGGCGCAACACCGTGATCAACACGCTCGACCAGACGGGCGCGATCGCGCTCTTCCAGGACTTCGGCGTGACCCGCAACGTCACCGTGCAGGGCAACCTGCTGGCCGGGGGCGGCTGGTCGCTCTACGCGGGCGCCGGCCGGAAGGGCCTGTCCTCGAACATCAAGGTGATCGACAACGTCTTCAGCCGCAAGGTGTGGCCGAAGGGCGGCTCCGCCGGCCCGGTGTCGTACTGGGACTCCAACGGGCCGGGCAACGTCTGGAAGGGCAACACCTGGGAGAGCGGCGGCGCGAGCGTGCTGGCCGCGGACTAGGTGCGGATCGCGATGACCGACTTCACCAGCCCGGCCAGCCGCTCGAAGCGGATCTGGGACTTGGGGAAGTAGTGCCGCATCTCGGTCACGCTGAGCAGCTCGACCTCCATGGCGATCATCCGGGCGGCGTCGCGGTCGGAGGTCGGCGTGTGGACGAGCGGCCAGCGGCGCAGGATCGTCGTCCGCGCGGCGAGCGGCAGGAACTGGAACCCCGGGAACAGGAAGTGCGGCTCGACCGGGAAATAGCGGTAGGGCGTCTGCACCCAGTGCCGGTCGGCCATCTCGTGCACGGTGTCGGCGAACCGCTGCCGGCGCTGGTGCCCGCCGACGTGTTCGATGACCGCGTTGGAGAAGACGAGGTCGTAGCGCGTGCCACGGATCGACGCCGGTAGGTCGCAGGCGTCGGCGACATCGGCCCGCAGCCATCCCGGCAGGTCGGCGGGCGGCTGCTCGAGGTTGACGATGTGGACGTGGGCCGGCCTGACCGGGGCGCGCATCCAGGCCCCGGCCGTGCCGCCGAGGTCGAGCACGTTCATCTGGTCGAGGTCGGGGAACCGGTCGGCGAACCACTGCCACCGTCGCGCCCGTGCCTTGGCCCCCAGCGAGTCCGGAGCGTCCACGAAACGGCTGCGCAGGGCATTAAGACGGCTCATAAAGGCGCTCCTCCGGCCAGACAAGTACCTCTATGCTCCCAGAATTATCCCGGGCCCGGCTGAGCGTGTGATTCTTTGTGACATTCTTGCGACGCATACCAATCGACAGTTCGGCGCAACCCTTCGTCCAATTCCGTGACAGGACGCCAGCCGAGCCGGTCCGCGGCCGGTGCTATGTCGCCGACCTGCGTAATATCGTGCGGGCGATCGGGGGTGGCGCCGAATTCGGGTCGCGTGCTCGTGCCGGTGATCCGATAAATCCGTTCGACGACCTCGTGAGCCGGGGTCTTGACGCCGGTGCCGATATCCAGCGTGTGTCCGATGGCTTTGTCTGATTCGCCCGCCAGGACGAACGCGTCGACGACATCGTCGACATAGATCCAGTCGGCGAGCTTGGTGGCCTTGGTGAGCCGGGGGTGCTGGCCCCGCAGGAGGCAGAGCGTCACGTACGGCACGAGCTTGGTGGTGTCGGGCTGGGCGGGCCCGTAGACCATGCTGGGGCGCAGGACGGTGACGGGCAGGTCCCAGAGCCGGTGGTAGAGCTGCGCGTAGCCGGTGGCGGCCCATTTGGACATCGCGTACGCCGACGACGGCGGAGCCTGGTCGTTGCCCGGGCGCGGCTCCTCGATGGAGCCGGTGAAGACGGTCTTGATGCCGCGTTCGTGCGCGGCGGCCAGCACGTTGACCCCGCCGATGACGTTGCTCTCCAGGGTGGCGCGCAGGACCTCGTCACCTCTCGACCCGGTGACCTCACCGGCGAGGTGGAACAGGAGCGTCGGCCGTACCGACCGGAAGAGCCGCGTCGTCGCGTCGGCGTCGCTCAGGCTCGCCACGTGCCAGGTCTCGCCATGGCGAGCCTGCTGGGGGCGGCGGCTGACGGCGTGCACCTGAGCGCCGAGCGCTCGTAAGCGCGTCACCAGATGTGAGCCGATGAATCCGGCCGCCCCTGTCACCAGCACCACGGTCTCCGGCCAATACGACATCGTGGATTGACCTCCGTGGAAGATGGAGCCGTTCGGGCCGACGGCTCCATCTAATCATCAACTAGCCGATGCGCCAGGTGTCTCCACCAAGGAGCAGGTCGCTCAGGTCGCCGGGGCCCTTCTGCGCCACGGCCTCCTCGAGCTGCTCGGCCATCAGCACGTCGTACGCCGGCCGGTCGATCTGCCGGAAGATGCCGATCGGCACGTGCTCGAACGCCGGCTCGTCCAGCCTGCTGAGCGCGAAGGCCACCGACGGGTCGGGAGCGTGCGCGTCGTGCACGAGGATCTGGTCCTCGCTCACGCCGTCGCGCGCCACCACCTCGATGCCGCCGTTGGCCGCCCGCACGACGGCCTTGGAGGCGCTCACGATCGGCTGACCGTGCTCCAGACGCAGCGTGATGTCGTCGCGGACCTCGGGGTCCTTGAGCTGCTCGAAGGCGTTGTCGTTGAAGATGTTGCAGTTCTGGTAGATCTCCACCAGCGACGTGCCGCGGTGCGCGGTGGCCTCGCGCAGCACCGACTGCAGATGCTTGCGGTCGGAGTCGATGGTGCGGGCCACGAACGACGCCTCGGCGCCGAGGGCCAGCGAGATCGGGTTGAACGGCTTGTCCAGCGAGCCCATCGGCGTCGACTTGGTGATCTTGCCGACCTCGGAGGTGGGCGAGTACTGGCCCTTGGTCAGCCCGTAGATCCGGTTGTTGAACAGCAGGATGTTCAGGTTGACGTTGCGGCGCAGCGCGTGGATCAGGTGGTTGCCGCCGATCGACAGCGCGTCGCCGTCACCGGTGATCACCCATACCGACAGGTCGGGCCGGGAGGCGGCCAGCCCCGTCGCGATGGCGGGCGCGCGACCGTGGATCGAGTGGAAACCGTACGTGTTGAGGTAGTACGGGAACCGCGACGAGCAGCCGATGCCCGACACGAACACGATGTTCTCGCGCTTGAGCCCCAGCTCCGGCAGGAAGCTCTGCACCGCGGCCAGGATGGCGTAGTCGCCGCAGCCGGGGCACCAGCGGACCTCCTGGTCGGACTTGAAGTCCTTCAGGGTCTGCTTGACGTCGGTCTTGGGGATGAGCGACAGGCCCTTCCCGTTAACGAGCTCAGTCACTGTCGATCACGTCCTGGATGACTCCGGCCAGCTCCTCGGCCTTGAACGGGAGCCCGCGCACACGGTTGTAGCTGATCACGTCGACGAGGTAGCGGGCCCGCAGCAGCAGCGCGAGCTGGCCGAGGTTGATCTCGGGCAGCAGCACCTTGTCGTAGCTCTTGAGCACCTCGCCGGTGTTGGCCGGCAGCGGGTTGAGGTGGCGCAGGTGGGCCTGGGCGACCTTGCCGCCGTTCCTCCTGATCCGGCGGACGGCCGCGGCGATCGGCCCGTACGTCGAGCCCCAGCCGATGACCAGCACCTTCGCGTCGCCGTCGGGGTCGTCGACCGCCAGCTCCGGCACGTCGATGCCGGCGATCTTCGCGGCACGCGTGCGGACCATCAGGTCGTGGTTGTTCGGGTCGTACGAGATGTTGCCGGTGCCGTCGGCCTTCTCGATGCCGCCGATGCGGTGCTCGAGGCCGGCCGTGCCGGGGATGGCCCACGGGCGGGCCAGCGTCTCGGTGTCACGCTTGTATGGCAGGAACTCGCCGTCGGCGCCGTTGGGGGCCTCGGTGAAGGGCTGCGAAATGTCCGGCAAGTCGGAAACTTCGGGCAGGCGCCAGGGCTCCGAGCCGTTGGCCAGGTAGCCGTCCGAGAGCAGCATGACCGGGGTGCGGTACTTGACCGCGATCCTGGTGGCCTCGATCGCGGCGTCGAAGCAGTCGCTCGGCGACATCGGCGCCACGATCGGCACCGGGGACTCGCCGTTGCGGCCGAACATGGCCATGAGCAGGTCGGTCTGCTCGGTCTTGGTCGGCATGCCGGTGCTCGGCCCCGCGCGCTGCACGTCCACGATGATCAGCGGCAGCTCCGTGGTGACCGCCAGGCCGACGGTTTCCGCCTTCAGCGCCACACCCGGACCGGACGTGGTGGTCACGCCGAGCGCCCCGCCGAACGCGGCCCCGAGCGCCGCGCCGACGCCCGCGATCTCGTCCTCCGCCTGGAAGGTGCGGATGCCGAACCGCTTGTGCTTGCTCAGCTCGTGCAGGATGTCGCTGGCCGGGGTGATCGGGTAGGAGCCCAGGAACAGCGGGAGCTTGGACTGCACGCTGGCGGCGATCAGGCCGTACGCGAGGGCCTGGTTGCCGGAGATGTTGCGATAGACGCCGGGGGCGAGCTGGGCCGGCTTGACCTCGTACGAGACGGAGAAGGACTCGGTGGTCTCGCCGTAGTTCCAGCCCGCCTGGAAGGCGGCGATGTTGGCCTTGGCGATGTCCGGCTTCTTCGCGAACTTCTGCTCGAGGAACTTGATGGTGTGCTCGGTCGGCCGGTGGTAGAGCCAGCTGAGCAGGCCCAGCGCGAACATGTTCTTCGACCGCTCGGCGTCCTTCTTGGACAGCTCGAAGCCTTCGAGGGCCTTGACGGTGAGCGAGGTCAGCGGCACCGCGTGCACGCGCCACTCGCTGAGCGAGTCGTCCTCCAGCGGGTTGGCGTCGTAGCCGACCTTCTGCAGGTTGCGCTTGGTGAACTCGTCGATGTTGGCGATGATGTCCGCGCCTCTGGGCAGGTCGCCCAGGTTGGCCTTGAGAGCGGCCGGGTTCATGGCCACGAGCACGTTCGGCGCGTCGCCGGGCGTGAGAATGTCGTGGTCGGCGAAGTGGAGCTGGAAGCTCGACACACCCGGCAAGGTGCCTGCGGGTGCACGGATCTCGGCGGGGAAGTTGGGGAGCGTCGACAGGTCGTTGCCGAACTCCGCCGTGCCCGCGGTGAAGCGGTCGCCGGTGAGCTGCATGCCGTCGCCGGAGTCTCCGGCGAATCTGATGATCACGCGGTCGAGTTGCTGGACCTGCTTGTTCACAGCGCCTCCCTCGTCAGTGCTGTGAACGAAACTCGACTGTGCTCATCATTTGTGCCCTCGCTGCGCTGGGTCACGGCTCAGTCCTCCTCGACGCCCGAGGCGCGGTTGCCCGGGGCGCGTTCTCTGTATCCATGCTAGATCCTCGGAAGGTCACGCGTTTGCATCCCGCGCATAGCGGGTAAACGCGGTCGAAGTCAGGGTGAGGTGGGAGAACGACGACACAGCCCGGACGCGAGCCTGCAGAGGTCCACATGCAGGCGGGCGTACAGAACGGTTCGGGTCACGAGCGCCAACTATACGTCCCCCCAATACGTGTCCTACGTCAGGGGGCGCTTACCCGGCAGCTCGCTCCCCGACCGGTACAGGTGTCCGGCCTGCATCCCTGCCGAGCCGTACAACTCAGGAACGGTGACGAAGCTGTAACCCTTCCCGCGCAGCCGTTTGAGGATGTCCGGAACCGCGTCAACCGTTTCCCGGTGGATGTCGTGCATGAGAATGATCGCACCTGGATGCGCCTTGCGCACGGCAAGGTCCGCGATGTCGCCCGCTTTATCTGCGAACAGATCCTTGACGTCGATGTCCCAGTCGACCAGGGCCAGCCCCAGTTCGGCCGCGACGTCGCGCACGGTCTGGCTCGTAGTCCCGTACGGCGTGCGTACGAGCGCCGGCCGCTGCCCGATGGCGGTCGAGACGGCATCTTCAGTGCGCGCGAGCGAGTCGGTGATCCGGCTCGTCGCCTGTTTCGAGAGGTCCTTGTGGTCCCACGTGTGGTTGCCGACGAGGTGCCCTTCGGCGCTCATCCTCTTGACCAGCGCGGGCTGGGCGGCGGCGTTGGAGCCGACCACGAAGAACGTCGCCCTCGCCTGGCCTTTCCGCAAGATGTCCAGCAATTTGGCGGTATAGGGCCCGGGGCCGTCATCGAACGTCAGCGCCACGCACTTGGCCTTGGCGCAGTCCACGGTCCCCGCCCGGTTGCTGGCGGCCTGCGGGCTCTCCGTGGGCGCCGTTTCGGGCCGCCGGATCGGAGCCCTCCTGGCCGCCTCCCGCACGCTGTCCTGCGCCCGCCGCCCGAACTCGGACAGCAGCGGACGTACCCGCTCCGCCGGGATCGCCACGGCGAGCCGCCCCAGCGAGCACGGCCCGATCTGGCAGTCGTCGAACTCGACCACCAGGTCCCCGCCCCGGTTGAACGCCATCGAGTCGAACCGGTCGCCTCCGGCGCTGACCTCTTCCCGCTCGACCTGCGACCCGCGCCCCTTGAACTGCTCCCGCACCAGCTGGGCGAGCTGCCGCAGGGCGTGCTCGCCGTCGAGCAGCCCGGCCGACTCCGCCACCTTGCCGCTGCGCCGGTCGAACCAGTACGTCCGCGTGGAGTAGGCCCAGCCCGCGCCCTGGAACTCGCCCGTCCGCAGCCGTACCGCGATCGCCTGGGGGGAGGCGGCGGCGAGCTGCCAGTCCACGTTCAGCTCGGGCTCGGGCCGCGAGTAGGCAGCGCGGCTTTTGGTCCGCCCGCCGAAGTCCCGCCACTTCCGCTCGGCCTCGGCGCGCAGAGCGCGGTTGAGCGCGGGGGCGTTCTGGAACTCGGGGTAGCTGATGTGCACATATCGGCTGCCGGTGTAGTGGTCGTCGGTGAGCGTCCTGGTGGACAGGCCGGCAACGGCCGCCGGGTCGACAAAGTCGATCATCGTCGGCTCTGCCGGGACCACGACGTCCCTCTCGGGGGTGGCGGCCGCCAGATCGCAGGCGGTCGCCGAGAGGGCCAGCAGAGCGATTCCGGAAAAGAATCGCAATTTGTGCATGAATGTCAGGGTATGTTGCTGATCTTACTATTTACCCCGTCTTGACGTGATCACCACCGAGCCTTTGACCGGCGCGGGTACCTGGCGGGCGCTGATGCCTTCTGGGCCGGGGTTTGTGGCGGATTCCTGAGCTTTGACCAGGTTCGTGATGGGGATTCCGGGTTACGATCTCACTCATGGAGGGCTACTTCGGGTCCTACGTGCTCGTCGCCGCACTGCTCGCCATCGGCGTCGCCATCGTGGCCGGCGCCCTGATGGCCAACCGCCTCCTCCGCCCGACCCGCCCGACTCCGGAGAAACTGACCACGTATGAGTGCGGGGTCGACCCGGTCGGGGAGGGGTGGGCGCAGTCGCAGGTCCGCTACTACGTCTTCACTTACCTGTATGTGGTGTTCGCGGTGGACGCCGTCTTCCTGTTCCCCTGGGCCACGATCTTCGACACGCCTGGCTATGGGTTGACGACGCTCGTGGAGATGTTCGTCTTCCTGGGCTTCATCGCCCTCGGCATCCTGTACGCCTGGCGCAAACGCGTACTCACCTGGACCTAACCCACCCCAGCTACACCTTCACCTGCACCTTCGTCTGCGCCCGCACCTGCACCTGCACCTGACGCCTTCACCTGAACCGTGACTTCACCTGCACCCTCAGCTTCGCCTCCACTCTCGCCTTCGCCACACCCTCACCTTCACCCCCGACTCGTCTTCGCCCCACGCCTTCGCCTGCACCTCGCTTTCGCCTCCACTCTCGCCTTCGCACTCACCCTCAGCTTCGCCTCTGTCCCCGCTTAGTTCCCACCTGCGCCTGCGTTCCTGCCTGCGCCATGCTCGCCCGGTCCCGCTCGCCGCGCCTCCTCTCACCGCTTGCCGATCCCAAGAAGTCCCCAACCACCCCCCAACCGAAGATTCCTTTGCCTGACCTGCGATCCGCGCAAGAATGGTCAACATGGCAGCAACAGACCTCCCGATGCCCACCGTGGGCCCGATCTCCAGGTTGGCGCCCAAGCCGATGCGCTTCGTGCTCAACTGGGGCCGGCGCTACTCACTGTGGGTGTTCAACTTCGGGCTGGCCTGCTGCGCCATCGAGTTCATCGCGACCTCGATGAGCAGGCACGACTTCATCAGGTTCGGCGTGATCCCGTTCGCGAACGGCCCGCGCCAGGCCGACCTGATGATCGTCTCCGGCACGGTCACCGACAAGATGGCCCCGGCCGTCAAGCGGCTCTACGAGCAGATGCCCGACCCCAAATACGTGATCTCGTTCGGCGCCTGCTCCAACTCCGGCGGCCCCTACTGGGACTCCTACTGCGTGACCAACGGCGTGGACCAGATCATCCCCGTCGACGTGTACGTCCCCGGCTGCCCGCCCCGCCCTGAGGCTCTCCTGTACGGGATCATGAAGCTCCAAGAGAAGATCGCCGACGAGAAGCTCAGCGACCGGTACGTATGGTCCCGCTCCCACGGGGAGGACGCGTGACCACCGAGGGAACCCCGGACCGACCGGACAACACCCCCAACCCCTCGAACGCCTCCAACCCCCACGACCAGCAGCCACCCGAGCAGCCCGAAACCCGCCCGTCCACCCAACCGACGGACGACGGCACCCAGCAGCCCACGGCGCATCACCCCCCCGACGCCACTGGCCTCCCTGGCGGTCTCACCCAGGTGGAGGCCCGGTTCGGGGACCGTGCCGAGATCTCCGAGTCCTACGGCGACACCACGATCGACGTGACCCCCGCCGACTGGATCGAGCTCCTGACGTTCGTCCGAGACGACCTCGGCTACGCGTTCTTCGACTGGCTGACCGGCGTGGACGACCCGCCGGAGGCCTTCCTCGTCGTGGCCCACGTCTACAACCTGACCGCCGGAGCACGCCTGCTCCTCCGCACCCGCATACCCCGCGAAGACCCCCACCTCCCCACCGCGGTAGGCGTCTACCGGGGCGCGAACTGGCACGAGCGCGAGACGTACGAGATGTTCGGCGTGATCTTCGACGATCACCCCTACCTCGTGCCGCTCCTCCTGCCCGACGGGTTCGAGGGCCACCCGCTCCGCAAGGATTTCATTCTCGCCGCCCGCGTGGCCAAGCCGTGGCCCGGCGCCAAGGAGCCCGGCGAATCGGGACATGGCGCACCGAGCCGCCGCAAGACACTTCCGCCAGGAGTTCCAGCCGACTGGGGGCCGCCCGATGCTTGAAGTGGTGCTGAGCTTCGCCGTCATCCTTATTGTGTTCCTGGTTCTGCCGCTGATCGTCGGCCAGACCGAGCACAAGGTCATGGCTCACATGCAGTCGCGGTTGGGCCCCATGTACGCGGGTCGTTTCCACGGTTGGGCGCAGCTCATCGCCGACGGGGTGAAGTTCGCGCAGAAGGAGGACGTCATCCCGGCCGCGGCCGACCGCCGCATTTTCATGATCGCCCCCGGCGTGGCGCTCGTCCCGTACCTCGTCGTACTGATCGCCATCCCCATCGACCGGGACCGCGTGGCCGTGAACCTCGACCTCGGCCTCTTCTTCGTCCTCGCCGTCATGGGCGTCGGCGTCCTCGGCTCGATCATGGCCGGGTGGGCCTCGGCCAACAAATACTCGGTGCTCGGCGGGATGCGTTCGGCCGCCCAGCTCATGTCGTACGAGCTGCCGCTGGTCCTGGCGGCCTCCTCCGTCGCCATGGCCGCGGGCACGCTGTCGATCCCCGGCATCGTCGAGGCGTGGCAATGGTGGTGGCTGCCGTGGCAGGCCGTCGGCGGTGTCGTCTTCTTCCTGGCGGGGCTCGCCGAACTGCGCCGCCCTCCGTTCGACATGCCGATCGCCGAGTCCGAGATCATCATGGGCCCGATGACCGAGTACACAGGCATGCGCTTCGCGCTGTTCATGCTCTCCGAGTACGTCGGGATCGTGGTCCTGTCGTTCCTGACCACCGTTCTGTTCCTGGGCGGCTGGCACGGCCCGTTCCTCCCCGGCTGGCTGTGGACTCTGATCAAGGTCTTCGCGCTGTCGTTCGTGGTGATCTGGTTCCGCGTCACGTTCCCCCGGCTGCGCGAGGACCAGCTGCAAAAGCTCGCCTGGGCCATCCTGGTCCCCCTGGCCCTCGGCCAACTGGCCCTGACCGGCATCATCAAGGTTCTCGTCTAGAGCAGAAACTTTAGGTTCGCTTTATTCGTCGTACCTGGGCAGGGGGCCTTTGGGGGTATGACTATGGACCATCTCGTCCCGATCTCAGGCGCGACAAAGGGCGAACTCCGCCCGGAAACCGTTCTGACATCACACGACCGAACCTTGGTCGTCACCGACGTTGCTTCAGACCATTCCGTACGCGTGACACCTGCAAGCCTCTACCACTACAACTGCGAGCAGGTCACCGCCAAAACCGGCAAGCTCCAACCCGTGCAAGGCATAGCGGCCCTGGACGCGGACGGCCTGGTCCTGCTCGACTTGCCGGGCGAGTGGCACAAGCCCGACCTGGAGCTTTTCGCGCACAGGGCAGGCATTCCATTGCTGGACGCCCGCTCCTACCCTCCGGCCCGTGTACGCGCGGTCCTGGCAAGCCGCGCCCCCGGCTGGCAACGTTTACGCGGCCTCCGACCGTTATTCCCGCGCAAATGGCACAAGCCGGTGGCCATTTGCGCGGGAATCGCAGGCTTGGCCGTCATGGCTTACCTCGCGTCTCTGGGAATGTGGGCCGCCTGGCGCGCTGTCTCGTCAATGGGCCGGTTCCTCCTGGAAATGTTCGAATCCAAATGGCTGATGGTCGCCTTCAGCCCCGCGCTGCTGGTGTTACGCCCCGTCTTCGGACGAATAACCCGCTGGCGGGCGCGCAGAGGCACCCTCCTGCCCTCAGCGGGCCGCGGACCGGACCTCAAAGCAAACTCCTCCGGAACGCTCCAGATCTTCCATGGCACGGAGGTCACGGCCACCCGGCGAATCGGCGCATCCCCGCGCGAAGCCTTCAGCCTGCTCCTCTATCAGTACGACAGCCTCACCGGCCTCTTCATCCTCGACGTAACCGGCAGCCCCCTCCACCACCTCCCGGGCCGCTGGCTCCCCGAACACGCCCACGCCTTCACCAAGCGCCACAACCTCTCCCTCGCCGTACACCGCATCTCACGCGAGGAGTACCTCAACCTCACCAGAGCCACCAAAGAAGCCACCCCCTGACAACCCCGGAGCAGCCGCGACAAGAACAGCAGCGACCACCCGCACGCCCGAACCAACTCCCGTTGGCGGGCACCCGCGATCAGACACCCATACTGACAACACGCCCGGAGCCCAACCGGTTGAACGGCCTGCCGCGGTTGAGGATCCGCCCGGTTTCGGCGGCGCCCAACCAGCCTGAGTGCTAATCACCATCAACGACGTCAACAACAGCGCCAACACCCCCGGACCAGCAGCGCCTGCCCATGTCGAAGGCGCGCCGGGCGATCAACGACGCCAACGCACCCGGGCCAGAGGCGGCAGCGGCCAACGGCGCCGAGAACACCGGCAGATCAACCCCGACTGCTCACCCAGCACGCCCGCCCAAGCCGCCAAGCGCGTCACACGGCAACCCATCCCTCCTACGACCAGGAGGCCGCCCTGGGCAGCAACAACTCAGTGCACGATCGCCAGCATCACATCGGACGCCGAAGGCCGATCCTCAGGCCGCTTGTTAAGACAAGACCCCACAACTCCCCGTAAAGCAGGCGACAGCGGCGACAGGTCCGGATGCAAGGTGAGCACCCGGTTGAACACAGCAGGCACGGTGTCCTCCCCGAAGGCAGGCCGCCCCGTAGCCGCGAACATGATCGTCACAGCCCAGCTGAACACATCGGAAGCCGGCCCCACAGCCTCCCCGGTCAGCTGCTCAGGCGACATGTACGGCGGCGTCCCGACCATCTTCCCCGACGTCATCGTCACCTGATCCAGTGCCCGGGCGATCCCGAAGTCGATCACCCGAGGCCCGTCGTTCCCGATCAGCACATTGCTCGGCTTGAAGTCACGATGCACGATCCCCGCCTTGTGGATAGCCGCCAACGCTCCGGCTGTGGATAACGCCAGCCTGGTCAGACTGTCCTCGTCACGCGGCCCGTGTTTCTTGACGAGCTGCTCCAGCGAGGGCCCCTCCACGTATTCGCTGACAATGTAGGCGTGCTGCCCGGAGATGTTCACGTCGAGCACACGGGCTGTGGAAAACGTCGCCACCCGCCGCGCCGCGTCGACCTCCCGCGCGAACCTGGCCCGCGCCGTCTCATCGACGAGATCGTGCAGCACCTTCACGGCCACCCGCGTCCCGTTGGGCGCCATGGCCAGGTAAACCGCCCCCTGCCCACCGCGCCCGAGCGACTGGAGCACCCGATAGTGCCCGATCCACTCAGGCTCTCCGGGGCGCCGCGGGCGCGACTCGGGCTCGGTCGTACGCCGCCGGTAGGTCTCGCCACGTCCGGGACGTGGCGGATGGGTGTCGGCGGAGTCGGTACGCCGCTGGTACGTCTCGGCCGAGGCAGGACGCGGCCGGTGCGTCTCGGCGGAGGCGGGACGCGGCCGGTGCGCCTCAGCAGGGCCGGGACGCCGCTGATAGGGGCCGGGCTCCCGATGCCCATGCTGATGGGAGGGCGAGGTCGTCCTCTGGTGCAGATTCGTGTGCGTCGGATGCACCGGCCCCCGGAGCCGCGCCCGCACCATGGTCGGCACCAGGATTCCCGAGTGAATGGCCCCGCCGAGCCAGCTGACGAACAGCCCCAACGAGACCAGCGCGGACAGCGGCTGCGGAATGTCTTCGAAGGTTTCGTACGCCAGCGCCGAGATCACGAACGACCCGATGCAGACCAGATAGGCGGACGCCGCGAAGACCTGCCAGATGCTCCGCAGCCAGAACGCGGCGAACCCGATGGTGAACGGGGTCGCCAGCCCGCACGTGAACAGGGGCAGGCAGGCCCAGACGACGGCGGCCGCCCACGCCCCGCCACCGGGACGGACCTGATGGCTCTGCTGCATGGCCGAGAGACTATCGCCCCGGCACGGTTCATACCGGGCATGCACACAGCTTGTGGATAACTCGCCGTCAACCTGTGGACGGCTGTGGAAAACCGGGGAGCCTGTCCCCAGTCATTTGCCTGCGGGACCAATTGCGTCATGATATTGAAGCATGGGGCGGATACCAGGAGTCGGACTGGCAAAGGGGCTGTCCATCACCCTTCGCCACATGCTGCGCAAATCGGTGACGCAGCAGTATCCCGAGGTCAAGCCTGCCCTCCCGCCCCGCAGCCGCGGCGTCATCGCCCTGGTCGAGGAGAACTGCACCTCTTGCATGCTCTGTGCCCGAGAGTGCCCCGACTGGTGCATCTACATCGACTCCCACAAGGAGACGATCCCGGCCCCCGAGGGCGGCCGCCCCCGCCAGCGGAACGTCCTCGACCGCTTCGCCATCGACTTCAGCCTGTGCATGTACTGCGGGATATGCATCGAGGTGTGCCCGTTCGACGCTCTCTTCTGGTCTCCGGAGTTCGAGTACGCGGAAGGCGACATCCGCAACCTCATCCACGAGAAGGACAAGCTGGCCGCCTGGACCCAGACCGTCCCCGCGCCTCCGGCCCACGACCCGGGCGCCGAGCCCCCGAAGGAGCTCACGGCCGCCCCTCGCCGCCCCGCCGCCCGTACGGCACGCACAGCGGAACCACCCCAGCGCAGAGGTACGGCAGCCAGCCCCTCCCCGGACACACCGAAGACCCGGCCGGCAGCGGGAACAAGCGAGACGCGCCCCACCTCCGAAGCACCGGACGCAGGGCCCACAACCGCAGCAAAAAGCCCGCAGCCCACAACCAGAGCAGAGCGCTCAGCAGGCGCCCCCGGAACAACATCCGAAGCAAGCCTGCCCGGAACAACGTCCGAGGCGAGCGTCTCCAGAACGACGCCCGAAGCCGACTTTTCCGGAGCAACGCCTGAAATCGTCCCATCCGGGACGATGCCCGGAACTGGTGCATCCGGGACGATTCCCCAATCCAGCACCCCAGGCACGGCCCCCGGCACCTCAGCGACGCCCACGCCCGACGCCCAGGACGGGGAGCCCACTGAGGGCAAGCCCGGATCAGGATCTGCGACCGCTCCGTCACGCACGCCAGGCGGACGCCCACGCCGACCCATCCAGAACGTACGGGGGATCCGTCCTCCAGGCGCCCTCCCATCCCGCGCTCAGGACGACACCTCTGAGCCGAATGCCGACGTGCCGCGCTCCGCCCTCCCCCCGGAAGAGGGCCAGACGACCGCATCCCGCCCCGCAGGAGAAGGCGAGACGGCCGCAGCCCCCGCAACGAAGGACGACGACCCGACGACCAGCGCGCCCTCCCCAACGGCGGCCACCGCCTCGCCCCCCACGGAAGACGGCGAGACTGGTCCCTCCGCGAAGGAGCCACCCCAGGGACAGGCTTCATCCACAGGGCAGTCGTCCTCAGAAAAGTTGTCCACAGCCTCGGGCGTCCCGCAACCGAAGCCCGAGCCGGAGGAGCAAACTTCTGCCGCGAGCCCTCGCAGGCGCAGGATGGCCGATCCACGGTCCATCCGACCGCCCGGGCGGCTCGGCCCTGACGAGACAAGGGAGTCCGAGGAGGAGTCGTGACCGAAGCGGTGCCCTCCTACCTGTCACCCACCGGGCAAGAGATCGTCTTCTTGCTGCTGGGCGCGGTAGCGGTTGGATCGGCGCTGCTTGTCGTCACGACCAAACAACTCGTCCACGCCGCCCTCTGGCTCGTGGTGTCCTTCGGCGCCCTGGCGGGCTGTTATCTCGTGCTGACCGCCGAGTTCGTGGCCTGGGTCCAGGTGCTGATCTATGTGGGCGCGGTGGTGGTGCTGCTGCTGTTCGGCATCATGCTCACCCGGGCCCCCATCGGCCGCTCCACAGACCTGGACAGCGGCAACCGCCTGGTCGCAGCCCTGGTGGCGGTGGCGACCGCGGCCGTTCTCGTCACGGTGGTGATCGACGGATTCCACACCGCCTACACACCGTTGACCCCAGGCCAGGGAGCCGCGAAGGAGCTGGGCGCCAGTGTGTTCGCCACCTGGGTGCTGCCGTTCGAGGCGCTGTCCGTGCTCCTGCTCGCCGCCCTGATCGGCGCCATCGTCCTGTCCCGTACGGACATCCCCGGCGGCGCGCCGTCCGCTCATACCGGGAGCAACACCCCACCCGACGAGACGAGCGCCGCAAGCTCGCCGACGGAAAGGGACTCGGCACCTCGGCGGGTCGGAGGCCACTCAGCCGGAGAGGATGCGCATACGGGGGATAGGTCACCATCCACTCGGAGCGGGGAAAGCTCGCCCGCCCGGCCGGAGACCCGCCCGTCACCCCCCGACACCCGGGACAACTCGGTGCCCGACCGGACCGGGGGTAATCAGCCGCCCGATCAGACCGGGGGTCATTAGTGCACATCGTCTACCCGGCCGTGGTCTCTGCGCTCCTGTTCTCCATCGGCGTCTATGGCGTGCTCGTCCGCCGCAACACGATCCTCGTGCTGATGTCGGTCGAGCTGATGCTCAACGCCGTCAATCTCAACCTGGTGGCGTTCGACGTGTGGCTGGCCGACCGCCTGCACAGCGGCCAGGTCCTCACCCTGTTCGTCATCGTCATTGCGGCCGCCGAGGTGGGCCTGGGCCTCGCGATCGTGCTGGCGCTGTACCGCAACCGCCGCACCGTCGACATCGACCACCTCCGCGACCTCGCCGAACCCACCGACGAGCCCACAGAGACGCCGGCGATCGCGGGCACTCCCGACCAGCCCGCCGCCGCCGCGCGCTCAGCAACGACACCGGTACGAGGCCACGCCATCGCCCCGGAACACACACCTGACCGCGCCGCGTCCGATCCGACCGCGTCCAATCCGACCGCCTCCGATCCCGCCACGCCCGCCAACACGGTTGAGCCCACCGAAGGCCGTCCACCCGCCACCGCCGAGCCCAACGAGCACCACCACACCCAGCCGGCTCAGGCACCCCAAGCAGCCTCAGACCACTCGGACGGGACAAGCGAGGCGGATCGGTCAGGCAAGGCGGAGGCCGAAGGCGGTCGTGGGGACGAGCAGCCCGCCAAGCGAGGTGGCACGCTGTGACGACTTTCCCGCTCATCGCCGTGCTCCTGCCCTTCGTCGCCGCCGCGGCAGGGCTCCTGCTCTCCCGCTGGCCCCACCAGCGCCCCACTGCCCCCTCCAGCACAAGAGGGCCCAAGACACCCAGCCCAGGCGCCCCAGCCGGCAACCTCGGGACGACGACACCCGCCTCCAAAACCACGACATCCACCCCAAAGGCCACAACCCCGGCCCTCGAGACCGCGACCTCCGCGATAGAGGCCACAACGCCCGAGCACGAAGCCGAGACAGCCGAGACCGCTGCGGCAACCAGCGGGGCGGCCCAGCGAGCCAACACCCGGGCAGCCTGGATCGCGATCCTCCCGACCACGCTCTCAGCGATCCTGGCGGGCTGGCTCGCCTGGGGTCCGGGCGTCGCCTACCTGCACGGCGCGACCACCTCCCCACCCACAGGCCAGACGTACGGCACCATCGTCACCGGCGGCGTCCCGATCACGCTCGCCCTCCAGGCCGACCACCTGTCGAGCATCCTCGGCGTCCTGGTCACCCTCGTCGCCCTGGCCGTACAGGTCTACTCCGTCGGCTACCTCAAGGACGACCCGCGCTACCCCTCCTACAGCGCGTTCATCAGCCTGTTCACCAGCGCCATGCTCCTGGTGATCTACGCGGGCGACCTCCTGGTCCTCTACGTGGGCTGGGAGATCATGGGCCTCTGCTCGTACCTCCTCATCGGCCACTGGTGGGAAGACCGGAGCAATTCCCGCGCGGCGGTCAAGGCGTTCCTCGTCACCCGTCTGGGCGACGTCGGCTTCCTCTTCGGCATCTTCGTGCTCGGTCTCGCGGCGGGAAGTTTCCGCATCAGCGACGTGCTGGGCAAAGTGCCGGAGATGTCCGCGGCCACGCTCGTGACCGCCACGATGCTCCTGCTGGCCGGTGTGGCGGGCAAGAGCGCCCAGGTCCCGCTGCACACGTGGCTCCCTGACGCCATGGCGGGCCCTACGCCGATCAGCGCCCTGATCCACGCCGCCACCATGGTCGCCGCCGGGATCTTCATCGTGGCCAGGCTGTTCCCCGCGTTCCTCGCGGCCCGGCCCACGCTCGACGTGCTGGCCGTCGTCGCGGCCCTGGGCATGCTGGGCTCCGCGCTGGCCGCGTTGGCCCAGGACGACCTGAAACGCGTGCTCGCCTACTCCACGATCAGCCAGCTCGCGTACATGGCAGGCGGCCTGGCCGCGGGCTCCGACACGGCGGCCATCTTCCACCTGCTGACTCACGGCGCGTTCAAGGCCCTGCTGTTCCTGTGCGCGGGTGCGGTGATCCACCACGTCGGCTCCAACCTGATGACCCAGATGGGCGGTCTGCGGCGCGAACTGCCGGTGACGTTCGTGACGATGACGATAGGTTTCGCCGCCTTGATGGGCATCCCTCCGGCCAGCGGCTTCTTCAGCAAGGACGGCATCCTGCTGGCCATGGACCGCGCAGTGTCCACCGGTGGCCTGACGGACGCGGCCGCGCTCCTCCTGTACGGCTGCGCGCTCGCGACCGTGGCCGTCACCGGCGCGTACGCCACCAGAGCCTGGCTACGCACGTTCTTCGGCCAGGCGCGGGCCGTGGCGCTCCCCGAGCCGGAGCCGGGCACGGCCCACGTCGTGGACGTCACCGAGGCCCCCCGCACGATGCTCGTTCCTGTCGTCGTCCTCGCCGTCCCCGCCCTGCTACTGGGGTTCGCCGGGGAGCTGCACCTGGACCTCGGCATGGCCGCCGTCAGCGTCGTGCTGGCCGCACTCGGCGCCGGGACGGTGTACGCGTTCTGGCGCATCGATCCCATCGCCGACCCCGCCCGCCTGCTGGGGCCGTTGCGGGGGCCATGCGAGCGGGCGTTCTCCGTGGACGGCCTCTACGCCGCGCTGTTCGTACGCCCGGTCCTGGCCCTGGCCAGGCTGGTGGTGCGGACGGACGACGTGGTCGTGGACGGGGCGGTGCGCGCGTCCGGCAGGTCGGCGCGCGGATTGTCCGGGCTGCTGCGACTGGCCCAGAACGGCAATGTCCAGCTCTACGTGAGCGGCGTGCTGGCCGGTGTCCTGCTGATCGCGGTGGGGGCGGTGGTGTTCGCATGACGGCCCGGTATCGCCTCGGCGCAGAGGCGGAGGTGCTCGCATGATGGCCTGGCTCTCCGTCGCGCTGCTGGCCGTGCCGCTGCTCGGCGCCCTCCTGCTTCTCCTCGCGCCGCACCGGCTCCGGCCGCTGCTGCACACGTACGGACTGACCCTGTCCGGCCTGACGCTGGCACTGGCCGTGCTGATAGCCGCGACGTTCGACTACTCGCGGGGCGCGCGGCCGCAGTTCGAGGTCGATCAGGCGTGGATCCCCGGGCTGGGACTCCGCTTCCACCTCGGCGTCGACGGGATCTCGCTGCCGCTGATCGTGCTGACGGCGCTGCTGACGTTCCTGTGCTTCGTCTACCTGTGCTGGGGCGCCGCGCGGAGGGGGTTCGTGGGGGCGCGGCCGAGGGCACTGGTGTTCACGCTGCTGGTGCTCGAAGTGGGCATGATCGGTACGTTCCTCGCTCTCGACCTGCTGCTCTTCTT
Source organism: Nonomuraea sp. NPDC003707 (assembly GCF_053587055.1). NCBI lineage: Bacteria > Bacillati > Actinomycetota > Actinomycetes > Streptosporangiales > Streptosporangiaceae > Nonomuraea > Nonomuraea sp. NPDC003707. Next base: position 119,336 of record NZ_JBSFNK010000020.1, on the reverse strand, counting down.
CGTGTTCTTCGAGATCGTCCTCATCCCGATGTACTTCTTGATCGGCATCTGGGGCGGAGAGGGCCGCCGGGCGGCGTCGGTCAAGTTCATCCTGTACACGCTGCTCGGCTCGGTCGTGATGCTGCTCGGCCTGCTGCTCGTATGGGCGCAGACCGGCACGCTCGACATCGAGGCCCTGAGTGCGGCCCACGGTGCCGGTATAGCGAGGTCTGTGCAGATCGTGGCGTTCGTGGCGATCGGCATCGGCCTGGCGGTGAAGACCCCCATGTGGCCTTTGCACACCTGGCTGCCCGACGCCCACACCGAGGCTCCCACCGTCGGCTCGGTGCTGCTCGCCGGGGTGCTGCTGAAGATGGGCACGTACGGTTTCGCCAGGATCGCCATCCCCATTCTCCCCGAGGGCGCGATGGCGGTGGCTCCGTGGCTCGGTGCGTTCGCCGTGGTGGGCATCATTTATGGCGCTCTGGCCTGCCTCGCCCAGCGTGACCTCAAACGCATGATCGCCTACTCCTCCGTCGGCCACATGGGCTTCGTCCTGCTGGGTTTCGCCACGCTGACCCCGGTCGGCATCAACGGCGCCCTCTTCGCGAACGTCGCCCACGGCCTCATCACCGGCCTGCTGTTCTTCCTGGCCGGGGCGATCAAGGATCGCTACCACACCGCCGACATGCCTTCCCTGGGCGGCGGCATGCTGGCGACGCTGCCGCGGCTGGGCTCGGTGCTCACCTTCGCGTCGATCGCCTCGCTGGGGCTGCCGGGGCTGGCCGGATTCTGGGGGGAGATGCTGGCGCTGTTCGGGGCCTTCCAGCCGGCGAACGGGCTGCCCCGCGCGCTGTTCGTGACGTACATGGCGATCGGGGGTCTGGGGGCGGTTCTGACGGCCGCGTACTTCCTGGTCATGCTGTCCCGCGTGACCCACGGTCGCCCCCGCTTGGACGAGCGGGAAGGCGTCACACCGGACGAGCGTCCCGTCGTGCCTCTCGGCTCGACGGCAAGACGCTCGGCGACGGCCACCCTGGAGCCACCCCCGACACCGGAGCCCTACAGCGGCCAGAACAAGCCTCCAAGCGCCACCGAACCCAGCACGCCTCCGGACCATGCCGCGCCGTCCGGTGACGACGCGTACCTGGAAGATGCCGGACCCTTGAGCGGCGGCACGCCCTCAGACCACGTCCGACCGTCCAGCGGTGACGCGCGCCTGGAAGATGCCGGAGCCGTGAGCGGCGGCACCCTCCCGGGCGGCGCTCAGCGGGTTACCGGCGTGCCCCGGCAGCAGGCGCCAGATGACATCAGGAGTTACGAGCTGCTGGCATGGACACCGCTGGTGGCCCTGATCCTGCTCTTCGGGCTCTGGCCCGGCCTCCTCCTGTCGCTCACCACACCGGCCGTGCAGACCCTGCTGGGAGCCGTCTCATGATCCAGCAGATCGACTACTTCGTGATCGCGCCCCCGCTGGCGCTGGCCCTGGTGGCCGGTCTGGTGCTGCTGCTGGACGCCTTCCTCCCGGCCCGCCCCCGTACGAAGCCCGTGCTGGGGCTCGTCACGCTGGCAGGCGTCCTGGTCGCGCTGGCCTTCGTCGTCGCCCAGGCGATCAGGGGCGGCCCACCGCGATCGACCTTCTGCGTCCCGGCCGACCTCGCCGGTCCCACCCGGCTGTGTTCCTTCGTGGCGGACGGCTTCACGCTGGTGTTCGCGGGCACGGTGCTGGCCGCGGCCGTGGTGGTCGTGCTGATGTCGATGACCGAGCTGGCGGCCGGCGGCATCCCGGTGGGTGAGTGGTACTTCCTCCTCCTTTGCACCCTCGTCGGCGCGGTGACCCTGCCCGCCTCCCGAGACCTGATCATGCTCGTGGTGGCGCTCGAGCTGGTCTCGCTCCCGGTCTTCGCCCTCACCGCCATGAAGCGCTACGACGGCCGAGCCTCCGAGGCCGCCGTGAAGCTCTTCGTGGTTTCGGTGGTGTCGACGGCCGTCATGCTGTTCGGCGTCTCGCTTCTCTACGGCATCGCGGGCACGGTCTACCTGTCCCGCCTCGCGACCGTGTTCAATGGTCAGGCCCCGGCGCCGGGGTTGGCGGAGACCACGACCCTCGCGACGGCCCAGAGTCTGCCCGCCGTCGTCTCGGTCGGAGTCGTGCTCGTCGTGGCGGGGTTCGCCTTCAAGATCGCCGCGGTGCCGTTCCACTCCTGGGCGGCCGACGTCTATCAGGGCGCCCCGGTCCCCGTGGCCGCGCTGCTCTCGGTGATCTCCAAGGCGGCCGGGTTCGCCGGGTTGATCCTCGTACTGGTCGCCGGACTGTCCGGGCAGGCCGCCACCTGGGCACCCATTGTCGGGATCATCGCCGCGCTGACCATGACCGCGGGCAACCTGCTCGCCATGCGCCAACGCTCCGCCGTACGCCTGCTGGCCTGGTCCTCCGTCGCGCAGTCCGGCTACATCCTGGCGCCGCTGGCGGTGGCGGCCCAGGGCATAACCCCTCGGCCCGCCAGGGGACCCGGCACATACCCAGCCGGAACCGGGGTCGGCGCAGTCAGCACTTCCATGGCGTACCTGGTCATCTACGCCGCCATGAACCTCGGCGCGTTCGCGGTGGTCCTGCTCGTCTCCAGGACCGCCACCCGCAACGAGCTCGACGACTACCGGGGCCTGGCGTTCCGGCGACCCGCGGCGGGGCTCGCGCTGGCGTTCTGCCTGGTCTGCCTGGCCGGCCTGCCACCGGGCCTGGCCGGGCTCTTCGCCAAGGTGTTCGTCTTCCGCGAGATCGTGGAGGGCGGCTCGGGCTGGCTTGCCCTGGTCATGGCCGTCAACACCGTGATCGGCCTCTACTACTACGCCGTCTGGACCGCGCGCCTCTTCACCCCTCCCACGGCACCGGTCCTCGTCCGGCACCGCCCGACGCCCACGACGTGGCTGGCCATCGGCCTGGCCCTGGCAGTGGCCGTGCTGTTCTCGATCGCCCCCCAACTGGTCCTGGACATGACCGCACTGTCCGCCTTCGGTTGAGAGACGGGCCGTGGGTAAGAAGAAAGTCGCGCTCCGCCCGCAGCTGAGCACGCCGGGGAGCGGCTGGGGAACGAAGCACCGGGTCGTGGTCGTTGGAGGAGGTGAACCCAGACCACGAAGGGGGGAAACCTTGCACCACAACGGTCTGCGCACGGCCATCCTGCTGGGCGGCCTGTCGTCGCTGATTGTCGCGGTGGGCGCGTGGTTGGGCGGCGGCGCCGGGGTGCAGATCGCGCTCGTGCTCGCCCTGGCGAGCAACGGAGTCGCCTATTTCTTCTCCGATCGCATCGCCCTGTCGGCCATGCGTGCCAGGCCGGTCAGCGAGGTGGAGCAGCCCACGCTCTACCGGATCGTGCGAGAGCTCTCCACCGAGGCTCGCCAGCCGATGCCGCGCCTGTACATCTCACCGACGGTGCAGCCGAACGCGTTCGCGACCGGCAGAAGCCCTCGCCAGGCCGCGGTGTGCGTGACGTACGGCCTGACCAAGCTGCTCGACGAGGCCGAGCTGCGCGGAGTGATCGGGCACGAGCTGTCACACGTGTACAACCGGGACATCCTTATCTCCTCCGTAGCCGGCGCGCTGGCCACGATGATCACCTGGATCAGTTACGTGGCCGTGTTCTTCGGTGGCTCGGACGATGACGAGGGGCCGGGCTTCGTGGGCGCGCTGCTGATGATGGTGCTCGGACCGGTGGCGGCAGGGATGGTGCAGATGGCGATATCCCGGACTAGAGAATTCCAGGCCGACGAATCGGGTGCCAGGCTCACGGGCGACCCGCTCGCCCTGGCCTCGGCGCTCCGCAAGATCGAGATGGGTGCTCGCAGGCTTCCGCTCCCCGAGAACAGCCGCCTCACCTCGGCCTCCCACATGATGATCGCGAACCCGTTCAGCGGCTCGGGCTTCGGCCGGCTGTTCTCCACGCATCCGCCCACGTCCGAGCGGGTCGCCCGCCTCGAGCGGATGGCCGGCTACCGCCGCTGACCCATGCGCCGATTAACCAAGGCGGAGCGGAGGCTCTGGAACGCGTTCCCCACCGGCCAGACCGTCGAGCTGGGCCCGTTCAAGATCGGTCCGTTCCGTACGGCCGGCGCGAACGCCCCCACGGACGGCCACACGTGGGGGCCCGAACGCTCGATCAGAGCCGAAGTGATCGCCCAGTTGCTCCTCGGCGCCCGCGACACCGGCACCGGCTCGGTCCCGGCGGTACGTCTGCGCGGCGCGCGGATCACCGGCCGGCTCACGATCATCGGCGGCACGATCCCGTACGAACTCAGCCTGATCGGCTGCCATCTGGATGAACCCATCCGTTTCACCGACTCCAACACCCGCACCGTACGCCTGACCGACTGCCGCCTCCCGGGCCTCAGCGGCGGCGGCCTGCGGGTGGCCGGGCACCTCAGCCTGTCCGGCTCGAACATCACCGGCACCGTCCGCCTGAACCGGGCCCAGTTCGAGAGCGGGCTGTGGCTGGGTGGGACCAAGATGACGTCCGACGACGAGGGATGGGCGCTCTATGCGAACGCCGTCGTCGTGGACTCCGGCACGTACCTGCGCAATGCCGACTTCACCGGAGCAATCGGTCTGGTCGGCGCCCGCCTCAACGGCGGACTCTTCTTGGACGGCGCCACCCTCCGCAATCCCGGCAACCAGGCCCTCATCGCCGACAACATGGTCGTCGAGGACACCATGCGCTGCACCGACGGATTCCTGGCACTGGGCTGCGTACGATTACGCGGAGCGCGAATCAACGGGACACTCTCGCTCAACGGGATCATCCGAAGCCCGGACACCCGCTACGCCCTCCACGCAAGCCACATGGAGCTCCGCGAGCTCTACCTGAAGCCCGCAAAGCCCATCGAAGGCGTCGTCACCCTCGCACACACCACCGTCGGCACGCTGCACGACAATCCAGACACCTGGCCCGAGAAATTACGCCTGAACGGCCTGACCTACGACCGCCTGCGCGGCTCCGGCGTAACCCGCCGAATCGACTGGGTGACCCGGGATCCGGAGGGGTTCAGGCCGCAGCCGTATGAGCAACTCGCCGCGTGGTTCCTCAGCGACGGCAACGACGCGCTCGCCCGGCGCACCCAACTCGCCAAACTCCGCGCCCGCCGGCAGACCCAGGGCCTCGGTAGCCGGGCGTGGGGGCGGCTGCTCGACGTCGCGGTCGGGTACGGCTACCGCCTCTGGCTGGCGGGCATATGGTTCGCCCTGCTGCTGGCGATCGGGACGGTCGTCTTCGCCATCAGCCCCCCAAGAGCGCTCAAACCCTCCGAGAGCCCCGATTTCAACGCCTTCGCCTACACCTTCGACCTCCTGCTCCCGATCCCCGCATTCGGGCAACGAGAGCTGTTCGACCCGGGTGGGTGGACGCAGTGGCTCGCGTACGGACTGATCGTCTCCGGCTGGATCCTGGCCACGGCGCTGATCGCCGGCGCTACGCGGATCCTCCGCCCTCAGTGACCTGGCGCAGGATGGACGCGAGATCCGTCGGGAAGAAGGTCTCCTCCGTGCTCTCGAGCTCCTCCGCGCTCCACCACCGGTAAGCCGTCGTCGTGTCCTTCTCGGTTTGCTCCATGTGATCGAACGACACGACCGCACCGGCCCCCACCCAGATCGCGAAGAACGTCTGATCCTGCGTGACGGCGTACTCGGACCAGTTGAACTCGATCACGCTGTTCCCGTACGGCCCGCTGAGCTCGTCCGCATTCGCCCGGATCCCGACCTCCTCGAACAACTCCCGCGCCGCCGCCTCCTGCAACGTCTCGCCATCCTCCGCCGCCCCGCCGATCGTGAACCAGAACGGCTCATCGGGCCTGGCCGGGTCAAAGCCGTGGAGAAGGAGGACCCGATCTTGATCATCAATGGGCAGGGCACGCGCCGTAAAGCGGCGCAGGGGGATCTTCGTCACGTTTACCGAGCTTACGATCGAGCCCCGACATACCGCCCGCCGCCACCCACCATCCTCTAGGGCAATCTGACTGAGGGCGCGATCAGGCTGGACAACCAGCCAGACCCTGGGGACTGGACCAGATCAACCTAAGCACTGTGAGGCCGATCATTCATGTCCATGCCACACAGGTCAGAGATCAAGCGGATGCTGGGCTCAGCCTGAGCCGCCGCAGGCATATCGGCGGCTTCGGCAGAGCCCTCTGCTGTCTAGGGATCGATGAGCTCGGGTTAGAGGGACCCCGGCTGGAGCTGAACCTTGCATTGGATGGAACTGAGGTACTCGTTCAAGTGCCGCCGAAGCCCGGCCATCTCGTCGCCGAGAGCTGCGAGATCTTGTCTGACCTCAATACGGAACTCGGCGATGTCGGCCTTTATCTGGTCGACTTCGGCCGTTGTGGCCTTGCCGGCGCCACTGCTGGGCACGCCCGCTTCGAGTGCCCGCATCCGTGACATCAGGTCGAGAAGGCGTCCTTCTATGTCCACTGTTCCACCTTTGCGGCAGAGGGAGTACTCCCTTGTGGTTGACTTCATCCATGGTCTCATTGAGTGAGGACTCAGTGACGGACAGTTCCCCAACCTGCCGATGGGCGCCCGTAGTCAGGCAGTGGTTCTTTCGCACCGGTGCCTAGATTTCTTTTCCCCGGGGGGAGGATCGAACTCCCATGGTGCGCGTCGGCGAAGAACTCCGCCAGCGAAAACGGGTCAAGGCGACGGATCGGAAAAACCGGGTGCCCGCGTCGACGATCGACACGAGCACGAGATCTCGGATAGATGGTTCAACGAGCCAAGAAGACCATCGAACGCGGAGACTTCGCCAGCACCTTATTGGTGGCGGTACCGGAGCCGTCCCTGCCCGCCGGCCGCGCGCCGGAGCGCTCGCCGATCTGGACGAAACGGCAGCTGATTGAAGGCTCCGGTGCGGATGCGGGTGGGAGCGTTTTAGTGGAACTTCCCGGAGCGGTATGGGTGCTGGCAGGCGATCTACGGGCCGAGCGCCGGGCCCGGTGGCGTGCGGAAGAAGCCGGTCGATCATGCAAGCAGCGCCACCTGTGGGACGCGGCATCAACCGGCTCAAACCTCATCGGGCTGTGACCACCTCGCTTCGGCACGTTCGCCATCCGCTACAAGGTCGCCATCCCACATCGCCACAATCAATGAGTCGCTATGAACTCGAAATGTGGCCTCTAGGCCGTGCATATGGGCGTTGGCGGTCCGCGTTGGCTGCCCCCGCCTCCGACTGGCCTACGTCACCCACGGAGCCATTTGGCCGATCCGCAAGGGCACCTCGACCAAGGCTGTGTAGCCCGCTCTCAGCCACTCCACCGAGGATGCGTACATGTGGGGGAGCGGCCCGAGGCACAGGAGAAGACGCGTGCCCTCGTGGACAGCGCGCTCGACCGTGTGCCCCGGATGTGCCCTCCGAGCCCTGCGGAACGCTGGAACGCCAGTTCAAAGGCCTGAAGTAGGCCTCCGCTAGCGGTAGTTCACGAACTGGAGGGCGATGTCCAGATCCTTGCCCTTCAGAAGGGAGATGACGTCCTGAAGGTCGTCCTTCTTCTTCGAGCTGACCCGAAGCTCCTCGCCCTGAATCTGCGCCTTGATCCCCTTCGGCCCCTCGTCGCGAATCAGCTTGGAGATCTTCTTCGCGTTCTCCTGGTCGATGCCCTCCTTCAGGCTGACCAGCATCCGGTACTCCTTGCCCGACAGCTTGGGCTCACCCGCGTCGAGGATCTTCAGCGAGAGGCCCCGCTTGACCACCTTCTCCTTGAACACGTCGAGAGCGGCATTCGCCCGCTCCTCGCTGTTCGCCTTGATCTCGATGTTGTCCTGCCCTGACCAGCTGATCGCGGCCCCCGTACCCTTGAAGTCGAAGCGGTGCCCGATCTCCTTGACCGTCTGGTTCAGAGCGTTGTCGACCTCCTGACGGTCGATCTTGCTCACGATGTCGAAAGACGAATCGGCCAAAACACTCATCCTCTCAGCGGCGAAAGCACTACCCGGATCCTGCTTCCCCGGCGTACGCGAAAACGCGCGGACCCAGCGCACGAGCCTAGCCAGCATCGGCCCACCGCGCAGGACACCGCTCCCCGTACGGAGAACCGTCCAGATTCCGGCTCCCCTCCACCCGTTTCGGCGCGGTGCCCAGCGGAGATCCGGCGCACACCCAACCGTTGTCACGTACACCTCGGAAGTCCGCTATCCTTCTATCTGTCGCCGCGAGAGCGGATGGCACGGCAGGTTGCCCGAGTGGCCAAAGGGAGCGGTCTGTAAAACCGTCGGCTCAGCCTACGCAAGTTCGAACCTTGCACCTGCCACACGCAGTTAGCGCAGCTCAGAGGCCCTTCGGGGCCTCTTCTGCGTTTCAGGGGTCATGCAGCCAGATGCCGCCGTGAGCGGCCGTTTGTCGCTGGTCGCGGGATATACGCGGGATGGATCACGAGGCGTTTCCCCAGGTGGGCGCCCATGATCCGGGATGTGCGCGGGATGATGTGGCCCTGTAACGCCGAAAGGCCCCGGGGGAAGCCGGAGCCCTTCGAGCAGTGTTGTTCGTGATCTCATGCGGTGAGTACGTCCGCTATCCGCTGGTTGACGATCTCTTCCTGACCGTCGATGCACTTGGCATAGACGCGGAGCAGGACATCCACCCCGTGGCCGGCACGGGTTGCCACCTCCGGAGCCGGTACACCGCCGTTGAGCCAGAGCGAGACGGCCGCGTGCCGGAGATCATATGGCCGCCGAGCGAGCGGTGAGGCGACCTGGGCGGGGCTGAGAGCCAGGGTGCGGGCTTCCTGCCAGACCTCGGTGTAAGCCGTCGAGGCGACGACGCCGCCCCGTTCACTGCGGAACAGCCGCCCATCGGGGGAGACACCGAACTCTTCGATGTGTTGCCGAAGGATCTTGACCAGTTCCGGAGGGATCGGGATGCGGCGGACGTCATCCTCGCCTCGATGCTTGAGACCGCGCAGCTCGTGAGCGTCTCCCGTGTCGGTCCACCGGCGGTTCACCTCGGGGCGCGAGCCGTCGAGGGTGAGCCGTCCCCAGCCGTCCGCCGGGAGGTAGCAGTCCTGCTCACCAAGACTGACTGCCTCGCCAGGCCGGAGGGCCGCGAAGTACATGCAGGCGAACATGGCCATCAACCGCTGTCCCCGTCCTTTCCCGCCACGCTGGCGCTTGCCCACGTAGGTGAGCGCCACGAGTAGCTCCCTGGCCTGGCGAGGGTTGACCACAACCCGCGGATCTACTGTTTCGGTCGTCTTCGGAAGCTTCCACTTGATGCGGTGCAGCGGGTTGGACGGCAGCTCTTCCAGCTCCACCGCGTACTCGAAGACGTGGTGCAGGATGGCGCGCTTTCGCTTGATCGTGTTGGCGCCGGCCTTCTTGCCGTCGAGGCGGAGCGTGAGGGCGTCCAGGGCCGGGCGGACTGCCCTGGTCTCGTTGAGGTCCTCCATGGTGAGAGAGGCCGCCTCCAGCCAGCGAACGGCCCGCGCCATGTCGACGGGCATCGAGGGCCGCTTGTCTTCGGGGAGGAGGACGTACTGACGCAGGGCAGTACGGAGGAGGGTTGCATCCGGCCGTCCTGCCTTGTCGGTCGTCAGGGCTGGGAGAGCCGTAGCCAGCGCGTCGGACATGCTGTCACGGCTCTTGGCAGCCGCGTGTGGCCAGCGCGCCTCAACGTACGCCTTCACGAAGTCGAGGACTGTCCGCGCGTCCTTGGCCTTGATCATCGACTCGGGGAGGCCGGTCTCCAAGTCGAACGCTTCTCCCCGTCTCGCGGCCTGCCGCAGGTCAGTCAGGAAGCTCTCGCCGAGGGCCTTGGTCTTGTAGGTCTTGGACTTCTCCCGGCCGCCGACCTTCCAGCGCACCTCGTAGGAGGGTGACTTGCTGGACTTGTTCCGCCGGATCTCCCAGAACTTCACGTCGTATGAGGTCGTCATGCTGCACTCCGGAGGGATTCGAGCCAGGCGTCAAGGTCGCTGCGGTAAATGCGGAGTTCGCCGTTGGGCAGGCGGATGCCCTTCGGTGCCTTGCCGATCTCGCGCCAGCGGTAGAAGGTGCGGCGGGAGACTCCGCCCAGTTCGTCGAGGACCTGGGCCACGGTCAGCAACTCGTTTCGCTTGGTCATGCAGCCCTCCCCATATCTTCAGTTGCCGAAAGATCTTGTCCGGCTGCTCTGGCTTCCAGCTCTCTGAGGTGGGCTCGCCAGCGTTGGCGTTCGGCCACGGTGCGCAGGAGACGTACGGCGAGAGGCGGCACGTTGGCGTCTCCGGCCGGGATGGGCCGCCAGATGTAGCGGTGTGGGTCGGTCGGTTCGTTGGCCTGGCCGAGGGCTTCCAGGACCCAGGTACGGCGGTCCTGCTTGTGCTCGGCGAGGGTTTTGTTGGACCACTTGCGGGAGACCAGGACGCGGCGCCCGGCGTAGCCGAGGTGTTCGGGCTTGTGCGCCTTGGAGCGGCACCGGCCGGGGGTCATCCCGGCTTTGGCGTTCTTGGGCTGGACGCCGTAGCGCAGCCAGTTCGGGCATGTCGTCGAGCACGGCTCGTAGCGGAGGGCATCAACCATGCGCGCGGCGTGCTCGCGCTGGGCCTGGCCGCCATCGAGGGTCTCGCCGATGGACTTGGTCAGGTACTTGGACAGATATCGGATGCACTGGTCAGCGTCCGGCGTACCAGCGAGGACGCCTTGTACGTCCACCTGATTGCCGAAGCGGATCACGTGGAGCGGCTCGGCGTCTTCGTCGAGGGAGTCGAGGGCCTCGTCCCAGGTGGGCAGGACCTCGCCGGTTGCCGGGTCGAGGTAGCCGGCCTCCTCGTTCCACACTGGCAGCCGATCGCCCTCGAAGCGCACTTCGTCGGCTTGAGGCCACCACACCTGGTGGTAGGTGGCCGCAGCTATCTGCTTGATCTCCGCGCGCGGCAGAGTGCCCCGGACGGCCATGTGCAGGTGCGGGGCGAGCCTCTTCTGAGGTTCGACGGCCGCGAAGTACTGCACGTCATAGCCCGCGACCCGGCGCAGGTTCTGCACGAAGCGATCCACGAGCTTGGAGAAGTGCAGCGCGTCCCGAGCAGCGCGCCGGTAGTCGTAGGTGTCAGGATCGAGCGGGACGCCGTCACGGACCTTGCCGTAGCTGGGCAGGGTGAGCGTGACGAACAGCGACGGCCGGTAGGTCTTGCCGTCGGCGCTGGTGAAGGTGCGTCCAAGGGTGGTGTGGGTCATCTTGCGCTTGGGCAGGTCGGGTGCATCCTGCCGACGCCGGGTCGATCGGGTGCGTTTGGGCACTGCGGATCCGGTGACGCTGCCCCGCATGCCAGCGGCGTTGATCTCGTCATCGAGGCCGGACAGGACGGCGTCCAGGTCTGTGGTGTCGTCGCCGGCCTGTTCGGCGGCGTCACGCCTGGCTTGCATGTCGGCGCGGAATTCGACCAGCCAGCGCTGCTCCTCGTTCGGCTCGTCCGGCGTGATGGCCGGTTCGGTGTCGAGGTGCCAGCCCTCGCGGCATTGAGCCATGCGGAGCTGCCGGTTGCGCTTGGCACACGGCGGGCACTTGCTGGCGAGGACGGCCCCGCACGGAACGTCGATGATCTCGGACTTGCCGGTGACGATGTCGAGCCGCCGCAGCGGGATGGGCCTGATGCAGACCCCGTGAAGCTTGGCGACCTCTTCGAGGACGTCGCGGGCCATCGGCATGGCTTGGCGGACGGCCCGGGGGAGTGCGCGATCGTGCGGATGGGTCATGCGGTTCTCCCTTCGCCGGTGGTCTCGGATAGCCGGGCGCAGAGCCGGTAGTGCTCCAGGTGCGGGTGGGCGTGGACGCGGGGGTGGTAGAGCTCGAAGACCCGCATGTGGGGCAGGTCGTGAGCGGTCAGCAGGACCATCAGCGGGCGGCCTGCGACCAGGCTGATTTCGTCGGCGGTGCCGTGGAAGCAGATCCTCATGCCGCACCCTCGCGCGGGCCGAAGGCGTCGACCATGGCGCAGATGTCGGCGTCGGAGACGTAGGCGGCGCGCACCCGAACGGGTTCGGGGCTGGCCTCCAGCCGGACGTAACCGACGCCAGCGCCGATCTCCGGGACGGGGGAGATGTGGTCAGCGAGAGCGCCTCGATCACGTGCGCCGTCGCCGAGTACCATGTCCACCTGTTCGGACTCGTCGAGCCGGAGGGCGATCTTGTCGGGGAACAGGTTGCGGATGTTCATGACCTCTTTGCGCGGGTCCTGAAGCGCGGCCAGGACGCCGACGCCGACCGCGCGGCCCTGGGTGGTCAGGGTGGCCAGCGCCGCGGAGATGCGTTGCCTAAGTTGCCGATCGGACTGGTAGGCCGTCAGGAACGCCACCTCATCCACTACGACCAGGACGAATGGATCATCGACGGTGGGTGTGTGGGAGCGTTGGAGTCCGGCGAAGCGGGCAGCCCGTGTCTGCATGACGCAGACGGCCTCCTCCAGCAGGTCGGCGCACTCCTCGGGAGTGGCCGCGTACCGATCGCCGAAAAGGTCGCGCCCGTAGGACAGCTCCATGAGCTTGGGGTCCAGCGCCCACAACTCGACCAGGCCCGCGCTGGCGGCGGGGAGCAGTGAGCGGATGACGGACCAGATGATCGACCCTTTGCCGGCCCCGGTCGCGCCCGCGACGAGGACATGGGTGCCGTGCACTTTGAGCCGCCACGGCCGCCCGTCCTCGCCTTTGCCGATCTCGACCGGCCCCACGGTCGGCTCCTCCGGTATGGCGAGCGCTGGCAGGGGCGAGGCGAGTGGATCGCTGCGCGGGAAGGTCAGCGTCAACCGACCGGCCCGGGACAGCGCCACGCGGCACGACTTCGCGCCGAACCCTTGGGCCAGGTGGTCGGTGCGGTCAGCCCAGTCCTTGACGGCCTGTCCCTTGAGCATGCGCACGGTGACCAGGTCGGCCCACGAGGTGCAGGTGACCTTGCCGAGCCGGGGTAGGTAGTCGCGGCCCCGGAGGTGTCGGCCGAGACCGGAGACGATCATGACGGGTTGCCAGTGCCGCCGGTAGATCCAGACGAGCCGCCACCAGGCCAGCAGCCGGTAGCCGACGAGACGGGCGAACGACGGCCGGTCGATGAACGCCCACGAGCCCAGGACCAAGACGACAGTGCCGAGCAGGGATGCCGCCAGCGGCCAGCCGTAGAAGTACCAGGCAGCGCCCAGGGCTACCGGGATGGCGGTGGCGATGGGGTGGCGCCAGATCGTACGGACGAGCTCGGCGAGCGTGCGACAGATCAGGATGACGATGGTGATGATGGCGGGAGTGGTGACGACGGCCGGGCGGAAGACGACGGCCGTGTCGGGCGTGGTGGAGACGAGGTTGCGCGCCTCGTCGCCAGGCAGCCGCTTGAACATAAGCTGGGAACCTCTCGTGATGTGGAAGTCAGGGGAGAACCGAGGGGCCGCCGGAAGTTGCCGCTTCCAGCGGCCCCGCCTCATGTCAGGCCGCCGGGTCGGTGGCGTCCTTGGTGGTGGCCGACTGTTCGGCGTGTAGCTGCTCGCATTCGGCCAGGTAGCGAGCGGCAGCGTTGAAGATCTCTCGGGCGACGGTCAGGTCGGTGTCGGTGACCGGCCCGGCTCCGGTGGTGGAGATGTGCACGTCGGCCTCGTGAGAGTTGAACTCCAGGTACGGCCGCGGGCTGCTGAGCAGGAGTCCGGCGCGAACCTTGAGGTCGGGCGTGTGGAAGGAGACGCCGACGTGCGGCGTGGACTCCGGGCGCACGGACAGCGTGACGTAGGTGTACGGGCCGAGACTCATGCCGCGACCCCCTTGCCGTCGGGCAGCCCGTAGAAGCTGCGCTCCAGGGAGCGGGCGAAGCGGTGGGCCTCGCGGGCGAGCTGGCGCGCGAACTCCAGGTCCTCCACGGTCACGGGTCCGCTGGTGGTGACCAGGACGGAGGTGGCACCGAAGTCGAGCGCCAAGACGGGCTCACGGCGGGCGTACGGGTGATTGAGGGTGCGGGCGGCGTGCCCGGTGGTCAGCCGGATCACGCTGTTGCGCGGGGTACGGCGACGGGTCATTTAGGAGGCGTCCTTTCCGGCCGAAGCCTTGCTCTGGGCGGGTTGGGTGGTCTGGCGGGGTGCGTGCATCTCGCGGACCTTGATCGAGTACGCGAGCCGTCCGGCGGCGTTGACGTACGGCGTGATCGTGATGCCGTCGAACTCGACCGGCGTGAACGGCAGGCCCGGCATCGGGGAGGGCGGCACCGGCTGGACCGGGGCCAGGATCTTGACCGCCACCGTCTTCTGGGCGGGCTTGAGGGTCGGGTCACCGTCCATGACCGCGACCTGCCAGACCAGCTCTGCGGTCTGCTTGTCGCGGGCCTGCACGAACCGGCCGTTGGACGAGGCGTCGAAGTCCTTGACGGGCTCGACCTCGCCGACGATGTAGCAGCCGTGCGGGAAGACCATGTTGTACGTGACGGGGATGGGTCCCTGGATTGCCATGCTGTTCCTCTCGATAGCGGTGGAGAGCCCTTCGTTCGCTCGTCCACTTGTCCGCATGAGTTGAGAGTAAGTGACTGCAACTCGTCCGCACAAGTGGATGACTGGTAAGTGGCGGGTAAGAGTTAGCTCACCTTGAAGACATCTTCGAGCTCGTGCAGGCTCCCGGGCAGGGCCAGGCTCGCCACCATCAGCACGTCGCCGGCCGGGTCATGCACGGTGGCCAGCACGCCGAGGACCGGGTTGGATGACCCGAGCAGCTCGGCTTCCTCCTGAGTGGGCGTACGCGCACTGACTCGCTCAGTGATGTGGTCGAAGCGCAGGTGCTTGACGGCCTGGAGGTGCTGGCGGATGCCGCGCCGCAAGGGTTCGGGCTTGTCCAGGTCGGTGCCGATGGCATGCTCCAGCGGCACCCAGACCGTCTCCACGGCCGAGATCACGTCCGCCTGTCGAGCCACCCGCTTACGCATGATCACTGGGGTTTGCTCGGCAACCCCCAGCAGACGCGCTACATGCCGTGGGGCTGGAACGCGCCCGGCTTCCACCACCGCATCGGCGCTCTCGCCCTGTTCGGTAGTCATCTGGCTGGGCCGTACCCGCTCGGCCGCGCTCTCCGGACGACCCTTCACAAAGGAGCCGCGCCCGTGTTCGCGCTCGATCCAACCTTGCATGGCCAACGTCTGAAGGGCACGCACTACCGTGGTTCGGCCAACGCCCAATTCGCGCACGAGCTGTGTTTCGGACGGCAGCATGTCGCCCGGGGCGTACTCGCCCGACTCGATACGCTCTTGAATAGCCCGCATCACCTGGGCGTATTTCGGTGGGGCGAAGTCCATGCTCATCTCAACCGCCCGTTCGCTCTTGCACTCATGCGCACAAGCACAGTACCGGCTAAGGATGTGCTTGTCAGGCCCCATCAGGGTGCGGGCATAGTGACCTTACTGCCGTCTCGATCAAGGGCATCGAGGAGCGTGAGGCACTCCGCGCACGCCTGAGGGGCAGCGGGGGAGAAGGTCAGCGACCAACCGCAGAAGGGCAGCGGCTTGACCGGCGAAGAACAAATGGCGAGCTTCGTTCCAGGCACGACGGCGTGCTGCTTCAGGACGCGGCCCTCTCTCGTGAAGCCAGCCACGTACGTCTGGACAGCGACCTCAGACTCGCCCGTCGGTTCATGAATCGCAAGGTCATCCCACGCGACAGCCCAACGCTGCGCACCTTCCGGAAGGTCGTACCACTCGCCGTCGAGCTTCAGGAGAGCGACGTTGCCCTCGCGCAGCACCGCCACCACCCGCCCTTCGCGCCCGATCAACATAGATCGGTAGGCCCGCGTGGAGGCGGGGCTGTGCTCCATGGTCACGATCGTTGCGCGGCTCCCAACACGCTCCCACGTGTTCATTGAGGCTCCGCAGAGGGCGCCTCGTGTCGGCCCACCTCAGTGCATTGCTGGTTGCGCAATTCCTCGTACCGCATAGCGATGCGGCGAGCCGCCCGAAATGGATCAGTCGCCGGATGCCAGGCATAAATGACGCGTCGACGACCGGCATTCCACCCGGTACGCCACCAAAAGCGCCCACCGTCGCACCATACGATCAGGCCCACCCAGACCGAAACCAACGCCAGCCCATAACCGTCGTGGACATCGGCCTTTATTCCGTCGTGACGCAATGCCTCTTGCAGGAGCTCGGCCGACCGGCAGGGATCTGTACCGATCATCATGGGGGCGATCATTTGGCGACCCGCTCAAATAGTACGGAACCCGCTGGGTCAAGATATGCCCGGAAGATATGACGGCTTGACCAGCCATCCGCACCCGCGCCGAAGTCGAAGACCTTGCGCACGATGTTGCCTCGAATAGAGGCGTCACCCGGCATGCCCCGCATTGCCTTGCGCAACTCGTCCATCGCGGTGGCCTGGAAGGCAGAGGACCCGCACGGTCCCAGGGCCTCACCCTGCTCCGAGGTGATGCGGACTTCCCACTCGAACCGCTCCTGAGGCGTCTCGGCCGGCCCCGGGCAGTGCAGGCAGTCCTCTTGGGCGGATGCCGCCAGACCCAGCCCCGAAGCCGCCACGTGGCCGCGCCGGGTGACGATCTTCCAGCCCCGTCCCTCGCACTCTGTGCATCTGACTGGCGTTGTCATGCTGGACAGCATGGTTGCCGATACTTTTCTTACCTATCCCGCGCTGGTATACGACGATGGGATATAGGCTCCGCCACACGGCAATGCATCATCCGGACATTGACAAAGCCGGAGGTCAGCAATGCAGAATGGCGCGTTCGACCCAATTGAGCTACCCGCCGTTGTCTGGGAACAGGAACAGACCCGGGAAATTCTCAGAGAGCGCGACATTGCCGGACTTTTCGGTCTTGCGGTCAAATACGGCGCGAGTCAGGTCCGCATCGGCACCGCCACCGGCCTCGGTCAGCCCCGCGTCAACGCCATCCTCCGTGGCAACGGAACGATCAAAGAACTCGCCGTCATCGAGCGCATCGCCTCTGGCCTACGCCTGCCCGATCACGCCCGCATGCTCCTCGGCCTGGCCCCGCTCGACATCGCCTCACCTACTGGCGACCACGACGACGAACACGAGGAACAAACCACCGAACTAATCAGCCGCCTGGACGCCGCCGCAGCAGTCGACCCCACCACGGTCATGATCCTTCGCACTGACACGAACAACCTGCGCTTGCTGGACCGCCGTCTCGGAGGTCCTGCCATCGCCGACAAGATGCACGCCCAGATGGCCCAGATCCAGCGCGCCCACCGCCACGCCATCCGCCCTGGCCTACGCGCCGACCTGGCGCACCTACTCGCCGAAACCGCCTCACTCGCGGGATGGCAGGCCATCAACACCCTGGCCCTGAACGACGCCTGGACGCACTACGAGCGCGCCAAGGCCGCCGCATATGAGGCTGACGACGTGGCCCTGCTGGCCTACGTCTCTGGCGAACAGGCGTACGTCCTCATGGAGCTCGGCCGCCCCGCCGAAGCCACCGAACTCCTGCAGCATGTTCACGAGCAGCACGGCGGCCACTTGCCGGCTCGCCTCCGCACCTGGCTCTCAGCAGCCGAAGCAGAAGCCACCGCCATCCTCGGCGACGAGACCACCTGCCGCGCGGCTCTCGACCAGGCCGCCGCCCTCCTTCCCGAAGGGGACGGCGATGCGGAAATGCCGTACCTGTCCATCAACGCCCACCACATAGCCCGCTGGCGCGGCAACTGTCTCGTACGTTTCGGCGACCCAGACACCGCCGAAGACCTCCGGTCGGCCCTCGCCGGTATGGACGGCACCTACAACAGAGCCGAATCCGGCGTCCGCTGCGACCTCGGCCATGCCCTCCTGGCCGTCGGCGACCCCGAAGCCGCCCAACCCCACATCCAACGCGCTCAGCAACTGGCCACCATGACCGGCAGTCGCAGACAGCGCCGCCGCATCGACGAACTGTCGAAAGCCGTCAACCGCGCGCTCGGCCGTTGAGCCACACCTGAGCCTGAAGCAACCCGATCAATGTCCCGGACGTCCAGATGTCCCCGCCGGCAATCATGCTGGGAACCTCCGCCATGGGAACCCACTCGATCCGGTCGGCTTCCACCTCGCCTTCAGGCGTGCCCACCAGCTCGGCCCCGCGCGCCACGTAGAGCAGGTGCTCGGCATCCACCATGCCAGCCATCGGCTGGTAGCTCACCAGGCGCTCGACGTTCTTGGGCCGGTACCCGGTCTCCTCCTCCACCTCCCGGGCAGCGGTCACCATCGGATCCTCGCCGGCTTCGACCAGCCCGCCAGGAAGCTCCCACCCCCACCGATCGAACACGAACCGATGCCGCCACATCAGCAAGACCCGATCCTGCTCATCCAGCACGACCGCGATCGCCGCCCGGTCCATATGGATTACATGATGTTCAAACCGCTCCCCACCCGGGATCTCCACGTCGGCCAGGCCCAGCCGAATCCACCGGTTGTCGTAGATCAGCCGTTCCCCATGCACGACCCAGCGCGTCAGCTCAGCGTCATCAGCCACACCGTGAAGCTACCGCCTTGCTATTCCGAGGTACATGCATTCCAGCTAGACGGTCACATCGCACGGTGCATGAACAGCGTTCGAGATGACAACGACAGCGCAGCACACAGAACAGCAGTTCGAATCCCCTGGAGGACGTGTTGATCTTGGTCGACAACCCCCTAGCAGGGTCTTCTTTGTTTCTCGATCAACATGTTGCTGTCATCAGGCCCTCTGACCTGCTGCTTCAGGTTGGAAAACCCTCACTACAGGGTTCAGGCACGTCGCTCCATTGGAGCACGTGTCGAGCGCCCACAGACAAGCTGAGACTCAACAGCCACCCAGCCACACGTCCGTAATCACAGGCGTAATTGGAATGTTTAGGTGTTCTCGCGTGCGCCGGCGAGCTAGATTCAGATGCGTAGGCAACATGACCGCGTAGCTGTCAAGTCGCAACCGGGCAAGGAGGCTCGTAGGTGAGCGCAGACCTATCCGAACTGGTGGCACAGGTATCGCCGTACGTAGTCGCAGCCGTTAATACGTATGGGGCAGCGGTGTTGGCCAGAGCCAATGACGAGGCGGCCGATGCGACAGTAGGGTGGGGACGCCGGATTCTTCAAAGGATATTTGGTACAGCCGAGAGCGAAGCAGATGCGCCTGAAGCGGTTCGCGATTTGGCCACTGATCCGGAAAATGCTGATCTGCAGGCAGCCCTGCGTGTGCAGATTGGTAAGGCGCTACGTGTAGATGAGGAACTAGTTTCGGCAGTTCAGGCACTAGTAGCGCAAGCAGGCCATCAGGTAATGTCGGCCGGGCAGACTCAGCTCAACGCGGTTGCCTTTGGGCAGGCGCAGCAGGCTGTACAAGGGCAGGGTGTACAGACCAATACCTTCAATTCGCCGCAATGAAGGAAGGGTCCGACTCTGAAGGGTCAGTCCCAAGTTCATGGGATATGCATGCCGAGGCCCTCGATCACGCGCAGCAAGCAGTACAGGGCCAAGGCGTGCAAATTATCAACTTTGGTATGCCAGGCCACGGCTCTGCCCAAGCAGCGATCTCGCTACATCCTCCGTTGGGTCAGCGGAGCGAGGAGCGCCGACTGCGAGGGCGTGATTTGCTATTGACTACCTTAGAGGATAGTTGGGAGGCATTTTCCGAAGCACCAAGGGTGCATGTGTTGCATGGGTTGGGTGGCATTGGTAAGAGTCGGGTGGCGCTGGAATTTGCCTACAGGATGCAGGAGCGTGATGTAGAGGTATGGTGGCTGACGGCCGCCGACAAAGTGCAGTTCAGCGCAGGTATGCAGGCTCTTGCGTATCGAGTAGGAGTGCCTGCTCATGATCTGAGCCGGGCCGATATCGCGGATCTACTCTGGTCGCGGCTTACCACTCGAGAGTCACCATGGCTGCTAATAGTAGATAATGCTGACGATCTAGCTATGCTGAAATTGGCTGGCAGGAGAGTGGCCGAGGGTACTGGTTGGATTCGGCCGCTTCGTGGGGTCGCGGGCATGGTGCTCGTGACCAGCCGAGATGGGCGGCGTAGTACTTGGGGCGCTTGGGTTCGGCTGCATGCTATAGCACCACTAGACGCCGATGATGCCGCTCAGGTGCTAATCGACTATGCGGGCGTAGAGGCGGGAACTCGTTCTGAAGCTTTAGCATTAGCTGCCCAATTGGGGTTCTTGCCATTGGGGTTGCGTCTCGTTGGATCTTATCTAGCAAGAATTAGAGCTATTCCAGCTGTCTTCGCATCGCAATCCACGGAGACTCCCCCACCGCGCTCTTTCAAGGATTATCTTGATGCGCTTGTTGTGGGCCATGCAGAGATGGCGAGCATTGCGTCGAGTGAGGGTCTTTCAGAAGAAGAGTCCCAAGAAATAATCCGTTGGCCTTGGGAGCATTCTCTAGATTATATTGAAACGAATGGCACCAGCTATGCTCGCGCCCTATTGCGACTTCTGTCAACTATGGAGGATGCGCCTATACCTTATGAATTAGTTCTATTTCCGTCCGTTATGAAGGACTTGCCAGCATTTACCGGAATCACTGGTGTGCAAATTTGGCAATCCTTGACCGAGTTGGCCAATTTCGGCCTGCTTGACCTAGATATATCGTCTGATCCTGCGACGCTAAGCCTGCATCCGCTGGTGCGAGTCACTGGTCGGCAGGGTGACAGAGTAGAGTATGACAAGTATCAGATCGTATTAGCGCAACTTCTAGCGAACCTTCCGAGCCATTTCGCAGACAAAGGGCCAGAAGATCCTGCAACCTGGCGCCTATGGCAGTCCATGATGCCGCATATATGGTCGTTGTTCCACGCCTTGCCTGTTGAACCGGGCCCGTCGACTACAGCGATACGTTCCCTTGCTGAAGTGGCTCATCTGGCCGCACGCGTAGCGAATGCTCAAGGACTTTATCGCCAAGCGGAGAATCAACACCGTGTCATTCTTCGGTCTCGTGAAAAAATCTTAGGGGTAGGGCATCCTGATACGCTAGAAACGCGCCGCAATCTTGCAGTTGCGATAGCGTTGCAGGGACGGTATGCCGAAACTGAACATGAGTTTCGTGCCATATTTGCGAAGCAGTCCGAGGTGCAAGGGGCTGAGCACCCCGATACGTTGACCACTGGGCATGCAATAGCGGTTGCTGTGGCTGGCCAAAGACGCCACAGTGAGGCCGAAGATTTGTTTCGTACAGTTCGGGAAATTCGGGAGCGTGTATTAGGAGCTGAGCATCCCGACACGCTAACCAGCCGGCATGCGTTAGCCGTTACCGTGGCAGGGCAAAGGCGCTATTCTGAGGCTGAGCAGGAGTACCGGGCTGTCCTTGAGATACAGGCGCGAGTATTGGGCGCTGAACATCCGTTCACGCTTAGAACTTGGCATGAAGTCGCGCGGATGTTGGGGGGGCAGCGGCGGCATAACGAGGCTGAAGAACAGTTCCGGCAGGTTCTTGAATCGCGGGAACGAGTGCTGGGTTCTGAGCATCCGGACACATTGACGACAGTACACGCTATAGCGCTAACAGCGGCCAGGCAGCATAGATATCATCAAAGTTATGATCAGTTTCAGAAAGTTCTTGAGGCCCGAGAACGAGTTCTGGGTGTAGAGCATCCTAACACCCTGAGCGTCCGTTGCGATATAGCGAGACTGACCTATCGGCAAGGGCGATATGTCGAGGCGGAGGAGAAATATAAAGCCGTTTTCGAGATGCAAAATCGCGTGCTTGGCTCAGAGCATTTTGATACGTTAACCACACGTTATGAAATAGCGATGACGATCGAGCTTCAGGAGCGGTATGCGGAAGCTGCGGAAGAGCTGCAAGCCATCCTAGATATGCAAGAACGTATCCTCGGCGTTGAGCACTTTGACACCCTAATTACCCGCTCTGGCGTCGGGCGAGTTATGTCGAAGCGGGGACGGCGTGTCGAGTCCGAGGAGGAGTTTCGTGCTGTCCTAGAGATCCAAGAAAGGTTTCTTGGTATCGAGCATCCTGACACCTTGAATACGCGGTGCAATGTTGCGAGAGTGCTCGAATCGCAGGGACGGTACGCCGAGGCCGAGGAGGAGCTTCGCGCGGCTCTGGATGCCCAGGAAGGCGTCCTTGATACTGAGCACCCCGACACGTTAACTACGCGCTGCGATATAGCAAGAGTGATGTCGAAGCTGCGACGGTATGACGAATCTGAGGAGGAGTTTCGTGCTGTCCTAGAGATCCAAGAAAGGTTTCTTGGTATCGAGCATCCTGACACCTTAGATACGCGGTGCAATATGGCAAAAGTGCTTGAGTTGCGGAAGCGGTATTCCGAGGCTGAGGGAGAGTTTCGCGCGGTCCTGGATGTCCAGGGGCGGGTCCTTAGTGACGATCACCCTGACACGTTGGCTACTCGCTGGGATATAGCGCGTGTGGTAATAAAACAGGGACGTTACGCCGAAGCTCAAGAGGAGTATGCGGAGGTTTTGGAGATAGAGACGAGGATGCTCGGATCTGAACATCCTCTCGTTAGGAAGCTCCGAAAGCTTTTTGCGGCTGCAGTGCTTACGTCGGAGGATCCGCCAATGGTTAGTTAGTGCGCTCTAACTGTCAGATCCGCATTCAGAGGCGAGAGATTATGTTGTTGGGCCGATTCGGATCCTCGAGCCTTGTGGCACTCCGTGCCGTCTGGTTTTCAATCGATTTCAGGCGGCTGTTCGTTGTATCGTTCGTGCTCCTTTGCCGAATTCTGCTTATAGGGATCAAGGCGGCGGCGCGGCGCGCCGCCGTACTCCCGGCCCTCCGCCCGCCCGCCGTCCGGGCGTGCGGCCTGGGGGCCGGTCCCGGACGGCGGCGGGATACCGGGCCGGCCACCGCACGCCGCCCCACCGTACGGACCGAACGCTCCGACCGGGGTTGCCGCGCCACCGCACAGATGCAGCCCTACGATCGCCACTGCATGGCTGTTCGCCGGACATGGTTGGGGGCGATCGAAGGTCCGGGGCTTCGTTCCTCAGCCCCGGCCCACCGGATTACGTGTGTCTCTCTGCGTGGCCCGAGCCCAGGCGGATCGCTGGTAGATGATCAGGCTTGCACGTCCCCACAGGGTTATCGCTGAAAGCGGGCGGTCAGGCCGTCGTGATGGTGGATCATGAGTGGTGTGAACGGGAACGGCGGAGAACTGGGCGTCGACCTTCTCCGTTTGGCGGTCGCGCCCGCGTCCAGCAGGCCAGGCAGCGAATCATTCCAACTGCAGGTCTACGTCAACGGAGCGGAGATGACCTCCGCCGGGGCGGGGCTGGGGATGGATCCGTACGACGTCCTGGTCCCGGCCGATCGACTGCTGGCCGATTCCCGGCCGCACACTGTCGCGATCGCTCGCTGCGGCGCATGCGGCGTCTACGACTGCGGGGGCACGGACGTCACCATCACCCGTGATGGGGACCTGGTGCGCTGGGAATGGTCGAGAGAGGTGCCCGCGGACCGAGGCGCCTGCTTCTCGGCCACTCAGTACGAGCTGGAGGTCGCGCGGGTCGCCGCGGATCATTCGTGGGAGACCCCGATGCGCACCGCGGGGCGGCTGGTCCTGACGAGCATTGACCATGACCGACTGCTGACTTACGGCCTCAGCGCCAAGAGAGCCGTCCCCCGAGGTCCTGATCTGTTCGACGTCTGGCTTGAGATCGAGGATGACTACCAGATCTTCGTCGCCACTCCCTGGCGCGGCCGTAGCCCGACCGAACTGGCGCGTGAGGTCTGCGCGATCCTGGCGCGTCCTCCTCATGAGTGGCCCGCCACTTGGCATTCCGTCAAGGGCTGGGTGACTACGCCGCCGAACATCGCGGGGCCGTCCTGGGAACGCGAGCAGCTCTGACGTCGAAGCGGCTACCAATCCCCGAAGGATCGTCCCACCTAGAACCCAGCTGCGAGCCCGGGATGATCAGACGGGAAAGGTACGCGCGTCGCGCGAGAACCCCAGGTCGCTGGCTGATCGTCGTACATTAGCGTGCAATTAGACAGGGTGACGAGGGTGCAATCACGGTCACTCACGACCGGCCAGCCGGCCAGCTCAGGGCCATGATGAGCTGTGATCCTTGCAGTTCCCAAGCTGATAGTCCGAGAGAATGCTCTTGTGGGAGATCTGTGGACGATCATAGACGATCACATCGTCAACGAACGCATCATCCAGGCTTTGTTGATCATGCGGCAGGAGTTCGGCGATTCGATCCCCGAAGCTATCGACAGGTTCGCGGAGCGCTATGAGGCCCTCCGTGAGGCCCGGCCGGATGCCTTCGGAAAGTCTCGGAAGGAGTACGGGCGAGGCTTCTACTCGTAGGTGTATCCCGGCAAGATCCGGAACATACTCGGAATGATCCGCCCTCAGCCGTGTGGAAGCGAGAGATCTGCCGCAGGTCAAACCGCCATGGGAGCAAGGAACGACGATCCACTTCTAATCCGACGGCTGCAGGCTCCATCTCGAAGGCGCCAGCTACGCCGGAAAGTCCGTGTTCCAGGGATAGGCGAACCGCTCGGGTGCTACACCCCACTCTTGGAGCAAGGTCAGGAGGTCAGCCTCGTCGGTGGCGACGATGCGTTTGATTTCGTCGCGTCCTATGTCGTAGTCCCAGCTGTCGAGATGCTCGATGACGTATTCGCAGTGTGTCAGTTGGAAGCCGCGCCTCTCGCCGTTACGTGTCCAGCCTTCTCGTCGGGCGGTATCGTCGGCTTCGGTTCGCAGTGGGCGGATCTCGATCCATGCCCGATACTGCGGCTGGCCCGCTTCGACTTCGGCGACGAGGGTCCTGCCAAGGCGAAGCGCGCTTAGCTTGTCTGTTGGGAAGACTGCCTCAGCGGGTTGATCCACAGGTTCCAGGGTCTCACGGTGGCGTCCGGGGAGCCGTGCAATATGCGTGCAATGATCTTGCTGGGTCGAGGCATTCTGACAAGACAGCACAGCAGGTCAGAAGCATTGAGGCGGTAGGAACGGTCACGAGCTGTAAAACTGTCGATAGTGGGTACTGCACTTACGATCGTCCGCCTGCGGTTGGTGACTGTAAGTGGCCGGGAGCGATCGGTGAGCCGGGACTTCTTGCAGTTCCCAAGTTGACCACCGCGGGCTCGATTCCCAACGCTCTGCTACAGGTTGTCTCCGTACTCATCGACGTCGAGTTCGGCACGTGTGATCTGTAAGAAGTCCAGGACTCGCCGATCCAGATGCCATCCCAGTGGCCGATGCCGCGCCGGGGTGCTTGGAAGCGCCGGCACCACCGGGGCCGCGACCCCGTCCTCTTCATCGCCAAAGAATCGAACCACCTGAAGGGTCGCCGTGTGTCCAGGTTCATGCCGATCAAGTTCTTCGGCCACCGCGCCGATCATCTTGGCGTAGGGTTCCAGCCGGCCGACCAGGGCCAAGATCATGTCATCCACCGGCCGCTCTGAGGACCGTGGGCCGTTGACCTGCCAGATATGAACGGCCGGGTGCGGCGGTTCCAGCCTTCTATTGCCTCGGACCGTGACCACGTCAGGCTCAAGGCCGAGCCGTGCCGCCATCTCCGCAGCGGACACATGCTCACTCTTGAGCGCGAAATATACATACTGATCGACCTGCATGCGGTGACTCTAAACAATTCCCGATGTAGGCAGGGTGGGATGCGCAAGCCTCGCCAGAAGTGGTCTGCTAGACCGATGGGTCGAGCTCCAGCCAAGGCTCCTCAAGGTGGCTCAGGAGGTAGGCGAACGGTTCAAGTCTCTCCTAGGACACCAGAACAAGGCCGAGATTCAAGATCCGGGATATGCGCGGGATGAAGTGCGGGACTGTCGGTGCCGCGGTCGGCAGAACCGCAGGTCGTAGAGCACCCGGCGTCTGAACCATCGGTCCGCTGTAAAACCGTCGGCTCAGCCTACGCAAGTTCGAACCTTGCACCTGCCACACGCAGTAAGCGCAGCTCAGAGGCCCTTCGGGGCCTCTTCTGCGTTTCAAGGGTATGCAGCCAGATGCCGCTCTGAGCGGCCCGTTGTCGCTGGTCCACCAATATACGTGCAATGATCTTGAGCGCGTTTCCGCAGGTCGGCCGTTGGTTACGGCCAATACGCGGCCAAGTAGAAGAGCCCCGGTGGTGGGCCGGGGCTCTGGGTGCGGCTGGGACGTGGTCATGCGGCTAGGGCGTCGCTGATCCGCTTGTTGGCGATCTCCTGTTGGCCGTCGATGCACTTGGCGTAGACCCTCAGGAGAACGTCGACGCCGTGGCCCGCTCGTTCGGCCACATCCGGGGCTGAGACACCCGCATTGAGCCAGAGGGAGACGGCCGCATGCCTGAGGTCGTAGGGGCGCTTGGCGAGCGGGGAGGCGACCTGGGCGGGTGTGAAGGCCAGGAGGCGGGTGTCCTGCCAGACCTCGGTGTAGGCGGTGGAGGCGACGACGCCGCCCCGTTCGCTGCGGAAGATGCGTCCGTCCTTGGCGGTCCCGTACTCGGCGATGTGCTCGCGGAGGATCTTGACCAGCTCTGGCGGGATGGGCACTGGGCGGACATCCTGTCTACCTCGATGCTTGAGGCCGCGTTCTTCGTGGGCGTCCCCGCTGTCGGTCCATC
This sequence comes from Nonomuraea sp. NPDC003707, assembly GCF_053587055.1. Lineage (NCBI taxonomy): Bacteria > Bacillati > Actinomycetota > Actinomycetes > Streptosporangiales > Streptosporangiaceae > Nonomuraea > Nonomuraea sp. NPDC003707. Next base: position 92,872 of record NZ_JBSFNK010000020.1, on the reverse strand, counting down.
AGCCGCCGGCCCCTGCCTCGTCGCCCTACGTAGGTCACCGCGGTCAGCAGCTCTTGTGCCTGCCGAGGGTTCACCACGACGCGCGGGTCTACGGTCTCGGTGGTCTTGGGCGGCTTCCACTTGACCTTGTGCAGCGGATTTGCCGAAAGCTCCTCCAGCTCCACCGCGTACTCCAGGAGAGCGTGGAAGACGGCGCGCTTGCGGGCGATCGTCGTCGAGGCCGCCGCCTTGCCATCGAGGCACAACGTCAGGGCTTGGAGAGCGAGTCTTACGGTCTTGGCCTCCTCCAGGCCGGCCAGATCGAGGGAGGCTGCCTTCATCCAGGCGGCGGCAGCGGCATGTTGCTGTGGCACCTCTGGCCGCTTGTCCTCGGGCAAGAGAAGGCACTTGCGTAGGACCGTGCGGAGTTCGCGGGCGGTACGAGGTCGTCATGCGGCGCTCCGGAGGATCCGAGCCAGGCGTTGAGATCGCTGCGGTAGATGCGGAGTTCGCCGTTGGGCAGGCGGATGCCCTCCGGTGCCTTACCGATCTCACGTCAGCGGTAGTAGGTGCGGCGGGATACTCCGCCGAGCTCGTCAAGCGGCGGCGCTGCGCGCCGCCACGCGGCCCGCGCACGCCCGCACGCTGCGCGTGCGGCCTGGAGGCCGTTCTCGCGCGCGACGCGCGGGCCGCGTGTCATCTCAGGCTCAGCCCAGATGCCAGCGACTCGCTGTCAGAATTCGCGTCTATGGGAACAAGCAGCACTCTCGCTACATGGATCGCACCTGTTTTCGGACTGTTAGGCGCCCTGCTTGGGGGCTTCCTAGCTCCGTGGGTCAATGCGCGACTCAGCCGTGCGAGCGCCCGAAGGACTGCATTCGACAACGCAATCGCAGCGATCCGCACGGCTCAGGTGGTTCGATACCGTCCGGTCAGCGTCGCGCCGGACGCACTCGGTGGCGATGTCGAACGAGCACAAGAGCTTTCGAACCAGTTGGCCGAACGCGGCTTGGAGCGCTTCATCGAGGCACAGCAGGTGGCGATTGAGGCATTGGCGCAGTTGGAACCTCACTACATACCCCGTAGCTCTGAGCGAACCAACTGGGAGATCACCGAAGTAGAGGCAAAGGCCCTGGTCACGGAGCTTCTTACAGCTCGTGATTCAGCACGGTTCCGACGAAAGACGCGTTCAATATCCAAGCGTCCCGACCAGGCTCTGCTCAGGACGACTAGTGAAGATCATGCCTCCGGCGGGGGCACTCCGGCTCCAGGATGATCGGAGGTGCGGAGGGCGGGGTCCATAGGTGGCTGAGGCAGAAGCCTGATCATCCCGCCCGCCATCGTCCCGGGCTACGCCGAGCGGGCCGGGGCCACGGAGCCAAGGTCGTTCGTCCGGTGGGGCGCTCCACCTTGTCCCCGTGGCCCCGGCCCGCTTCCCCTTCGGGCGGGACGACGGCAGACAGGATGATCAGGCGGGTCGGGTGTACGCAGGTGCGCAATCCGTGCCACCCTGCGCCTATGCTCACCGTCCGCCAACTCCTCAACTACCTCACCGGCCTGCCCGACGAAACCCCCCGTCGTGGTCGACGTCAACGCCGAGGGTTGGTATCTCCGCGTAAGGCATCGAGATCGATATCTTCTGGGAACCCGGCCAGCGCGGCTGGACCATAGAAGGTCTCTCCAAGACACTCTTCACCTTGGACGACGTAGACGAGCTGATCACCGAATGCGACGCGCTCCGCCGGGAACTAGCAAACCTTCGAACCGGCCTCTGCTTCTCTCTTCGCAAGTACCACAGCGAACCGGGGCCCCAAGGGCTCACTGCCCGGTCTGTGCTCAGCGATCAAGTGATCTTCGCCGAGATCGAACGACTTCGCACCATCGCCGCCGGGTCCCCGCCGAGCCCAACTCAGAGCTTTGATCGTCGTGCCATTAGCCAGGGTGATGAGGGGGCAACCACGGTCACTCAGGAACGGCCCAACGGCCAGCTCGGCCACGCTACGAGGCGTGATCCCGACAATTCCCAAGCTGATAGCGAAGGTCTACCTTCCCGGCCAAGAAGCTTTGAAATCGGGCATTACCTACGCTAGCCCCATGCATCCTCAAGCCGTGGATTGGGCGTCGATCCCAGGACCGAGGTGGTACCGGCCCGAAGCTGTCGCGGAGGCCTTCGCCAACTTGCTCAGGTGTACTTGTAATGACCTGAACCAAGGAGGCGGCGTTCGATCAGTCGTAGGAAACGATCACGCAGGAACGCTCTATCCGGCAGCCGTCGCAGGAACCGACGTGTTATTGGAGATCATCGTCAAGCATCCGGGGCCGCCGAGGCAGGCTGCTCTTTGCGTTCTGCTCGATTGGTGGGGCTGTTTTCAGCCCGAGCCAGGCTTCGAGGCGTACACCGGCCAGCAGGGAGAGACGATCGATGTCATCGCGGCGATCGTCGAGCGAGTAGGGCAGGCGACTGGCGCCCTACGAATGATCGCGGAACGGGACCCAAATACACGTGGCCTCATCCGAGAGTTGATCAGGGCCCAGAGCCAGGGGTGGACGCTCATCGAATAGGACCCTGGAAACGTGGCTGATCGCCGCCGATCTGGCGAGGCCATGCTCATCGCTGCAGATGTGGGTCCTGCTCGTGCCGAGCCGGCTCTGGCTGGGCGCGGCACCAGTCCACGACGCGGTACGTGATGCGGTCGAAAGGCGCGTCATTTGTGAGGGGGCGTTCGAAGTCCGCCAGGCGATCCAGGTCCATGGCCAATTCCGCCAAGGTCTCCTCGGTGAATAGCCCCGACCCGGTGAGCGTCGCGTGCAGGTAGGCCAGGAGACGTTCATAGTGCTCGTCCCAGTTGACGTTGCCGTTGCGCTGCGCCTCATCTCGAAGCTTCTCCACCCGCACGCAACAGCTCGCCTTGGACGGTGTCCGCCTGCCCTCGACGTGGTACATAGGTCTGCCTGATCCCACGAGCATCAGCGGTATACGACGCATCCATGGCGGCCACCGTACAACCATGCCTAATGGGGCCTCCAGCTCCGGGATGATCTCAGTCAGGGGTGGTGCGCGCCTGGCGCGCCCGCTGGCTGACGCCAAGGCAAGCGACCACGTGTGATGCCGTTCGCTGTGGGATCGGCAGGCCATCGAGGAGGCGACCGCGCTCCTGACTCGTACCGCGCGCACCTACCACCGGCCGGGGCCGTATCAGGTGCAGGCGGCGATCGTGGCCTGTCACACCGAGGCCAAGACCTTCGCCGGCACCGACTGGCCGCAGATCGTGATGCTGTACGACATGCTGCTGTACCTGGCGCCGTCGCCGGTCGCCCGCCTGCATCGGGCGATCGCGGTGCGCTACGTGCAAGGGGCGGAGGCCGCGCTGGTGGAGCTGAAGGTGCTCGGCCCGGGGCTGGAGCGCTACCCCCTGTTCCACGCCATCCTGGCCGAGCCGCTGCGCGAGCTGGGGCGCCGCGACGAGGCACGCCGGGCCGATGAGCGGGCGCTGGAGCTGACCGCCGACCCGGCCCAGCAGGCGCTGTTGGAGGAACGGATCAGCTGGGGCTGATCAAGCGAGCGATCTCGGCCGGCGTCGCCCGCTGGTCAAGCATTCGCAGAGTGATCTGCCACGGCGACCTGCACCTCCCTCAACCTGATCGACGACGACGGACGCCTTTTCGTCATCGACTGGACGGCCGCCGTGCTCGCAGCCACCCTGCTCGCCCGGGCCGCCCACAGCACCATCCCTGCCATCTGATCAGCTGACGCCGAGCGTGGTCGTGCCGAGGACATGGAAGGAGAACGGGGTACGCACCTGCGGGAACAGAAAACGTTCGACGTCCCCCAGGATGAAACCTGAACGCTCGATCGCCGCCAGGGTGTCGCGGCCGATGTGGCAGCCGCCCTCCAGGTGCGGCCAGATGGTGGCATCCAGCACATCCTGCACCCGAGCGAGACCGGGCGTGTCAGCGCGTACGTGCTCCAGAAAGCGCACCTGCCCACCTGGCCTGAGCATCCGCCGCGCCTCGGCCAGAGCAGCACCGACGTCGGGCAGCGGGCACAGCACCATGCAGAACGCCACCGCGTCCACGCTGCGATCGGTCAGGGGCAGGTGTTCGGCCAGGCCGGGCACCACCTCGACGGCGACCGGCGCGCCGACCTCGACCACCTCACCGGTCAGGCCTGACAGCAGCGATTGGCGGCGTTCGGCCATGCCGCCTTCGTCCATGGCGGCGGCCATCTTGGGATACATCCGGCCGAAGACCGGCCGCCGTACGGTCGTCCTCACCATGGTCGTCACCAGGTGACGGGCAGGGCGGTGAGGCCGCCGGTGAGCACGTTCGGGTTGAAGGTCAGCTCCTCCACCGCGCAGCCAAGCTTCAGGGCGGGGAAGCGGGTGACGAACTGGGAGAAGACGACCTGCAGCTCGATGCGGGCCAGTGGCGCGCCGATGCAGTAGCGGGCGCCGTGGCCGAAGGTCAGGTGCGGCGCCGGCGGCCGGTCGAGGTCGAAGCGGTCGGGGTCGGCGAAGACGGCGGCGTCGTGGTTGGCCGCGCCGGTGTCCAGCAGCACCAGGTCCCCGGCTCGGACGTGGGCTCCGGCGATCTCCAGGTCGGTGCGGGCGTAGCGGGGGATGCCGCTGCCACCCAGACCAGGCGCGCGCAGAATCTCTTCCACGGCAGCGTCGATCCGGGATGGGTCGTCCACGAGGGCCTGCCACTGGCCGGGGGTGGTCAGGAGCCACAGTGCGCCGTTGCCGATCACGGTGACCGTGGTCTCGTGCCCGGCGAACAGCAGAGTCATGCCCATCGCGGCGGCATCGTCGTCGCTGACGCCGTCGGTGGCGGCCAGCCGGGAGATCACATCGGCGTCCACTTTCCCGGCGGCGCGCTTGCGGGCCACCAATTGCTGCCCGTAGCTGAACAGCTCGGCCAGCCCTTGCTCGGAGCGGGCCCGGTCGGTGATGTCGGCGGCAGCCTGCGTCCAGGCGCGAAACTGCGCCCGGTCCTCGAACGGGACGCCGAGGAGTTCGCAGATGACCGCGATCGGCAGCGGCAGGGCGAGCGCGGCGTGCAGGTCGGCAGGTGGGCCGGCGGTGGCCATCTCGTCCAGCAGGTTCGCCGTGAGCGTCTCGACCCGGCCGCGCAGCGCGCGCATGCGCTTGGGCGAGAAATGCGGCTGCAGCAGCGAGCGCATCCGCCGGTGGTCGGCCTGCTCGGTGTCGAAGTCGCCCAGCGGGCCGCCGAACAGTGCTGACTCACCGGTGCGGGAGGCGCGCTCGGGCTCGCGGTGGGCGCGGCCGAGCCGGTCGTCATCCAGCAGAGCACGTACCTGCTCATAGTCGGTCACCAGCCAGGCCGGGTCGCCGACGGCGGTGCGGATGGCGTGGATCGGGCCTTGGGCCTGCAGCCGGCGCAGCAGCGGCGCCGGCTGCATCGGGCCGGGCTGCTGGAACGGCAGCCGGACGGGTTCGGACACGACTCCCCCAAGAGGTAGACGCAGATTTGTATACTTCGGTGTCTAAAAAGCTACATGTATACTTCTTCTTCTACAAGCGGAGGTGGGATGAGCAACCCCGAAGCAGGCGGTACCGGCTCTGAGGCCGTCCCGGCTTCACCGGTGCGGCGGCTGCGGCGCGCCGAGCGGCGTGAGCAGATCCTGGACGCTGCCACCCGCGCCTTCGCCCGTGCCGGTTACGCCGCCACCGGCCTTGACGACATCGCCGCCGAGGCCGAACTGACCCGGGCGATGTTGTATCGGCACTTCGACTCCAAGGCCGACCTGTACCGAGCCGTGCTCGACCGGGCGTGCGTGCGGCTGGCCGAGGCCACTGGCACCGACGACTTCGACGAGCGCGCCCTCCCTGCCCTCGTGCGCGCTGCCGCGGCTGATCCCGACGGCTTCAGGCTGCTGTTCCGCTACGCGGCCCGCGAGCCCGACTTCCGCGAGCTGATCGACTCCATGACCTCCGCTTCTCGTGAGGTCGCCCGCCGCAACCTGGCCAGGAGGATCCCTGCGGGCCCTTGGCTGGACTGGGCCGCGAACCTGATCCCCACCCTGACACTCGAGGCCGTCATCGCCTGGCTGGATGCCGGCCAGCCCGACCCCGACCAGGCCGCTCAGCGCATCGATCAGGCCGTACACGGTGTCATGGCCGCCGCCCAACCTTGAGCCGTCCAACAGCGGGTCACCGCGTACGGCCATCATCGGCAGTGATCGGTTCCGATCAGGTCTCAGAACACGTGACTGGATTGGGCGGATCAGCGCTTGAAAGTCCGCAGCAGGGTCCTCATTGCGGGCCAACGCTCCCACGCGGGGACGTCGGACAGCACTGAGCTCGGGCGTCGGTGAGCTGGATAGCATCGAAGGGAGAGATTCTCTCGGCAAGGCGGTGGGGCGAGATGAACCGACCGATGCCGGCGGGGATCGCGACCGGATCGGTGCTCGCGCCGCCGCCCCACGACCGCTTGGTGATGGCTGGTCTCCATTCGTGGTCGGGGGCGATGGAAGAGCCGGATAACGGTGTTCTCAGATCGCGTGGCTAAGCATGTGGGCGCTGACTCGGCCATAGGGAGACAGCGGGTCGCCTGTGCGCCCTTCGAGGATTTGACTGCTGCGGGTACCTTGTCCCCCCAAGAACGATCATGCATCGAAAGCGAGGTCATCAGTGCTGCATACCTGGGTCAGCACCGCCGGAGGTCCACTGATCGCCATCCCCCAGTCCGAGCTGAACACGTGGGCGGGTGTTAACGACAACGATGGTGCCGTCGAGACCTGGGGAGACTACGGCCGCGCCTGCGCTGTTGAGGGCTACATCGGTACCGTCACCGTTGGGGCGCGGCAAGCCCTTGTTCTCGGCGACGAACCTGCCTTGACGACTTATCTGCCGACCGAACGCCTCTTCCTGCGCTGGGCCGCCGCATACTCCGAAGCAGAGCTGGTCGCGGCAGCCAAGCGAGCCCTGGCGGCAGAGCCGGATTGGGATGATGACGAAGACCTGAACTGGGAGGTGCGGGAGGCGGTCGTGCTCTTCGACTCGGCCATTCCCGGTGCTGAGCTGGAGCCTGACGATCGACTCATTATTGATCTGGAGCCTGGCCGGTACAGGGTTCGAGCCACCTACATGAAGGATGAGGACAATTGGATGATCCTCGTCCAGCTCCAGCCGGGAACCTGAGCCCCGGGCGCACTCCGCGTCTGTGTCGCTCTTCCATTGATCATGTGGTCGGGTGTCGTAGGAGCCTTAGTGCGGCATTGCCCGAGCGTGCTGCCCAGAAAGGGCCGCCCATCGCTCAACATCACGTACCTGGCCACCTGGTGGCCATGCGGAATGTTCGCTCACCTGCACATCCCTCCAGCCGCCATCGTTCGCATGGGGCACGGGCAGTTTTGCTCCGCCGCGCTCAACGAGAACGAGGGCCGTCGCTATGAAGCCCTCCATGAGTGAGTGCAGGATGGGATGGTTCGAACGCTCGTAGCGCTCGATTAGCGCACTCACGAAGGCTGCGAAGGCGGCCAGGTCAACCTCACATTCGTCGCTCACCATAGGGCCGAGCCCCGTCGGCAATCCTGTCTCGGGGGCAAGCGCTTCCGCTGATCGCATGAACAGGCCGGCGACTCCGTTCGAGGGGTTCCAGAGGACTTGATCGCCAATCTGGAAGTACTGGCTCATGTTCACCTCGCGTTCCACCGCGCCCGCCGTTCGGGCCGCGACGTTGGGCCCGAAGGTTAGCGTTTCCAACGCATCCCCGGGTATCGCCGCGGGTCCATCGCAGTAACCCGGACGAGCTATCAGGACGGACTCGGTCATCCGAGCTCACCTTCTGCGGGAGGCCGGGCAGCACGCGGGCGATCTGGCAGGCTGGCAGGAGGAACAGCAGAAGCGGCGGGACGGAGACGAGCGCGTGGCCGGTTGGAGCGCGATGGCGGGGATGCACGACTTCGTCGTGCCCGACGAGGGGGCGGCGCAGGCGTTCGCCGAGCAACTCGCGGAGTACGGGTTCCCCTGCGTTTTCGCCCGTCCGCACCCGGACGGTGGCTGGCTGGTGATGGCGCTCGACGAGGGGCCCTACCCGGTCGACACCGCGGGTCACCGGCAGATCGAGGCGGTGAGCCGGGAAGCCGCGGCGATCGCGCGGATGCATGGCGGTCGGCCCAGTGGCGGCAGCCGGTTCGACGTCAGCAGGATGGCCGAGTATCGCAGCTGGACGGCCCCGATCGAGGTGAAGGGGACGAAGGCGCGTCCGCCGGTCCCGGAGGTCACCGTCGTTCCGGCGCCACCTCTGGAGCCACTGGCGCTCACACCGGACTTCGCCACCCCGGGGATGGTGGAGCTGGCCGGTCTCGACGACGTGCCGTGGGGCGACCTGGAGCATGCGCACGGCTCCGCCGACGACGTCCCCGGCCTGCTGCGCGAGCTGGCGGACGGGACGGGGGAGTGGGACGAGGTCCTCGACGAGTTGTTCGGCGACGACCTGCTGCACCAGGGCGACTGCTATGAGGCCACCGCCCCCGCGTTGCCGTTCCTCACGGAGCTGATCGTCGCCGACACGGTGCCCGCGCGTCAGCGCCGGGACCTCTATCTGTGGCTGATGGTCGCCGGTGGCCGCCGCAACGACAACCTGGTCGCGTTCGCCGACCTCGCGCTGGACGAGGAGGAGCCGCTCCAGCCGGGTGCATGGACCGAGGAGGTGTTCCGGACCGTCGGTGACCAGGTTCCGGTGCTGCTGGACCGGTGGGACGCCGAGCCGCCGGGAATCCGTTTCGTGCTCGCGGTCGTTGCCGCGCAGCATCCCGGGCACGGTGTGCGGGCCGCCGACCGGATCGCTGCGTTGGCCGCCGAGCTCGATGGGACGCGGCAGGGTGCGTACCTGCGGCTCGCCGTGGAACTCGTGCACGGCCGCGACGCGCAGGCGCTGGCTCTCGCCTCCGGGATCATCGACTGGGCGGATCACCTGGAACCGAAGTGGCTGGAGGCCCCGGGCGTGCCCGACGGCATCAAGGCGGCGCACGTGCTGGCCGAGGGCGCGCTCCGCACGATCGAATAGCGGCATCACCCGGCGACCGGGGCCACCGCCGGGTGATGTTGTAGGCATTGGCGATCCGGGGAGCGGTCTTCATGCGGGCCTCGGCTTTGGTAACGACACACGACTGTTGTTCGCCACGAATCGCATCCGCATCGGCGGAAGATACAGGGTTATCGGTGATGTCGAGTGCTGAGGCGTGGCTGACGATCCACATGGCTTGACAGTGATCCGGGTGTCGACCCCCCGGTGTCGGACTCTCTCTCGGAGGCCGTTCTTTCGCGAACACCGGCGTACTGCTCCCACGCGCTCTCTCAAGGCACATTAGTGTTGCCGCGTCGCCACCATGACGCCATCTGTCACTGAGCGGAGCCATCCGGATACTTAGGGATCGGTCGCGATCCACGCCGTTCGATCCGGGAGGTACACCTGTGACCCGCTCTCTGCACGAGTCCAACGTCGCTGCCCTGTTCGCACTGCTTGACAGCACTGGCGACGGGCAGATCGCTGCCGATGACTTCAAGCGCATCGCGGACAGGGTATGTGCCGCGGTGGCCCCTGACCCGGGCTCGCGTCAGCATCAGGCCATTCAGCAGTTGTGCGCGGACTGGTGGGAACACATCCGCGAGGACGCCGACCTCGATGGCGATGCCGCGGTGAGCGAGGCGGAGTTCGCCCAGGCGGTGGACCACTTGGTCGCGAGCCATCCGCAGTTCCAGCAGATGACCAGCGCGTTGTCGTGCGCCGCCTTCGATGCCGCCGACACCGACGAAGACGGGTTCATCTCAGCGCCGGAACTCGATCACTTCTTCAGCGGGATGGGTATCCCCCACGAGGTGGCCGAGGGTGCTTTCGCCCAACTGGACACCGACGGCGACGGCAGGATCTCCCGCCAGGAGTACGCCGAAGGCGTTTGGGTGCTGCTCACAAGTGAAGACCCCGTTGCCCCTGGATCGGCGATCCTGGGGCAGACGGGTGCGGGCTGAGCTCTCCCGCTGCGGGTTGCGGCCTGTCAGTAAGGTTGGCTGCCACGATCCATAACCGGTCGAGGTCGTACGGTGCGTACCCGAAAAGATTGCCTGGCCGCACGCCACGGTCCCGTTCTGGCGGGACCGTCGGCTCAGCCTATGCAAGTTCGTACCTTGCAGGCCCGTCACCAGCGGAAACGCGGTGACGGGCCTCTCGCTTTGTGTCCGGCCGTCCACGGCCGCCGCCGGCACAGGATCGCCCCCACAGGCGTACGTTCCCGGCCATAACGCATGTAGGTGGGGTCACGGCCGTGCACACGAGGTGGCGCATGCTCACCACTTAACCGAATTCGTGGAATTTTCCGGCATGTACCTGACTATGATCACAACAATTTCGGCTCCACGAGAATGAGGTGTGCATGAAGCGAGCAAGGGTGCGCAGCGCCGGTGTGGTGGCGCTGGCCCTGGTCAGCCTGGTGGGGGCCGGCTCCACTGCGCAGGCCGAGGTGGACCCGGCAGTGAGCTCCTGCGAGCTGGCCTTCTGCCTGTACGAGCACGACAAGTTCAAGGGCGCAGAAGAGGAGTTCATGTTCGAGGGCTGGGGCCTGTGCTACAACGCACTCAAAGTGAACAACAAGGCGAGCTCCATGCGGAACAACAGCGCCGCCAGGGTGCAGTTCTACAACTCCGCCAACTGCTCCGGCGCGTACGGCTACGCGGCGAAGCCGTCCTCCTCGGACGGCGACCTGACGAACAACGGGTTCGACAACAAGACCAGCTCCATCAGGTACGTCAGGCCGTAAGGCCCCGAACCGCTCGCAGGACACCGAGTTCGGTACCCGGCCCCGCGGCCGATCGGAGGAATCAGCGTGTCTGTTCGGCTGCGGGGAGCGGTCGGGGTGCTCCTGATCGCGGCGACAGCCGCCTGTTCGACGGCGGCGGCGACGGAGCCGCGGGTTCCGGTGCCGACGCCGGGGGCGGAGGCGCGCGAGCTCTCGATCCCCTTCGACCGCTACAACTTCTCCCCGTCGGACATCGGCATCCTTGAGGGCGCCGAAGAGCTCCTCATCCGCGACTGCATGCGGCGGCGGGGCATGGCGTGGGAGGTGCTGCCGCAGAGCGCGGCGGAGGACGTGGAGCCGGCCAACCGCCGCCGCTACGGTGTCGTCGAACCGGAGATCGCTCGCCTCTTCGGCTATCACAACCCGCCGGACCGCCCTACCGTGGCCCGGCGCGCCGCCGCACGTGCCGGCCGTATGCGAAGCCTGTCGGCGAAGGAACGGCAGGCCGCGTACGGCGAGAAGGACGGCTGCCTTAAACAGGCGCGGGACCACCTGGAGCAGGGCACCCCGCAGGTCGACGAGGCCCTGTTCAACAGGCTCATCTCGGAGACCTTCGAGCGCTCTCAGGGGGATCCGGAGGTCGTCCAGGTTTTCCGGGCCTGGAGCACGTGCATGCGGGAGCAGGGCCGGCAGTACGCCGACCCGCTCGCCGCCATCACCGACCGGCAGTGGATGAAGGGCGGTCCCGCCTCCCAGGAGGAGATCCGCGCGGCGCAGGCGGACGTGGGGTGCAAGGCGCGGACCGACCTCGTCTCCATCTGGTCGGCCGTGGAGAAACGCATCCAGGACGATGCCGTCGCGGCTCACCCCGCCGAGTTCCATGCGCTTCAGGAGACCAAGGGTCGGCAGCTCGCGGCCGCCCGCGCCGTCCTCGCCCGCGGCTGACCGGCACCTCGTGCATGCCCTTTGGCCGCGCAGGTCGGCGAGGTGGCTGGGACGGTCGCCGTCACAGTCCCCGCGGCTCGGAATGCCTCACGCTGATCACGCACTGCCGACCTGAGCAATGGCCAGGCTGCTGACGAGTGGTAGCCACCGTCCCCCGCCCGACAAACCTTGCGGAGACCTACCAGAACTTGTAGGTATGCCCGAGAATGTCCGCTATGGGCTCCGCGTTGATCTTGGCCAGTCTGCCGTTCGCCATCGGCATCGTCATGCTCGGCCTCGGCCTCAGCCTGACCCTGGACGACTTCCGGCGGGTGGGCCAGTATCCGAAGGCGGCCGCGGTCGCGCTGCTGTGCCAGATCGTGCTGCTGCCGGCGATCTGCTTCGGCGTGGTGCTCGCCTTCCGGCTTCCGCCGGAGCTGGCGGTCGGGTTGCTGCTGGTCGCGGCGTCGCCCGGTGGCCCCGCGGCCAACCTGTTCAGCCACCTGTTCGGTGGGAACGTCGCGCTGAATGTCACGCTCACCGCGATCAACTCGGTGCTGGCCGTGGTCGCCCTGCCGGTCGTGGTGAACCTCTCGGCCGGGTACTTCTTGCCCGATGGGGCCGCCCTCGGGCTGCAGTTCGACAAGATACTGCAGGTCTTCGTGATGGTGATCGTGCCGGTCGCGATCGGGATGCTCGTGCGCGCATGGGCGCCGGAGGCGGCGCGGCGGCTCAACCTCCCCGTCCGGGCGCTGTCGGTCGTGGTCCTGGTCGGGGTCATCTACGCCGTGCTGTACGCGGAGCGGGAGAACCTCGTCGGCTATTTCGTCTCGGTCGGGCTCGCCGCGTTGGTCTTCAACATCGTGAGCCTGCTGATCGGCTACGGCGTGCCGCGCCTGGCCGGCGTCGACCACCGTGCGGCCACCGCGGCCGGGTTCGAGATCGGCATCCACAACACCGGGCTCGCCATCACGATCGCGCTGAGCCCGACGCTGTTGAACAGTGCCGAGATCGCCATCCCGGGCGCGGTGTACGGCATCGTCATGTTCTTCACGGCGACCGGGTTCGGCTGGTTGATCAGGAGCCGAGCTCGACGGCATCCACAGAGGGCCTGAGTGCGATCAAAGCTCGGTGAGGAACCTCTCGGCGCGGCGGGCGAAGAGGTGGGACCCGCGTTCGTCGGACCGGTCGCGGGCGGTTTCGGCAGCGGCTCGTACGACTTCGGCCGGTTCGCCGCGAGCGTGGAGCAGGCGCGCCCGCAGCAGCAGGACCAGTCCTTCGGCGTAGCGTTGGCCGTAGGCCTCGAGGGCCTGGTCCGCTCGGTCGAGGGCGACGCCCGCCTCGTCCGGCATCCCGGCGGCCAGCCACATCTCGGCGATCAGCGCGTGGTGGTACGCGACGCCCCACCGCGGCGGGTCGACCAGCGTCCCGGCCAGGAGCTGGTCGGCCTCCGCCGCGATACCGGCCGGGTCATCGCCTGTGAGGGCACGGGCCCAGTACCAGTTCAGCCGTACGTAGTGCTCCTGCTGGACGGCGGCGCGGCCAGTGCCCACGGCCATCCACCGCTCGATCGTGCGTATCACCCAGGCCGCGTCACCGGCCATCGAAGCAATGATCGTGGTGTAGTAGGCCCAGGTCGCGACCGCATACGAGTCGTCGGGGCCGTTCCACTTGTCGATCATGGTCTCCGCCGTCCCGGCGTCACCGTGCAGTGCCGTTATGACGGCCTGCCAGCCGGGCCACTCACCCGAGACGTCTCGCCGGATCGGGGTCTCGCTGTGCGCGGAGACGACCCCGTCGAGAAGGGCGGGGTTGTTCTCACTGAAGCACCGGTATGCCTCGCCGATGTTGCCGATGTCCCACTGGTGCAGGCCCCAGGCTTGCCGGCCGTACACGCGGACGACCGGATCGGAGGACACCTCCCCTTGCTCGTACAGCCGGCGGACCAGACGAACGCGGTCCCACTCCAGGAAGGTGTAGGCCCCGAACAGGCGAGCGAAGAGGAGGCCGGCGGCCTCCACCTCTCGGCCGAGTTGGCGGGCCAGGTGTTCCGCACGCTCCAGCAGATCGAACGTCGTGCCGCCGAACCCGGCTTGCCGGCGCGGGGCGATGGCGAGTAGCGAGAGGGCGGAGAGCTCGAGTTCCGGGAGCCCGGCGTTCCGCGCGATCTGGGCGGCCGATTGCAGGTGCCGGTCGGCGGCGGCGAACGCGAGCTTGGTCGTCGCGCGACGACCGGCGCGCTTCAGCGCCTCCACGGTACGAACCGGGTCGGCGAGGGGACCGGCGGCCGACAGGTGGAAGGCGAGACGTTCGGTGATGGACTCGTCGTCCGCTTGGCTCTCTTCGAGCGCGTCCGCGATACGCAGGTGCAGCCGGATGGTCCGCAGCTGCTCCGTTGTCTCCATGATCGATTCGCGGACCAGGTCGTGCGCGAAGCGCCACGAGAACGGGTCCTCCGGCCCCGTTTCGAGCAGGCCCAGCGCGCGCAGCGGTTCGAGGAGTTCGAGGCAGTCTGCGAAGTCGACACCGGCGGCGCGGGCGAGCAGGCCGAGGTCGACCTCGCGGCCGATCAGCGCGGCGACCCGCAGCAGGTCGCGAGCGCTGTCGTCGAGGCCCGCCATCCGGTCGCGGACGACGTCTCGCACGGTGGACGGCACCCCTGCCCGGGCCGATGCGTTGCCGTCGCCGAGCGCGCCGCGGTCGCTGAGGAGCCGCGACAGTTCGCGGACGAAGAAAGGATTGCCGGCGGTGCGAACGTGGATGTTGCGGGCGATGTCCGTACCGGGTTCGTGGCCGGTCTCGCGGCGGATGAGTTCGGCCACGTCGGTCAGGCTGAGCGGGCCGAGCTGGATCCTGCGGTGGTTGGGCAGTCGGCTGGCGGCGGCCAGGACCCGCGAAAGGTCGGGGCCGGGTGTGGGCGCGCGGTCGCGAAGGGCGCCGATGATCGCGGTGCCGGCGGGCAGCCGGCCCGCCAGGTGGTTGAACAGCTGGAGTGAGGTGGCATCGATCCATTGAAGATCGTCCATGACGAGCAGCATCGGTCGTTCTGCCGAGGCCTGGCCGATAAAGGTGACGACCTGCTCGAACAGGCGGAACTGGGCGCGGCCGCCGGAAACCGGCGGCGCGGCGTCATCGTCCCGAGATTCGAGGAGGCGACCGAGTTCGCTGGCCAGCCACTTCTCGCGCGCCAACGCGGGCAGGCTGTCGAGGACAACGGTGAGCGCCTGCTCCCACGGCCACATCGACGGTGTTCCGTCGCCTTCCAAACAGGAAGCCCAGACGACGAGCGCGCCACGCCGGTCCGCGGCGGCGGTGGCCTCTTCCAGCAGGCGTGTCTTGCCCGCGCCCGGTTCGCCTTCGACGATGGCGAGCCCGGTGCGGCCGGTGAGCGCCGCCTCGATGGTCTGCCGCAGCACGCCGAGTTCCTCGCCGCGGCCGACCAGGCTCGCCGGTGCGCGGTCACTCTCACTTTCCGTGCTCGTCACCGCCGGCGACGTCGGGGTTTGTGTCAGCACGCGCAGGTGCGCGGCCTGCAGCGCCGGGCCGGGGTCGATGCCGAGCTCCTCGGCGAGGCGGCCACGGACCGCGTGAAACGCTGATAGCGCCTCCGCCTGCCGTCCTGCGGCGCCGAGGGCGGTGACGAGGCCGGCATGTACGGGTTCGTGGAACGGCGCCATCGACGCGGCCAGTTGCAGTGACGGGATCACCCGCTCCGGCCGGCGTAACGACACGGCCAGTTCGGCCGCCGCCGCGCAGGCGGCGTAGAACTCGTCGTCCAGGGTGGCCAGGATCGACATCGCGGCCGATCCGTAGGACAACCCGTCACCCGCGGGGCCACGCCAGAGGCCGAGTGCTTTGACGTAGTGGTCGAGCGCCACTTCGCGAGCCTGCTGGGCGAGGGCGGCCTGGGCGGCTTCGAGGAGTTCCCGGAACGTGACGAGGTCCAGCGTGCCGGGGCCGGCGCTGAACGCGTACGTGTTACCGCGGCGGTGCAGGTACGTACCGGCCGCCCGGGCGGGGACCGCGGGTTCGAGCACCCGCCGCAATGCCCCGATGTACTTCTGGATGAGGTTGAGCGCGCTGGCGGGAGCGTCATCGGCCCAGAGCAGGTCGATCAATTCCCTCGTACTGACCGGATGACCCACGCGCGCCAGGAGCAGGGCCAACAGCTGCGCCTGCTGCCGGGGGCCGACGTCCAGTTCGGCGCCATCACGCCACAGCCGCAGCGGACCGAGGATCTGCAGGCGCAGCGAACCGGCACCGGTCGGCGGATCTTCGCCGTCGGGCCGAACGGGATGGGCGGGCCCGGTCACGTCGACTCCCGGATGGACATGACAGATTGGTCCGCTTGCGACCCGCTTCGGGACGCAGCGTGCACCGAGTATATGGGCCCAGGATTGGTCGTAGAAGGGATCCACCTGCCAGGCAGGATCGTCACGGAAGTTTCAGGCGCTCGTCCAGTTTGGCGCGCGTGCCGGACATCACGGCCGCGGTCCCCTGGATACCCCAACCTCCGTCCTGCTCAGTTGCGGCGACGCTGAGGACTTGACCGCGGGTCTGGCGCCATCCGACGCCGCCTTCGTCCGCCTCACCGGCGTCAGCCAAGCGGGTGAGCAGGTGAATGGGGTGTGCCGGGTCGGATTCGAGCTTCCTGGCTCCGGTCTCCATAATTCGACCGCCGGCCTGTGCCCACTGACCGGCCGCCCCGGGTGGCGGACCAGTCGAGAATGACGTCGGCCATCCCCACTTCTCCGACTGCTCGGCTCAGTGCGCGGTATTCGATTGGGGCGGTGAGTAGACGCTCCAGGCGTGAAAGGCCAGCCCGATGCCCCAGAAGACTATCGACCATATAGGCCAGAAGTGGTTTCCCGAGTCGTAGAGAGACCAGACCACGACCTGGACCACATTGGACAGCACATAAAAGAGCAGGTGAATCCGCAGACCCCACTTCCGGGCGGTCTCGCTCTTCTTTGTTTTCATGCCTGCAGGCTAGATCGACGTACTTACCAAAGACTGAATTACCGGGCTCAGCGATCGTCAACTACCGGGATCTACTCTGACCCGCAATTGAGGTGCAAACTGCATACGTTGAAAGGACCACACTATGACGACGACCCGCCGAGCGGTGCTGGCCGGATCCGCCGCGGTCGCGGCCGGCACCCTGCTGGGAACGTCCGAGGCGCAGGCGCAGCCCCGGCCGGAAGCCAAGCCCAAACCCACCGTGGTGCTCGTGCACGGCGCGTTCGCCGATTCCTCCGGCTGGAACGACGTCAGCGCCAGGCTCATCCGCGAGAACTATCCGGTGATCGCCCCGGCGAACCCACTGCGCAGCGTGGCCGCCGACTCCGCCTACCTGGCCTCCATCCTCGCCACCCTCAGCGGCCCGATCGTCCTCGCCGCGCACTCCTATGGCGGGATCGTCATCACGAACGCCGCGACCGGCAACCCGAACGTGAAAGCGCTGGTCTACGTGGCCGCGTTCGCCCCCGACCAGGGTGAGTCGCTGCTGGACCTGCAGACGAAGTATCCGGGAAGCAAGCTCAATGAGGCGGCGCTGGACTTCCGTCCCTACAGTGAGAACCTCGTCGACGGATACATCAAGAAGGAGTTCTTCCACGACGTCTTCGCCGGGGACGTGCCGAGGGCGACCACCGACCTGATGCAGGCCGGCCAGCGGCCCGCTGACGCGCGCACGCTCGGGGAGCCGTCCGGCGCCCCGGCGTGGAAGACCATTCCCTCCCATTACCTCGTCGCTCGGAACGATCAGGTGCTGCCCGCCGCGGCCCAGCGGTTCATGGCGCGGCGGGCCAGAGCACAGGTCCACGAGGTCGGCGCCTCGCACGTCGCGATGATCTCGCAGCCTGCCGTGACTGCCGACCTCATCAAACGCGCCGCGCGCTGACGCCGGATCAGGGCCGTACCGATTTCGCCTGACGGCCCCGCGGGCGGCGCCCGCCGCCCGCCCCTGATCTCCGTTGATCGTCTGGAGGAGGAGACGATGCATCAGCGTGCGTACGAAGGCCTATGCACTGCCGAACCACCTCGGCGGCCGCGTCGCCGACCGATACGAGAACACGCGGTCCGATCCCCGGCTACGGCGGTGTCCTGACGCTCCTGGTGCTGATCGGCGTGCCCAGCGGCAGTCCGGGACGCGACGGTGATCGAGCCGGAGCGTCTGATCTTCCAGGGTAGCCCCGGCAGCTTCCCCGGCAAGGCACCTGACGCGCATTCCCACCGACGATGACCGACCTTTCCGGCAGCCCCGGCTACGACGCCCAGCACATCGCGCGACGGCGGCATCATCGTCGTGCCGCTGAACTACCACCTCGGTGTCGAGGGCCTCGCCTACCTCGACGGCGCTCCCGCCAACCGGGGCCGGTCCATCGCCGCACTGATGGTCATGCCCACCGAGGCGGGCTGTTCCGGCGCGTCATCAGGCAGAGCCTGCACGTTCTGCCGGCCACGATCGCGTCATTCGCGGGCATTTGTAGCACCCATGAATTTCGCCACCGTCAGTGTTACCAGGCGCACACCCTCTGCGGTCACCGACGATGGCCCGAGCGGCTAGGACCCGTAGAGGTCTGTCTCGCTCAGGACCGGGCTGCTGTCATCGGAGCGTCCCAGACGGGCCGCGGAACCGAACATGGGTCCACGAGCGCGCTGGATCCCAGCGAACCGTCCAAAACCGATCGGCTTGGGCACGTCGTCGTAGACGGCCTCCATGCCACCCTTGACCGAGTACGTCTCATGCCAGAAACCGGTGCCGCCCGAGTCCCGCAGGAAGTCCAACCACCACTCCCGATGCGGCTCGGACCGGGCAAAGGCGAGCAGCGACGGCAGGTCCCGCCAGTACTGACGCATCCCCATGTTCATCGGGAAGAACGAGTAGTAAACGGGCTCGTGCAGTAAGAGCCCGTCCGGCTTACCCGCGACCGACTCACTGATCTTCCGGCCGAAGCTGAAGAAGGTCCGGATCCCGTACAGATGATTCACCCGCATGCCGAGGTACAGGACGATGAGGTCTGGATAGGCGGACAGATCGACGGTCTGCCGGTTCACGCGAGTTGGCATCCAACGCTCCTTTTGGCTCGGGTTACGCATGGGCTGGTCATGTGCCGGCGTGGGCGGGTCGTCGCTTTGATGGAGGCCACGGCGAGCGTAGAAGCGCCTCTTCGGCGCCGGTGCCCAACAGTTCGCGGGTGGCCGAACCCTTCGGGGATCAACGCGCCGAAGACCCGCCTGCCCTGAACACCGCCGCGGATGAGGGATCCGGCCAGCAGTGTTCGGCGGGTGGTCGTCATCGTTGTGGCCCTCCACGCTTGAGTTCGATCCTCAGCAGCCTCAACGTACGAAAGCGAACTTGACTAGCACTGAACGAAACCCGAGAGGAGTGAACGGCGACTTCCCTGTCGGCTGGTGTCGGGACCGGCGTCGAACTGGACACCGGGCCTCGGCAACAGCTTGGGTGAAGCAACCGCCCCACGCTAGAGACTGAGAGTGGCGAAGATGCCACCCTCAGCGCTTTGAGAATGGCCGGGCGACCCCTCTCCGGAGTCACGTCGTCGGCCATCAGCCGTGGCTTGTGCCCCCGGCACATTTGTCGAGCCACGCGCCCCGAACGTTCGTCGTCAGCTCGACCCGCTAGGTTGTGTCGGCTTCGGCGGGCTAGGCGCCGGTGATCAGGCGTCGTTCCAGGTCGATGATCGGCTCGATGCTCTGCAGGTCATAATTGCTCAGAATGACGGCCGTCCAGTCCAGGTCAAGGTAGATGGACCAGCTCGTCGATATGCCGCCTGCACCGCCTCCGTGGGTGATGATGCGCTGGTTGTTGTAGGTGGCGGCCACAGGCCCGTACGCCTGGAAGGTCTCCCCGCGGAGGGAGTTGCCGGAGGTGTCCGGCTTCAGCGGCTTGGCGGAGATCTTTCCGTTCACGTACAACTCGGTGTAGGGCCGGGCGGTGAGCTTGCCGCCTTGCAGCGCGATCGCGAAGCGTACAAGGTCCGGGGCGGTGGCGAAGCCGTTGCCGCCGCCTGTTCCCCTCCATCCCCGGGCGGAGTTGCTGCCTTGGCCGGCGTCGCCGTAGACGGAGCCCTTGTCGAGGTTGCGGACGGCGTCGACCCGCGTGCCGTCCTTTTGATACATGTACGGGTGAGCCATGCGCTTGTCGGTCAGCCACTGGCGGCGGTCGTAGTAGCCGGAGTCCTCCATGCCGGCCGGGAGGAAGATGTTCTGGCGGACGAAGTCCTGGAACGACATGCCGGAGACCTTCGCCACGAGTTCGCCGAGCAGGGTGTAGCCCATGCTGCTGTAGGCCTTCTTCGTCCCCGGGGCGAACTCCAGCTCGAAGGTCTTCAGATTCGTCCAGAAGCTTGCCATCTGCTGCTCGTAGCTGTTGTGGATCTGCTCCGGTGGCGGCTGCTCGCCCGGGCGCCGGGCGTCGCCCAGGCCACTGGTGTGGGTGAGGAGGTGGTGCACGGTGATGCGTTCGGCCATCTCTGCCGGCAGGCCGTCCAGATGCTTGCTCACCAGGTCGTAGAACTTGAGCTTGCCCTGCTGGACGAGCTGCACGACAGCCAGCCCGGTGAACGGCTTGGAGGACGAGGCCAGAGCGTAGATGGTGTCGATCTTGTTCGGGATCTTGCTTTCCTTGTCCGCCCAGCCATAGGCGCGGGCCAGGACTTGGCGGCCGCGGTGCGCGAGCATCACGGTGCCGGAAAACTGATCCTTGTCCGCCAGTTCTTTGATGTGCTGGTCGAAGGCGCCTCCAGGACGCAGGTCCTTGGGAATGCGGCCAGAGCCCGAGGATCGGTCGGCGTTCGCCTCGGCGGTTCCTTGCGAGGCGAGCAGACCACCGGCCGCCAGCGGGACCGCGCCCAGGAACCCGAGGGCGGAGCGGCGCGAAGGGCCGTGGTCAGACGAAGAGGGATGCGACAACGCCATGGAAATCCTTTCACGAGGAAAGATCTGCGAGGGGGATGCAAGCACGCAGTTTGTTTCTTCGGCGTTTCTGTGGCCTTCTTTGACGGGCTGAGCCGTCATCGTCCCGAACCCTCGAATTTCCTCTCATAGGGTCGTTGTAGTAGCCGAGAAGGTCTCGGCCCGCCCCGCCGTCCGCTTGCCTACGAGCATCTGTACGACGAGGCCGACCGGCGGACTTTGCGGACCACCATGCTGTTCAGCTATCTGGACGTGCCCGGCGTCAGGAGGACGGAGGGTCCCAGCGGATGACCTTGCGAAACTGTAGGTTCATCCACTTCCCCGTACAAACGCAGGGGAAATCTCCATGGCCTGTCCGTGTGCCGGCTGGTTGGCTGTCGGTATGCGAGTTATCGTGCCCGCCACCGAAGGACGGGCGGTAAAGGTCAGGACCGGTCAGCGCGTACGGGTCACCGACCTCCAGGGAGGTCAGGTCGGCGATGTGTTCGCGTTCGCCGCGGACGACGTGAACGAGCACCTCAGCGCGTCACACACCCGAGCCGCCACCAGCCGCCTGTTCCCGGCGATCGGCGAGCAGTTCGTCACCGACCGGCGCAGGCCCATCCTCACCCTGGTGGAGGACACCTCGCCCGGGCGGCATGACATGCTCATCGCCGCCTGCGACCCGGCCCGCTACCGTGCTCTGGGCGTGTCGGGGTTCCACGCGTCCTGCGCGGACAACCTGGCCACGAGCATGGCTGGACTCGGTCTCGCCATCGCGGTTACTCCGCAGCCCGTCAACGTGTTCATGAGGATCCCCGTGACGGACGACGGCCGGCTGAGCTGGCTGAGCTCGATCAGCCGCCCGAACGACGCGATCACGTTGGAGGCGGCGATGGACTGCGTGTTCGTGGTCTCGGCCTGCCCGCAGGACCTGGTCGGAATCAATGGGCACAAGCCGACACCGTTGGCGATCGATCTCCTCAACGGTCAGGACGACACAAGCGACGTCAAGGAATGAGCGAACGATGAACGACATCCAGCATCCCGCCCTGCGACCGGACCGCATCGGCGATCTCCACCTCGCCAACCGGCTGGCCGTCTCGCCCATGACCAGGGTGTCCGCCGCCGCCGACGGAACGCCGACGGCCGAGATGGCGGACTACTACGCGGCTTTCGCCCGCGGTGGTTTCTCCCTCGTCCTGACCGAGGGAACTTATACCGATACGCGCTACAGCCAGAGCTACGCCAACCAGCCCGGCATCGTCACCGATGGTCACGAGGCCGCCTGGCGGGACGTCGTCAGCCACGTGCACGACGCCGGAGCGCCGATGATCCTTCAGCTCATGCACGCGGGCGCGCTGTCGCAGGGCAACCGCTACCGCGACGACACGGCGGCGCCGTCGGCCATCCTGCCGCGCGGGCAGAAGATGCCGGAATACGGCGGGTACGGTCCTTGGCCGACGCCCCGCGCGATGAGCCAGGACGACATCTACCAGGTGGTGCACGGCTTCGTGACGTCGGCCGTCCGCGCCCGGCGAGCGGGTTTCGACGGGGTCGAGGTGCACGGCGCCAACGGTTACCTCGTGGACCAGTTCCTGACCGACTACACCAACCAGCGCGGCGATCGCTATGGTGGCACGGTCGCCAACCGGGTACGACTCGCGGCAGAGATCGTCTCCGCCATCCACGCTGAGGTCGGTCCGCGGTTCTGCGTGGGGATCCGCTTGTCGCAGGGCAAGGTCAACGACTTCACCCACAGATGGGCGGGCGGCTCCAGGGAGGCGGAGATCATCTTCGCCGCGCTCGCCGAAGCGGGGGCGAGCTACCTGCACATCGCCAGTGAAGGACGGGACTGGGTGGAGACCGCGACCCTGGACGGGCAGGTGACGATCACGGGCCTGGCCCGGAAGGTGACCGGACTGCCCGTACTGGCCAATGGCGGCATGCACGACCTCGCCCGGGCCGCCATGGTGCTGCAGGACGGTCACGCGGACGTACTGACCCTCGGCCGGGGAGCGCTCGCCAACCCGGACTTCCCGCGGCGCCTGGCCCAAGGGCTGCCCCTGGCGGACTTCGACCGCCAGATGCTCCAGCCCATGGCGACGCTGAGCAACGCCCGCCTGTGGCGACCGGCGGCCGGAGTGCCGGCTTGAGCGCGTCCGGGCGAGTCGAGCAGGCGGGCGAGATCCGCGGCGGCTGGCGTGGCCGGTCCGCCGCGGTCGTGGCGCTCACCTTCGACGTGGACGCGGAGACCCCTGTGCTCGCGCAGGGCCGCGGCTTCGCCGACCACGCGAGCACGATGTCCCACCAGGCATACGGTCCCGAGGTCGGCCTGCCCCGTATCCTCGATCTTCTGGACGAGCTGGGCGTCCCCGCCACGTTCTTCGTGCCCGGTTGGGTCGCCGAGCACCGCCCCGCACTCGCCCCGTCGATCGTCGAGCGGGGCCACGAGGTGGCGCACCACTCCTACAGCCACCGGCCGCCCACATCGATGACCGCCGAGGAGGAACGCGCGGACTTCGAGCGCGCGCTGGCGGTCTTCGACAGCCAGGGCATCGAGATTCGGGGACACCGAGCGGCGCTGTGGGAAGCGTCCTGGCGGACGGCTGACCTGGTCGCGGAGTACGGCCTGCGCTACGACTCCTCTCTCATGGGGGACGACAAGCCGTACAAAGTGGTCACGCCCGCCGGCGAGATCGTCGAGCTGCCCGTCCACTGGTCGCTCGACGACTGGGAGCAGTACGCGTTCCTGCCCGCACCTCATGTGGGCTCCGTCATCGAGTCTCCGGTGAAGGTGCTGGAGCTGTGGCGGGCCGAGCTCGACGGGATGCGCCACTACGGCGGCCTGTTCAACCTGTGCGTTCACCCGTTCCTGTCCGGCCGGCCCGGCCGTGCGCTGGCGTTGCGGCAGTTCCTGGAGTACGCGCAGAGCTGCGCGGATGTGTCCTTCGCCCGCTGCCGTGACGTCGCCGAGCGTTCGGCCGCGGACGCCGGCCTGACCGTGCGCCGGCCCCGGCCCCCGGTGGTGGATCCGGACGTCTACCCGGACTGAGCCCAGTCCATCGCCTCGACGGTCAGCGCCAGGAACAGATCGACCCGGTCCTCCGTGCGCCCCACGTCCCTGCCGGTGAGCTCGGCGATCTTGGCCAGCCGGTTGCGCAGGGTGTTGACGTGGATGTGCAACGCTGCGGCCGTCGCCGCCCATTGCCCGTCATGATCGAGGAACGTCCGCAGCGTCAGCTCGAGCTCGCCGCTCCGCCGCGCGTCATGGTCCTTCATCGGGCCGAGGATCTTGCCGGCGAACTCGTTCAAGGTCTCGGCGTCGAGCAGCCCGAGGAGCAGCCGGTGCGTGCCCAGCTCGGCGAAGGCCCGCACGGACGGACCCGTGCGGGTGCGCCGCAGCACGCGGCACGCCTCCCTGGACTGCAGGAGCTGAGGGCGCAGCTCGGCCGCGTGGGCCGCGAGTCCTCCCAGGCCGACGACCGGGCGCAGCCCAGGGAAGCGCCGCTCGATGCTCCGTACCAGGCGCTGGGCGAGCGACGGCAGCTCATGCTCGGGATGACGCCATGGCAGGACGGCGACGACGTCCTGCGTGCCGCCGGCCACGACTGCCGGCACTCCCTCGACGGCGTAGAACTCCACGATCACCTCCGCGAGCCCGTGCATGGTCGCGGCCTCGCCGTCCGCGAACGCCACGGCGCACACGGCCAGCGGACCGCTCGGATCCACGCCGAACGCGCGGAGCCGGCCAGGAACCTCCGTCGCCCGCCAGCCTCCCGAGAGGACCATCTCCAGGAGCTCGCTGGCGAAGCGCATCTCGATCGCCTGGACCGCCTGCTGTTTCGCCACCTCCAGGCTGAGGAACCGAGCCGTCTGCTCCAGCGCCTGCCGCTCGGGCGTGGTGAGCTCACGCAAAGGGCGCAGGCAGATGAGAGCCGCGTCGATGTCGCCGACGGCACCCACCGGAAACAGCGCCGCTTGTCCCAAATCTCCCAGCTCCACCTCCAGCGCCGGAGGTTTCTTGGCCAATGCCGTGGCCACGGCATGCAGCTGGTCGCTGTCCAGGCTCGCGCCGGCCACCGCGAGGGAACGCGCCATCCTGTCGACCACCGCCAGGGGCAGGTCATGCTCACGGCGCAGGACATCGAGCACGCCGGAGGCACCGGCACCCCGGGAGATCGCCGTGGCCAGGGCGTCTCCCCGGCGCACCATACCGACCAGCGACTGCTTGCGTTCGTCGGTCAGCATGTCGGCCATGGCCTGCGAGACCGCCGTGAACGGCACCGCGACGGAGATCTCCAGCAGCGGCAACTCCGCTTCGCGACAGGCTTCGACCAGCGCGTCGGGAGTCTCCGGCATCTCCGCGCGCAAGCCGAACACGATGCCACTGGCCTTGGCCTTCTTGACGTTCGTCACGAACTGCGCGGGAGGCACCCGTTCGAGCCACAACCCGTTGGTCAGCACGATCTCCCCTTCGCGTACGTAGTGCGAAGGGTCGGGCAGCTCGGTGTTGTGCACCCATGCGACGGGCGCATTCAATGCGCCCGGTTGGCCCGGCACCAGTACACGGAGTTCGAGCGAGGCGCGATCCAGCAGGGATTGGAGCGTGAACACGCTGTAACTATATACAGCGATGGATTCAATCTATAGAAGATTATCCACTCATCAATGGACGGTCTCGCCTGCTTGTGTGGTTTACGTCATCAAGGAGGCCACACGCAGCAAGATCAGGGCGCGGATGCGCAACTTCATCTTCACCCAGCACGCCATCCAGGAGGGCGATCCGAGCATCCTGGCCGATTTCCGCAGCATGCTCGACCGCCTTGATCCGGAGGATTACCGAGGCAAGCGCAGCGCGGCGTTCGCCTTCGTCGAGGCGTCCACTGGCATGGGTATCGAAGCCGAATGGCTGGACGTAGAAGAGGCGCCCGTCATCATCCTCGACAACTGGAATAAGACCTGAACCGCAGCGGTCCGACCTCCCGGAGTTGGCATCCTCATGGGGTACATGACCACGATGGCTGAGGAGACTCCTCAGGTTTCGGCGTTCTCGGTTCTGAGCACGTCATAGCCGGCGAAGGTAAACATGCGCCGTCCCGAGATCAGGGGACGCGACTGACCCGTGAAGCGGTGGACACCGACACCGAAGCCGGCATCCGGCTCCGATAGCCATTCGCGTTCGAAGCCACGCTCCTCGAACCAGCGACAGATCAACGGCACCCGGTCAGGAGCTCCGCGGTGCCGAGTCCAGATAATCGTTCCGTCCGTCTTGCACAACTGGGTACAAGTGTCGATCGTGCGCTCGATGTCCTCATCCGTGATGTTGCCGAACACCCCACACACGAGCACGATCTCGGCAGGCGCCGAATCCCGGTAATGGTCAGTGAGCGCGGCATCGGCCGTGACCACTTCGACCTGCCGGACTCCCGCTGATTTGATCGCCTCCTCGGCGATGGCGGTGTTGCCCGGGTCCAGTTCGACCAGACGCGCCCGAACATCGTCACGGCGGGGATGATCGGTCAGCACCTCCAGCACGTCGCGGCCCTGACCCGAGCAGAGACTGACGAGCTTCAGCGGACCGGGCGGGCAGCCGTCCAACGCCAGCCGTATCCGTTCCTGGACGACCTGCAAGCGCCGCGCCAACTGTGAACCGGGGACGTCGTACGCATCGTGCCAAGTCTGCCAATCCATGAACGAACCCTACGAGGGCACACAGCCGAAACGCACTCCTTCGCCTCCGGCCGGGGACTCAGGCTCCGAGATGATCGACTGACGGCCATGCAGGTCGTCGCCCTTTCCAGCGGGTGTACGGCAGCGATCCGGCAGCGGTTTGCCAGGCCGTTCGCCCAGGGTGGAGGGCATGTCTGTCAAGGAACGTATCTTCGCCCATCCACCCGCGCCCGGCCCGGTCCAGTTCGATGAGCGGTTCGAGGCGTGGGTGGTCTCCCGGCACGCTGATGTCCGCAGGATCCTCAGCGACCACGCCGCCTTCTCCTCCGACGAACTCGCCCACGGCGCACATCCGGCACCTCACCACGACAATCCCGTGTTGCGCAGCCTGCCGTCGCTCGATCCGCCCCGCCATCACGAGCTGCGCCGCCTGGTGGCCAGGGTTTTCACTCCCCGCGCCGTGTCGGCCCTGGAGCCCTCCATCGCCGAGACCGCCAGGGAACTGCTGGTCGAGGGGCCTGGTGAGGTGGTGGACGGGTTCGCTTCGCCGCTGACGGTCGCCACGCTCGCGGGGCTGCTCGGCATCTCACCAGAGCGCAGGGCCGACTTCGTACGCTGGACGATCACGATCTCCGAGTTCGCCGGTGCCAACGCCGAGGACCCCGTACGGCAGGCGCGCTTCCACCAGGACCTGGCCGAACTGCGCACCTGCATCCGCGAGGTGGTCGCCGAGCCGAGGGGCGGCATGATCCCGGCCCTGGCGGCGACGCTTGACGAGAGCGAACTGCTCGATCTGGCCACCACACTCATCGTCATGGGCCACGAGACGACCACCAGGTTGATCTACCACGCGGTCCTGTGCCTGGAACGCTTCCCCACGGCGCCGACGCCCGGCCTGGTGGAGGAGGTGCTGCGCTACCTGCCGCCGGTGGGCGGCGCGGAACGCTTCACCACTGCCCAGGTGGACGTGGACGACGTCACGATCCCACCCGGGGCGCGGGTGGTGGCCTCGATCCGCCGCGCCAACCGGGACCCGCTGGTGTTCGCGGCCCCCGACGTGTTCGACGCCACGCGCGACCCCAACCCGCACCTGTCCTTCGGCACGGGCATCCACGTCTGCCTGGGCCTGCGACTCGCCACCAGCCAGGCGGTCGTCGCGATCCGGGCGCTGCGGAAGGCCTTCCCCGGCCGCTGGCGCGTGCCCGAGGACGGTCTGGAGGCTACGATCTCCCCCGTCGGGGTCGACATCCAGCGGATGCGCCTGATCACTCAGTGAAGCGAGCTGTGATCATGCCGCTCAGGAGGTGCGTCTTCTGCCGTATCGTCGCCCGCACCGAGCCCTCGCAGACCGTCCACCAGGACGAATACAAGTCATGAACGACGCCGGCGCGCTGTCCCGTGAACTCCGTCGATCCTTGGAGGGTTGATCATGTCGTCGGAAGCCGTGCTGGCAATCGTCGACCAGGACGGTGCCGTGCTGTGCGACATGGCCGGCGGCAATCCGGCGTTGCCGCGGATGCGGTTCGACGGCAGGTGGCCGCCGATGGACAGCGAGCTGACCGATCGCGTTCGTCGCGAACTCGGGCTGTCCACCGTGGTCCTGGAGCCGTTGGACTTCACGACGGTGGTGCTGCTGGCAGCCGGCGGGGCGCGGCCGGTCTCCGCCGATGGGTTCGTGTGGCACGGTCAGGATGCGGTGACCGGGCAGAGCCTGGCACTCGACTGCCGGGCGGCGCGATCCCGGCCACCCGCCTCCGACTGGTTCGGGCCCGGCTGGTTCGAGCGAGCCGAGTCCTACATCGACGGGGAGATCAAGGCTGCCGGTCGCGTTCGGCTCGGTCCGAGCCGCCAGATCAAGCACTGGAGCATGTCAGCCGTGCTGCGCACGCCGACTGACCGGGGTGACCTGTACCTGAAGGCGGTCCTGCCGAGGCTTGCTCGCGAACCGGACATCACTCGATACCTGGCGTCATTGCGCATCGCGCCGTTCGCCACCATCACCGCGACGTCACCCGGTGACCGCTGGTGGCTCGCGGAGGACTTCGGCGGCGTGGACGGCTGGGCGGTCTCCCCAGAGCAGCGTCGCGCATGCCTGACACAGCTGGTCACGGTGCAGAAGGAGACCATTCACCGCGGGGACGAGCTGATCGCCGCGGGATGTGTCCCGCTCACCCCGACCTCGCTGGCCGACGGCGTACGGTCGACCCTGGCCCGCGACGACATCTGGCGGGCGCCCAAGCTTGCGAAGAACCTGGATCGGGCGCTGACCGAGGAGGAGGCCGACCGGCTGCAGGCACTGACACCGTATCTGGTCGGGTGCGCCGAGCGCCTGGACGAGGCGGCCATCCCGGCGGCGATCGTCCACCGCGATTTCCACCCGGGCAATGTGGTCGTGCGCGACGACGAGATCCTGCTGCACGACTGGAGCTTCGCCACCGTCACGAACCCGTTGTTCGATCTGGCCTCATGGCTGCACGACGCGTCCGAGCCGGACGCCGCGGCCTACCTCGACGCCTTCTTCGCCGCCTGGGCCGACACCGTCCCTCCGGAACGGATGCGGAGCGCATGGTGCGTGGCCAAGCCGCTCGCCGCGGTGGTGGAGACGATGAAGCTGATCGAGCTGGCCGACATCGTCGGACCGGATCACGACTTCAACTGGCTGCCGATGACCTACGGTTGGGGCCGGCGGCTGCTGAACGCGGCCACCGACCCCGACCTGACCGCCAACGGTTGGCGATCGTAGGGCTCACTCGAGGCCCGGCAGGGGACCGGTCCCCGACGCCTCCACGAGCACCTCCCCGGCCGCCGTCCGCACGTACAGCACCGACCGCCCGGCCCGCCGCCGCTCCACCAGCCCCGCGTCCAGCAGCACCCGCAGATGCCGGCCCACCGACCCCAGCCCCTGACCGGTCACGGCGACCAGCTGGGTCGTGCTCATGGGAGTCCCCAGCAGCACCAGCAATCCGGCCCGCGCGGTCCCGATCAGCGCCCCGAGCCCGGCCGGGACGGGTCGTCGGTCGTGGTCCTCGGCGAGCACCCCGAGACACGAATAGACGACGGCGTACCGCTCCCGTCCCTCCCACGACACCCACCCGGTCCTCGGCGTCACCGGCATGAACAGCAGTTCGGCCCCGGCGGCGATCTCCCGCGGTTGATACGCGTTCAGGTTGACCTGGAACCGGCTCTCCCCGAGCCACCGCGTCCCCGGCTTCAGCGAGTCCAGCACGGCCGCCCAGCCGCCCTGGCTCACCCGCGCGGTCCGCGCGACCATGTCGGCCTCCAGGACGCGCCGCCGACGCTCCCAGTACGGCCGTACGGTCTCCTCCCAGACGTACGTGAGGAGCGCGGTCGCCCGCTCGGGCAGGTCGTCCCGCTCCAGGGCGGCAGGGAGCGGGCCCCGGAGGGACACGCGGAGGTTGGCCCGCGCCTCCTCGGCCCCGGTCGCCCGCACCCGGGCCACGGTCGCCTCGAAACTCTCCCCCTCGCACGAGGTGGGGCAGAAGAAGTCGGCGATCCAGGACCTGCCGAGCGCCGCCCGTACGACCAGCGCGGCCACCGGATCGGCCGCGAGGCGCACGCGGTAGCCGGGCAGGTGCGCGCGCAGCCAGGCCTCCTCGCCCGGATGGGCACCGGTCCCCGCGTGCAGCAGCTTCAGGCTCGCGAAGGTCTCGGCGAACGGCGAGAGCACGAACCGGCTACGGGCGAGGACATCGGTGTCGATCTGCCACAGGCCCATGCGTACAACCTTTCGCGCGTCGGCGAAACAGTAAACACGACCCCCGGGCCGCTCCGAGACTCCGACGTATGCGCAGCTATCGAACCCTGTTCCGCACCCCGGAGTTCACCCCGTTCCTGCTCTCTTACGCCGCTTTCGCCGCGGCTCAGACGATCGGCGCCCTGGCCCTCGGCACGCTGGTCTTCCAGGCCACCGGCTCCCCGCTGCTGTCAGCGGTGAGCATGTTCGGCCCGCAGCTGGCGAAGTTGGCGGGGGCCACGTTCCTGCTCTCGGGCGCCGATCGCCTGCCCCCGCGCGCGATCCTGTCCGGCCTCGCCCTCGCCTTCGCGGCCGGTACCGCGGTGCTGGCGCTGCCCGGTCTGCCGGTCGCGGCGGTCTTCGCCGTCGTGCTGGCGCAGGGCCTGGTCGCGTCCCTGGGCGGGGGAGCGCGCTCAGGACTGTTGACCGAAATCCTGTCGAAAGACGGCTATGTCCTGGGCCGTTCGGTGTTCAACATGCTCTGGGGCCTGATGCAGGTGGCCGGGTTCGCGACGGGTGCCGCGCTGCTGACGCTTCTGACCCCGAGGACATGCCTGCTCCTGGCGGTGGCGCTGTACGTGATGTCGGCCCTCGCCACCCGCCTGGGCCTCACGGCCCGGCCGCCGCGCTCCTCCGGGCGCCCGTCCGTCTCGGCGACCTGGCGCACCAACGCCCTCCTGTGGTCCTCGCGCCCCCGCCGCCTGACGTACCTGGGCCTGTGGATCCCCAACGGCCTGGTGGTCGGCTGCGAGTCGCTCTACATCTCGTACGCCCCCGGAGCCGCCGGCACGCTGTTCGCGTGCGGGGCGCTGGGCATGTTCCTAGGGGACGTGGCGGTGGGCCGCCTGGTGCCGCCCGCGTTGCGCCCCCGTCTCGCGGTCCCGCTGCGCCTGCTGCTGGCGACGCCGTACCTGTTCTTCGTCCTGCAGCCGGGAGTGGCGCTGTCGGCCGTGGCCGTCGTCGTCGCCTCCGTCGGCTTCGGCGCGAGCCTGGTCCTGCAGGAACGCCTGATGTCCCTCACCCCGGACGACCTCGTGGGCCAAGCCCTCGGCCTGCACTCCGTCGGCATGTCCACCATGCAGGGCATCAGCGCGGCCCTCGCGGGTGTGGTGGCCCAACTGACCTCCCCGGCCGCGGCGATGACGGTGCTGGCGTTCGGGTCGGTCGCCGTGACCCTGACCCTCGCGGTGCTGGGCAGGCACGAGGAACGGCAGCCGGCCATCCCCGCCTGATCGGTCGGAGGCTGCGCGACCTCCACGGGGAGGAGCGGGTCGAGCCCGCGGAGGCGCCGCGCGAGCTGCCGCAAGCCGGGCGCCAAGCGCTCCACGGCTGCTCGCGCCGGATTCGCGTCGGCGGTCAGACGGGGATGAACAGCGCCTCGAACGGCGGGTCGCCGACGCCGGTCGTGACGTGCCCCATTCCTGTGGTGTCGGCGGCGAGTACGAGGTCGCCGGGACCGAAGCGACGCCGGCCGCCGTCGCTGACCGTCACCTCGATCACCCCGCGCAGCATCACCACCCACTGCTCTCGTGGCGCCGGGTGCGCGGTGCTGTCGAACGCGGCACTGCGCAGGAACTGCACGCCATCTCTCGACGGCAGCCCACCGACGGCCATGGCCGGCACCCCGTCGGCCACCTGCCGGTGTTCCAGTGCGATCTCGCCGTCCTCGAACGCTGATCCGCCGTCCTCCGTGCGGGTGATCCTGGTGAAGCGCATCAACTCACTCCGATGAACTGGTGGTCGGTACGGATCCGCCCATCGCTGTCCAGGGCGAGGATGTCCAGGCCGCCGCCGACGGCCTGTCCCGTGTGGGTCGACACCATCGACCACCGGATGCCGAGCACGTTGGACATCAGGAGGGACGCCTCTTCGGCGCACTCAAAAAGGTGCTCGCCCGACGCGACGAACATCTCGTACGCACGGGTCACCCTGGCGTTCAAGGCGTCGTGACCCCGGACTTCCAGCGGCGGCACCGGAAACGCCAGCCCCGCGGCGGCCTCACGGATCTCCTGCGGCGGGTCGACCAGCACCTGGACCCCGTCGAGCGCCCACATTTCGCGGATGAGCGCGGCCCGCGCGGCCGGATCGGGTTCGTTCCACTGGGCGACGTATCGGTCGGCCCATTGCTTGATGTCGAGTGGGTTGCTCATGCACAGCAGTGTGCTGATTCCCCCGCGCCACCGCGATTCCCTGCAGGGAATCGCGCCGCTGCCGGTTCGGGCAGGTGGGTGGGTTCGTGGCGGAGGGAGTCGGGCATGCGGGAGGCATGGTTCTGCCGGGCCTGGCATTTCGGCGCGGAATCGTGAATCTCCCGTGCTTTGTTCACCATGGCATGGAGACGGCAGATGCGGAGACGGGCGACGTCAGTGGCGTGATCCTCGTTCTCTTGACGTTCGTCTGGCTGATCGGGGTTCCGCTGTGCCTCTGGCAGTCGATCGTCGCCGGCCTGGGATATCCCGAAGGCGATCGTGCGGGCATGAACGCCTGGATGACCGCGGCCGCGGTGATCTTCACGGCTGCGCCCGTCCTCGCCACCGGCATCTGCGTCTTCACCAGGAGAGTCGTACGCGCGTGGGTCTTTGGTCTCGTCGCAGTGGCGTGCGTCGGTTTTGTCCTGCGAGGCCTGTACATGGATGCGCGCCAAGCGGAGTTGCGTCGGGGTCCGCCGCCGCTGCCGTCCGGCTACTGCGCCGAGTACAGCGGTGGAGACAGCGACTGCCCTGGAGGATGAGTCGTCGGCGCCGGCCTGCTACTCCGAACTCCGCCGGCTCGGATGACGCCAAGCGAAAATGCCGTGGCAAATAATTTGCCACGGCATTTTGTCACCCGCGTTTTCGGGCGGCCGAGAGCGATTCCGGCTCAATCGCCGATCACAGTGCCAGGGGATGCCCTCGGTCTCGACGGAGGACGTCGTCGCCGAGCTTATCCCCGGGCGGGCCATCTCACCTTGGTTTGTATCGTGCGTTACGACTTACCAGTCGTGGTGGTGGTCAAACTTGTCGTCGTCCCTGTCGTGGTCCCTGTCGTGGTCCCTGTCGTGGTCCCTGTCGTGGTCCCGGTCGTGCTCGAACTTCTTGTCGTGCTCGAACTTTCTGTCGTGCTCGAACTTCTTGTCATGCTCGGACTCGTCGTGCTCGAACTTCTTGTCATGCTCGGACTCGTCGTGCTCGAACTTCTTCTCGCGCTCGTTCTCGTCGTGCTTGAACTTCTTGTCGTGCTCGAACTTGTCGCGGTCGAACTTCTTCTCCTGCTCGAACTTCTTGTCATGGTCGAACCTGACGTGGTCGATCTTGACGTGGTCGAACTTGAAGCGATCGGACTTCTTGTCGCGGTCGAACTTCTTGTCGCGGTCCATCTTCTCGCGGTCGAACTTCTTGTCGTGCTCGAACTTCTCGCGGTCGAACTTCTTGTCGTGCTCGTTCTCGTCGTGCTCGAACTTCTTGTCGTGCTCGTTCTCGTCGTGCTCGAACTTCTTCTCATGTTCGAACTCGTTGTGCTCGAACTTGTCGTGGTCGAACTTCTTGCCGTGCTCGAACTTCTCGTCGTGGTCGGACTTGTCCTCGCGGCCCCACCAGAGGACGTCGCACACGCCCCACTCGCTCGCGCAGTTCGCGGCCGGCTGCGTCGGGACGTAGCCCACGCTCGCGCTCGCCACTGCCTGGCCGAGCGGAACGAACATGAGGCCGGTGGCCGCAGCGGCCAGAGCCAGCTTGGCGATACGGGCGCTGCGCGGCGTCGGCAAATGCCGAATTTCAGTATTCACGTGCTCTCGTTTCCATTCATGGATAAATCGACGCGAAATCCGACGCCCACATCTCGGTAGGCATTCAGACAGAAGCGTACATACCCGCAAGGATTATCTCATTCACCTCAATGAACCCCAATAACCCGTCAAATTCGATACCTTTAAAGAAGGCGTCGTCGCACAAATATTTTGGCGTTTCTTTGCATGTCGTGAGACATGCCATGGCGCTGGTTCCGATTAATTCACATTTGCGGATAAGCGGCGATTTGCCGTCCAGAACGGCGCCACCCGCGCGGGCTGACGGCGGAACCGCGTCTCGCCGGCACAACCTCGACGAAGCGGCCGTGCTGGACCGCGCGCCGGCGGTGGGCTCGGCCGCCGCTACGCGCTGCCCGAAGTCTCGGCGTAGTTCACTCCGGGGTGCGTCCCCAGGCCGACACCATCGGCGCGGTCGCCAGGTCCATGCCGCCGGCCGCCACGTTGGCCAGGTGCCGCTCGACCTCTTCCTCGGTCGCGTGGCCGCCGGCGACCAGGCCCTCGCGGATGTGCGCGATGGTCGCCGTCTCCAGCAGGTCGCAGGCGGGGGAGGCGATCGGGAAGTACGCCTCGGCCGCCACGTCGACCAGCCCGGCGGCGCGGAGCAGCCCGGGAAGCCGCCGTCCGTACGCGAGGTCGGCGTCCTCGAGAAGGAGCCGGGTACCGGGCTTCAGCGCCGCGATCATCGACCGCAGGGCACGTTCGCGGTCGGCGACGTGCACCAGCACCAGGCGCGCGTGCACGAGGTCGAACGCCTCAAACGCACCCCGGCCTCGGCCCGCGCGTTGTCGAGCAGGTAGCCGGCCTCATCCGTCATGGACCGATGATGCACCAGTCCGAGTGCGGGTCATCGTGACGGGGCGAGGCGATCCCAGACCAGGCGCTGCCGTTCCGCCGACAGACCCTGGCCGCTCATGGCCCGATGCAACAGGTCGAAGTCGCACCCTTGCGCGCTCATGTGGTCGAGGAGGGGTTCGTAACGGTCGGCCCTGTCCCGTACGAGTTCCGTCGCCAGCCGTAGTTCCAGCCGAACCGCGGGAACCTGGTGCGAGCCACATGCGATCCACACGCAGTGCTGCCATGGGCCGCGACCGACGCATTCCATCGCGTCGGAGTCGGTCTGCCTCTCGACGGTGCTCATCTCCACCTTGACCCCGTGCACCTCGTACCTGGCGAAGTATTGCGCGGACGCGGGAATCCACGAGGCGGCATGAAGGCAGGGGAACGAGGCGAGCGCGGCACCGAACTCATCCACCTCCTCTCGCCGCGCCACCAGGAGGTCGATGTCCCCGACAGGAAGCTGAACCCCCTGGAGGAGAGCCGCGCTCGTGCCCCCCAGGCGGTAAGCGATGTCGGCACCCGCGGCTCGCATGGCGGTGAGCGCCGTGTCCAGCGCCGCAGTGATGTCCGCCGCTCGAAGAGACGTTCCGCCGTTGTCCATGGCGAGCAGCCTAAGAGCGCGAGGACGCGGGATGTCAGTCGTGCTGACCTGCGTTCGCAGTCAGCTTCAGCCGCCTTTGCAGTGGATCACAAGTCGTGATCGCCACGATCACTCGCAGGGTCGTAGATCACGGCCCTGCGCAACCAGAAGGGGGGTGAACAGCATGCTGAACATCGAGGACCTTCCCGCCGGTGTCTCCGAGCTCGACGGCGAGGAGCTGGAGGTGATCGCGGGCATGGAACCGGACTGGAGCACCTATCTCTGCACCGCCAGCCAGAAGGGCGACTGCTGGAAGACGTGATCCGACCGCGATGACCGCGGCCCGGTGAGCAGCGGGGAGCCCGTCAAGCGGCTCCCCGCTGTTGCGACAGCAAAGGACCGAACGACTGTGTTATTGATCATCAGCAGCCACCGCGACGACTCGATACACGTCGTGCTGCCCAAGCTGCGCGAGCGCGGCGTGCCGCTGCTGTGGTGGGACGAGGCCGACTACCCCGGAGCCTCCACCCTCACCACCAGCTGCCTCGACGGCCGCTGGCGCCAGGTGCTGACCTATCGGGGCGAGACGTACGACCTGTCGAAGGTGAGCGCGGTGTGGGACCGGCGCCCCGACCGGCCGTCCGCGCTCGAGGTTCCGGAGCCGTCGCAGCGTGCCTTCGCCGAGCACACGGCCAAGATCGCTGTCACCGGCGCGTACGACCTCATGGTCGGGGCCCGGTGGATGCCCGCGCCGCCGCAGTACACCGC
The DNA here is from genome assembly GCF_053587055.1 of Nonomuraea sp. NPDC003707. NCBI lineage: Bacteria > Bacillati > Actinomycetota > Actinomycetes > Streptosporangiales > Streptosporangiaceae > Nonomuraea > Nonomuraea sp. NPDC003707. The sequence continues at coordinate 56,898 of NZ_JBSFNK010000020.1, read as the reverse complement.
GGCCGTCGACAACAAGCTCCTGCATCTGTACCGGGCCGCCGAGCTCGGGTTGACCGTGGCCGACACGGTGGTGACCAACGATCCCGAGGTCCTGGTGCCGCTGTGGAACCAGGCCGGCGGGCGGATGATCACCAAGACGCTCGGATTCCACCCGTTCACGCTGGACGGGGAGGCTCGTCACCTGTTCACCGCGACGGTGCCCAGGCGGCGGCTGACCGGGCGGCACCGGCTCCGGCACGGCCCGGCGATACTGCAGCCGAACCTGCCCAAGGCGTACGAGCTGCGGGTGACCGTGGTGGGCGAGCAGGTGTTCGCCGCCCGCATCGACTCCCAGACCTCGCGGCTCACCACCGTGGACTGGCGGCACTACGACGACACCAAGGTGGGCTACGCGGCCTACGACCTGCCGCAGGACATCGCCGAGCGGTGTGTCCGCCTGGTGGCCGGGCTGGGCCTGAGCTTCGGCGCGCTGGACTTCATCGTGACCCCGGACGGCCGGTACGTCTTCCTGGAGCTCAACGTCAACGGCCAATGGGCCTTCGTCGAGCTGCGTACCGGCATGCCCATCAGCGACGCCATCGCCGACTGGCTCACCACCGCCACCACCACCGGCCCCGATTCAAAGGACTCCGCCGATGCCCGCTGACCAGAGCACCGCCGTCCGTACCTCCTTCGCCGACGACCTCGCCGGGGCGGTCGCGCTCCTGCGGGGGTTGCCGACCGCGCAGGACCAGGTGGGCGAGGCGCGGCGGCGCGCGCGTGACTGGGCCGCCGCGCGGCCGCACCTGCGCGCCCAACTGGTCGTCGACGAGCCGCCGGGGACGACCCGGGTCGGTTACGACCTGCTCCTCGACCACCCCGAGGGCGGCACCGTCGCGCTGTCGGCCGAGGCGGAAGACGGCGTCCCGTGGCTGGTGGACCACTCCACCCACTGGGCGGCGGCCAACGTCCTCAGCGTGGACGGCGTCGGGCTGTCCATCGCGGTGGCGCTGTCCACCATCCGCGCCCTGGGCGTGCGCGACCAGCAGCTCCACGAGCGGCTGGTGGACCACCGCATCCTGCTCAACGAGCTGGAGGGCGTCCTGCAGTCGCCGACCGAGGCCGAGATCCAGGCCGCCGCCGACGAGTTCCGTCGCCGCCGTGGGCTCACCGGCAAGGCGCAGACGCTGGAGTGGCTGGCCGAGGCGGGCATGTCGCCGGAGATGTTCCGGACCCACGCCCGTACCCAGGCGATCACCGCCCGCATCCGCGACCGCTTCGCCGGCGAACCCGCCCGCCGCCACCTGGCCGAGCACCCGGAGGACTTCACAATGCGGCGCGCGGTGTGGGTGACCGGTCCCCACGCCGACGAGCTGCGCGCCCTGTCGGAGGGTCCGGTGCAGGACTTCGCGGCCCGTTCCCTGGCCGCCCTCGAACGCCCCGGGCACAGACTGCAGCTGCACGCCGCCACCACGCTCACCCCCCGGCTGCCCGAGCCCCTGCGGACGGCGGCCGAGCGAACGGCGATCGGGCCGGTCCCCTACGAAGGCGGCCATCTGGCCGGGGCGGTCCACGAGGTCGTCCCGCCCGACCCCGGCGCGCCGGAAGTGCTGGAAGCAGCGCGGGACGCGGCCTTCCAGGCGTGGCTGGACGAGCGGCGGCGTACCGCGGAGATCCAGTGGTTCTGGCTCTGAGCGCGATCGGGCGGATGTGACGGTGAGGGAAATGGCGTACCGGATCGGGGAGGTGCGGCGGTGAGACGCCGCGTGCCGCTGCGGATGCAACTGGCCCGCAGTGACTGCGGCGCCGCCTGCCTGGCCATGGTGCTCAGCGCGCTGGGCCGCCGCACGGGCCTGGCGGAAATACGCGAGCACCTGGCCGAAGGCGTGGACGGGGTGAGCCTGCGCGAGATGATCCAGGCCGGGGCCCGCTTCGGGCTGCGGTTACGGGCCTGCCGCGCCCCGATCGACACCCTCCGCGCGCTGCCCGCGCCGTTCATCGCCGTGTGGGAGAACAACCACTTCGTCGTCGTCGAGCACATCGGCCCACGCGGCGCCACCGTGATCGATCCGGCGCGGGGCCGGCGGAGACTGTCGCAGCAGCAGTTCCAGGCCGGATACTCCGGCAAGGTCCTGCTGGCCGACGCCCCCACCGGGCTCACCCCCGCCGCCCGGCCCCGGCCCTGGCGCGTGCTGCGCCCGCTGCTGGCACCCGCGCTGGCCAACCGGGGGCTGATCGTCGCGGTGCTGCTGACCTCGCTGACGGCGCAGCTGCTCGGGCTGGCCGTGCCGCTGTTCACCAAACTCGTGGTGGACCGGCCGGTGGCGATGGACGCGACGACGCTGGCGGCCGCCGCGCTGTGCGTCGTGCTGGTGTACGGGCTGACGTCCTGGACCCGCGCCCGGATGCTGATCCGGCTGCAGACCTCGGTGGCGGCCGAGGGGATGCGCGCACTCGTCGGCCACACGCTGGCGCTGCCGTACCGCTTCTTCCAGCGCCGCTCCAGCGGCGACCTGCTGAGCCGGCTCAGCGGGGTGGCCATGCTGCGCGATCTGCTCACCGAACAGTCGCTGGCCTTCCTGTTCGACCTGGCCACCGCGGTGACGTACCTGACCCTGCTCATCCTCGCCGCGCCCGGGCTCGGGCTGGTGACGCTCGCGGCGGCGGCGCTGCAGGCCGGTGTGGTCCTGGCCACCGCCCGCCGTGGCATGCACCTGGCCTTCGCCGCCCTGCACACCACCGCCGCCACCCAGGCCACCATGGTCGACAGCCTGGCCGGCATCGAGGCGATCAAGGCCTCCGGCGGAGAGGCGGCCGCGGCGGACCGCTGGCGCGTCCACCACGAGGAGGAGCTGACCACCGGGGCGGCCCGGGACCGGCACGTGGCCGCGGTCCAGACCGCCACCACCACCCTGCAGATCGCGCTCCACCTGAGCCTGCTGGTGACCGTGTTCGCCTCGACCTCCGGGACGCTGGGCGACCGGCTCGCCCTGGTGTCCCTCGCCGTCGCCGCGACCACGCCGCTCGCGTCGCTCCTGGGCATCGTCTACCAGCTGCAACTGGCCGCCGCACACCTGGGCCGCATCGCCGACCTGATGGGTACGCCGCAGGAGCGCATCGGCGGCGTCCGTCCGGACGGCGGGCTGCGCGGCAGCGTCACCGTCACCAAGATCAGCGTCGGCTACGACGCCCGTACGCCGGTGCTCCGCGACCTCTCCCTGCGCATCCCGGCCGGCGCGCGGGTCGCCATCGTCGGCGCGTCGGGATCCGGCAAGACCACCCTCGGCCGTACGCTCATCGGCCTGACCGAGCCGACCGCCGGGCAGGTCCGCTTCGACGACATCCCGCTGCAAGAACTCGACCGGCAGTGGCTGCGCCGGCAGGTGGGCGTGGTCACCCAGCAGCCACACCTGTTCTCCGGCACCATCGCCGCCAACATCGCGGGCTTCACCCCCGTCAACCACCAGGCGGTCGAGCACGCCGCCCGCCTGGCCGAACTCCACGACGAGATCGTGCGCCTCCCGCAGGGCTACGACACCAACGTCGGAGAGGGCGGTACGCGCCTGTCCGGCGGCCAGCGCCAGCGCCTGGCGCTGGCCCGTGCCCTGGTCCACCGCCCCCGCATCCTGCTGCTGGACGAGCCCACCGCGGCGCTGGACGCGGTCACCGAGGAACGCATCCGCCGCAACCTGCTCAGGCTCGGCCAGACCCAGGTCATCATCGCCCACCGGCTGTCCACGATCCAGGACGCGGACCTGATCGTCGTGCTGCACCGCGGCCAGATCATCGAGGCCGGCACCCACCACCAACTCATGACCCACGACGGCCACTACGCCTACCTGGTGCGGCACCAGCACCGGTCGCCCGGCCCCACACCGGCCCTCAACCCCCGTTGAGGCGCACCCGGGTGGCCGACTGTCGGCTCGTCCTGCCATGATCACCGTCGTGCGGGAGGTGTCCCCCGGGAGGCCCTGCGGCGGATGGGGGTCACCCCGTGTTCGGTGGCTGAGCTGTCCGTATGTGGCGTCGCGGACGATGAAGGGAAAGGGGAGACCCGCGCCTTTCCACTCTCAACGTATAGCGCACCGGGGGGCTTGCCACAAGACCCGGGTCATGCCGCAGAATCGTCCGCCGAGGCCAGAACCTGCGGAAATGGGGGACGCGAAGTGCGTGTGGTGTTGTCGACGTACGGGTCGCGCGGGGACGTCGAACCGATGGCGGCACTCGCGGTGCGGTTGCGGGAGCTCGGCGCGGAGGTGCGGGTGTGCGCGCCGCCGGACGAGGAGTTCGCGCAGCTGTTGGCCGGGGTCGGCGTGCGGCTGGTGCCGGTCGGTCAGTCGGCGCGTGCGCTGACGACCGCGGCGCCGCCGCCGTCATCCCTGCCTGAGCGCGCGGCCGAATTGATCGCCGGCCAGTTCGACACGGTCACCGCGGCGGCCGAGGGGTGCGACGTGCTGGTGGCGACCGGCATGATGCCGGCCGCCGCCGGTGCGCGGTCGGTGGCCGAGAAACTGGGCATCCCTTCCGTGTCCGTGACCTTCCAGCAGCTCACCCTGCCGTCGCCGCACCGCCCGCCGCTGGCCTATCAGGGCCGGCCGTTCCCGCCGGAGGTGACCGACAACCGCGTGCTGTGGGACCTGGACGCCCAGAGCATCAACGCGCTGTTCGGCGCGGCGCTCAACACCAGCCGGGCGTCGAACGGCCTGCCACCGGTGGACGACGTTCGCGACTACGTCATCGGCGACCAGCCGTGGCTGGCGACGGACCCGGCCCTGGACCCGTGGCAGGGGATGCCGGAGCTCGACGTCGTACAGACCGGCGCGTGGATCCTGCCGGATGCTCGCCCGCTCCCGGCCGAGCTGGTGGCGTTCCTGGACGCCGGCGAACCGCCGGTGTACGTGGGCTTCGGCAGCATGCCCATGCACGCTTCCAAGGATGTCGCCCGGGTGGCCATCGAGGCGGTCCGGGCGCAGGGCCGCCGCGCGCTCGTCAGGCGCGGCTGGGCCGACCTGGCTCTGATCGACGACCGGGACGACTGCTTCGTGGTCGGCGAGGTCAACCAGCAGGCACTGTTTCCCCGGGTGGCCGCGGTCGTGCACCACGGCGGCGCGGGCACGACGACGACGGCCGCGCGGGCCGGCGCGCCTCAGGTGGTGGTGCCCCAGGCGACGGATCAGCCGTACTGGGCGGATCGGGTGGCCGAGCTGGGCATCGGCGCGGCACACGACGGTCCGGCTCCGACCGCCGAGTCCCTGTCGGCCGCGCTCAGGACGGCTCTGGCCCCCGAGACCCGGGTACGAGCGACTGCCGTGGCCGGCACGATCCGCACCGACGGGGCGGCGGCGGCCGCGAAGCTGCTGCTCGACATGGTCAGCCCGGAAAGGCGGTCCGCATCCGCGTGAACCCCGGCGACCGGGTTTGTCACGCCGGTCCAGACGCCGACCTTCGCAAGCGACCTCACATCGGAGCTGATGACGTGAATCCCCTGACCGCCGGCGTGTTCGACCTGCCCGAGCATCTTGCCCCCAAGGCCGACCCGGCGCTGATCGCCGGCGATGAGCGGCACTTCGCGGCCATCGCGGAGAGCCTTGAGCAGTCGATCTCCGAGCTGTCCGACCGCCTCGACGCCGAGCGCAAGGCGCCCGGCGGAAAGGGGCGGGCGGCCCTGGACCGGGACCTGGAGATCCACCGGCTCTCCGCCCGCCTGCGCGCACTGCGTCGCTTCGGTCTGGACCTGTGCCTCGGACACATGGTCAGCGCGGACGACCCCGAGCCCGTGTACATCGGACGACTCGGCCTCACGGACAGCGAGGGCCGCCGGCTGCTGCTCGACTGGCGTTCCCCCGCTGCCGAGCCGTTCTTCGGAGCCACCCACGGGAACCCGATGGGTATGGCGAGCCGCCGCAGGTACCGCTGGACCCGCGGCCGGATCAGCGACTACTGGGACGAGGTGTTCACCTCGGACGGGTTCGAAGGGCACCACGCCGCGCTCGACGACCAGTCCGCCTTCATCGCCAGCCTGGGCAGCAGCCGGTCGCCACGGATGCGCGACGTGCTCGGCACCATCCAGGCCGACCAGGACGCCATCATCCGCGCGGGATCCAGCGGCGCTCTCGTCGTCGACGGCGGTCCGGGTACGGGCAAGACCGTCGTCGCCCTGCACCGCTCCGCGTATCTCCTCTACTCCGATCCCCGCCTGGGTCACCGCCGGGGTGGCGTGCTGTTCGTCGGCCCGCACCAGCCGTACCTGGCCTACGTCGCCGACGTCCTCCCCAGCCTCGGTGAGGAGGGCGTACAGACCTGCACCCTGCGGGACCTCGTCGCCGAGGGAGCCACGGCGGCGATCGAGACCGACCCGGACGTGGCCCGCCTGAAGTCGTCCGCGAACCTGGTCAAGGCGATCGAGCCGGCCGTCAGGTTCTACGAGAACGCGCCCACCAAGGGGATGACGGTCACGACCCACTGGTCCGACATCTGGCTGAGCCCCGAGGACTGGGCCGAGGCGTTCGAGGCGGCGGAGCCCGGCACCCCGCACAACGAGGCGCGCGACCAGGTCTGGGAGGAACTGCTCACGGTCCTGGCGGACAAGCACGACAACGAGGACATCTCACCTGACCTGCTCCGCAAGTCGCTGCTGCGGAACAGGGAGCTGCTCACGACCTTCAACCGCGCGTGGCCGCTGATCGAGGCGGCCGACCTCGTCGGAGACCTGTGGTCGGTACCCGCCTACCTGCGGATGTGCGCCCCCTGGCTCAGCCCCGACGAGGTCCGGCGGTTGCAGCGCGCGGACGCCCAGGCCTGGACGGTGTCCGACCTGCCGCTCCTGGACGCGGCGCGGCAGCGGCTCGGCGACCCGGAGGCGGCGCGGCGCAAGCGGCGGCAGGAAGCCGCCGTCGCCGCCGAACGCGAGCGCATGGCCGGGGTCGTCGACAACCTGCTCGAGGCCGATGACGACGGTGAAGGCGCGGTGACGATGCTGCGCGGACAGGACCTGCGGGACGCCCTGGTCGACGAGAACGCATCACCCGGTATCGAACCGGACCAGCTCGCCGGCCCGTTCGCGCACATCGTCGTGGACGAGGCTCAGGAGCTGACCGACGCGGAGTGGCAGATGCTGCTGCTCCGGTGCCCGTCCCGGAGCTTCACCATCGTCGGGGACCGGGCCCAGGCCAGGCACGGGTTCACGGAGTCGTGGCAGGAACGGCTGGAGCGGGTCGGGCTCGACCGCGTCAACCTGGCGTCCCTGAGCATCAACTACCGAACGCCGGAAGCGATCATGACGGCGGCCGAGCCGGTCATCCGGGCCGCGCTCCCGGACGCCAACGTGCCGACCTCCATCCGCAGCACCGACGTCCCCGTCGTACACGGGGCTGTTTCGGAGCTGAGCCCGATCCTCGACACCTGGCTCGCCGCGCATGCCGACGGGATCGCCTGCGTGATCGGCGACCCCACGTTCCAGGGGACGTCTCGCGTGCGGTCGCTGACTCCGGAGCTGTCGAAGGGGCTCGAGTTCGACCTGGTCGTTCTCGTCGACCCGGAGGCGTTCGGCGAGGGCATCGAAGGAGCGGTCGACCGTTATGTCGCGATGACCCGGGCGACCCAGCAACTGGTCATCCTCACGAGCTCCTGACCTCGGCTCCAGGGCGAGGCCAAGGTAGGACACCTCACGTGGATGAGCGCTGGATGACTCGTGGATCGGCCGAGATGACGGCGGGGCGGGTGGTCTGGCCGGCGAGGCCGGCGATGATCGTCTCGGCGCGGTGGCGGGCCGCGTCGTGCAGGTCGTAGCAGACGGTGGTGAGCGGCGGGTTCGCCAGGCGCGCGGTGGGGATGTCGTCGGCTCCGATGACGGCCAGGTCGGCGGGGCCGGCCGTGCTCGTGCAGGCCGGCGAGCACGGCGACGGCGGTTTCGTTGTTGAAGGCGCATCCCTCATGGCAGCGGGCTGGGACGGCACGGACGCCGACTGCCCGGGCTTCCCGAGCGACGGGAGCTGGACCGTCCGGCACGAGGGCTTCACGGCGTGGCCCTGACGGTTCGGCCGTGGATGCCATGGCAGAACCGTACTTGGCCTCGAATGTGCGAAAGGTATGGTGAGGGCCTATGACGACGTTTCGGATCAGCGAGGCCGCGGCGCTGCTCGGGGTCAGCGCCGACACCGTCCGCCGGTGGGTGGACGCGGGGCGGCTGGCGGCCGAGCGGGACGAGCACGGTCATCGCCAGGTGAACGGCGCCGACCTGGCCGCCTTCGCCCGGGCCCAGGTCGAGGAGATCGAGAGCGGCAGCCGTTCCTCGGCGCGTAACCGCTTTCGGGGGATCGTGACCGAGGTGATCCGGGACGCGGTGATGGCGCAGGTGGAGATCGCCGCCGGGCCGTTCCGGGTGGTGTCGCTGATGAGCCGCCAGGCCGCTGACGAGCTCGGCCTGGAGGCGGGGGTGGTGGCGGTCGCCGTGATCAAGTCCACCAACGTCGTCGTCGAGATCCCCGGTCACGAGCGCGTGAGCAGCAGCCAATCCGCATGACCGATCCCGAGCGCGCCGACCGGGCGGACCTGAAAGGCGGGTCCGCCGGTCGCCCGGGCCGTCGGGCTTCCGGGCGGCTGCCGTGGATGCTGGTCGTGCCCGCGCTGGTGGGCCTGGCCTTCCTGGTGCTGCCGCTGGCCGGGCTGCTGATCCGCGCGCCGTGGGGCACGCTGCTGGAGCGGCTGGCCGAGCCGCAGGTGCTGGAGGCGCTGCGGCTGTCGCTGGTGTGCGCGACCATCGCGACGGCTCTGTGCCTGGTGCTCGGGGTGCCGCTGGCGTGGCTGCTGGCCAGGGTGGACTTCCCGGGGCGGCGGGTGGTGCGGGCGCTGGTGACCGTTCCGCTGGTGCTGCCGCCGGTGGTGGGCGGTGTGGCGCTGCTGCTGGTGCTGGGGCGGCGCGGGCTGGTCGGGCAGTGGCTGGAGTCGTCGCTGGGGATCACGCTGCCGTTCACCACGGCGGGGGTGGTCGTCGCGGAGGCGTTCGTGGCGATGCCGTTCCTGGTGATCAGCGTGGAAGGCGCGCTGCGCGGCGCCGACCGGCGCTTCGAGGAGGCGGCGGCCACACTCGGCGCCTCGCGCTGGACCGTGTTCCGGCGGGTGACGCTGCCGCTGATCGCGCCGGGTGTGGTGGCCGGGGCGGTGTTGTGCTGGGCCCGGGCGCTGGGGGAGTTCGGCGCGACGATCACGTTCGCGGGCAACTTCCCGGGCACCACCCGTACGATGCCGCTGGCCGTCTACCTGGCCTTGGAGACCGAGCCGGAGGCGGCGATCGTGCTCAGCCTCGTCCTGCTGGCCGTCTCCGTGATCATCCTGGCCAGCCTGCGGGATCGGTGGGTGAGCAGCCCATGACGCTGCAGGCCCATCTGGTGGTCTCCCGGCCCGCCTTCACCCTCGACATCGCGTTCGAGGTGGCCGCGGGCGAGGTGGTGGCCCTGCTCGGACCCAACGGGGCGGGCAAGACCACCGCGCTGCGCGCCCTGGCCGGGCTCGTCGCGTTGTCCGGCGGCGAGATCGTCCTGGACGGCCGCGATCTGCACCCGCTGGCCGCCGAGCAGCGTCCGATCGGCATGGTCTTCCAGGACTACCTGCTCTTCCCGCACCTGACGGCGCTCGACAACGTCGCCTTCGGGCCGCGCTGCCAGGGCGTCCCCAAGGCCGAGGCCCGCCGCACGGCCGCCGTCCTGCTGGAACGGGTCGGCCTGGCCGACCGGGCCGCCGCCAAGCCGCGCCAGCTGTCCGGCGGGCAGGCCCAGCGGGTCGCGCTGGCCCGGGCGCTGGCCGTACGGCCCAGCCTGCTGCTGCTGGACGAGCCGCTGGCCGCCCTCGACGCCCACACCCGGCTGGAGATCCGCTCGCACCTGCGCCGTCACCTGGCCGACTTCGACGGCGCGACCGTCCTGGTCACCCATGACCCCCTGGACGCGATGGTGCTGGCCGACCGGCTGATCGTCATCGAGAACGGCGCCGTCGTCCAGCAGGGCACCCCGGCCGAGGTGGCCCGGCACCCGCGTACCGACTACGTGGCCCGCCTGGTCGGGCTCAACCTGTACCGGGGCCTGGCCGACGGGGCGCGGGTCAAGGTCGGCGAGCTGCTGCTGCACACCTCCGAACGGCTCGACGGGCCCGCGTTCGTCGCGTTCCCGCCCGCTGCCGTGGCCCTCTACCGGACGCGTCCGGACGGGAGCCCGCGCAACCTGTGGGAGGCCCGCATCGAGGGCATCGAACGGCACGGCGACAACGTACGCGTCCACCTCGACGGCCCGATCACCGCCTTCGCCGACATCACCCCCGCCGCCCTGGCAGACCTCGACCTGACCCCGGGCCAGCAGATCTGGGCCTCGGTCAAGGCCGGCGAGACCCACGCCTACCCAGCATGAACGCTAGACCCATAACCGGTCGGCGGCGCACACCCTGATGTCGGTGACCCGGCTGATGTGCCGTGATCCGCAGTGATCTCCCGGCATCACCAGGTGCGGCCCCTGCTCGGTCAGGTCCCGGCAGTCCATGGTGACGGCGAGCAGCGCCGCCGTGTTGCCGAACTCGGGGTCGATCTCGCCCCACGACAGCACGGCGCGGTGGCCGTCGCGTCCCAGCACCGCGATCAGATAGCGCAGCCGGTCCTTGCGCTCGGCCGGCTCGAACAGCGGCTCGGCGGCCTGGAGCACGTCGATGAGCAGCGGCCCGGTGAAGTAATGGCGCCGCGGCCCGGAGGTGCGGCATTCGAAACTGACCGTCGTCTCCCGCTGCGCCATCGAGCCGAGCGTCGCGACGCTCAGCAGGGCGGGCAGGCGTACGTCGCCCCACAGAGCTGTCTGACCGGCCATCGGAAGATCGATCGACGTCGGTTGCACGGCCGCCTCCTCGCCTCCGGCATGCCTGTCCCCACGGTCGCGCGAGATCACACGTATCTGCAAGGGTTTTTCGGCATATTCATGGCAGATGAGATGAGGATAGGCTGATCAGCACCGCTTTCAGTACACGTCGCGTACGTAGCGCTTCGCCGCGGCGAGCTGCTTGACGTACGCGGTGGCGTCGTCGGGGGCCAGGCCACCGTGGCGGGCCGCGATGTCGCGCAGGGTCTGGTCGACGTCCTTGGCCATCCGGGCGGCGTCGCCGCACACGTACACATGCGCGCCCTCCTGCAGCCAGCTCCACAGTTGCACGCCGTGCTCGCGCATCCGGTCCTGCACATAGACCTTGGCCCGCTGGTCGCGGGAGAAGGCCAGGTCCAGGCGGGTCAGCAGGCCGTCGTCGTGCAGCGCGGCCAGCTCGTCGCGGTAGTAGAAGTCGGTGGTACGGCGCTGCTCGCCGAAGAAGAGCCAGTTGCGGCCGGGGTGGCCGAGTGCCCGGCGTTCGTCGAGGAAGCCGAGGAAGGGAGCCACGCCGGTGCCCGGGCCGATCATCACCATGGGGGCGCCGGGGTCGGCGGGCGGCCGGAAGTGCTTGGTGGGCTGGACGTGCACGGGGACGGTGGTCTGCTCGGGGCTGTCGGCCAGGTACGCCGAGCACGCGCCGCCCCGCGTCCTGCCGCGCGGGTTGCGGAAGCGCACCACCGAGACCGTCAGGCTGATCCGGTCGGGGCTGGTGAGCGGGCTGGAGGAGATGGAGTACAGGCGTGGTTGGAGCCGTTTGAGCACGTCGGCCCACTCCTGGGCCGTGGCGCGCACGGGGAGCTCGGCGAGCACGTCCACGGCCTGGCGACCCCACACCCATTTGTCCAGCTCGCCCTTGTTGCCGGGGCGCAGGAGCCGGGAGAGGTCGCGGTCGTGGGTGCGTTCGGCGACGAACTTCAGCAGGCCAGGGGTGATCTTGGTGATGTCGAGGTGGCGGTACAGGGCCTCGCGGAGCGGCAGCGTGCCCAGGCCGGGGAGCTCGACGGTGTCGGCGGGGCTGAGGCCGGTGCCGGCCAGCCATTCCATGACCAGGTCCAGGCTGTTGACGGGCAGCACGCCGAGGGCGTCGCCCGCCTGGTAGGTCAGCTCGCCGCCGGTGTCGAAGGTGAACCGGCGAACCTCTTTGGCCGAGCCCGGCAGGCTGAGCAGCCGGTTCGCCGACAGCGTCGCGGTGAAGGGGGTGGCGCGGGTGCCGGACGGCATGGCCGTCGTCGGTTCGCTCCGCGCCGGTCCGGGATCGGTGAGGGTGGACAGGAGCTGGTTGAGCCAGTCCAGGGCGCGTTCGTGCTCGTCCGGCTCGCAGTCGACGCGTGGCGCGAGGCGGAGCGCGCCGAGCTCCTCCAGGCGCCGGTCGAGGCGCCGGCCGTGGCCGCAGAAGTCGTCGTAGCTGGAGTCGCCGAAGGCGAGGACGGCATAGCGTACGCCGTCGAGCCGCGGCGCTTCGGGCTCGGCGAGCGCGTCCCAGAACGCGGTGCCGTTGTCGGGGGCCTCGCCGTCGCCGAACGTGCTGGAGATGATCAGCAGGTCCGCGTCCGGCGTCAGGGCCTGCGGGGCGCAGTCGTCCATGCTGAGAAGCCGAGTGTTGCGGCCGGCGCCCGCCAGCAGCTCGGCGCTGGCCGCGGCGAACTCCTCGGCGTTGCCCGTCTGCGAGGCCCACAGGATGACGATCTCGCGTGCCGGGGTCTCCTGCTCGGCGGGCGCGGGCCCCGGTTCGGTGGGCTTCCGCGCCGGGCGGACGATGCGGGAGAAGGCGCCGGCCAGAGCCCCGTTCACCCACACCGCGTGGTCCGGCGCGAAGGGCGCATGACCCGGCAGCACCGGTACGTCCGCTCCGTCGAGCGGGGTGCTCGCCAGGCCGGACAGGAATCCGGACAGATAGCGGCGTTCCGACGGGGAGAGCTCCGGCGGGGTCACGTCGGCGAGCCCGAACAGGCCGCGCAGCGCGCCGACGGCGACCGGTGCCCGCACCTCCTCGGCCGTACGAACGTCGGCTGCCGGGGCAGGGGCGGCCGTGGCGGGGTCCGGGGCGACCTTGGCGAGGGAGACCGCGCACACCTTCAGCTCGGGCTGGAAGGAGATGGGGTCGACGGCGTCGCTGGTGACGGCGTTGACGCTGAGGTACTCGCCGAAGAGATCGTTCCAGTGGAACGGCGCGAACAGGTTGCCCGGCATCACCCGGTCCGTCACCACCGCCGGCAACACGGCCCGCCCGCGCCGGGAGGAGACCGTCACGAGATCGCCCTCGCCGATGCCGTGCTCGGCGGCGTCGGCCGGGTTGATCTCCACGAACGGGCCGGGGTTGAGCTTGTTCAGCTTCGCGATCTTGGCCGTCTTGGTGAGCGTGTGCCACTGGTGCTGCACCCGCCCGGTGTTGAGCACGTACGGGAAGGTGTCGTCGGGCAGCTCGGCGGCGGGCAGGTGCGGACGTGGGAAGAAGACGGCCCGGCCGTCGGGGGTGGCGAAGGCCAGCCGCGGGCCGCTGCCGTCCTCGCGCGTGAGCGTCTCCTGGCTGCGGCCGTCGTTGAGGTAGCGGACCGGGTTGCGCTCGCCGGAGCCGGGCGGGGCGGGCCACTGCACGGGGGTTTCGCGTAGCCGGTCGTACGTCACGCCGCGCAGGTCGTACCCGGTCGCCGGGTTCCACGCCCGCTTGATCTCCTCGAACACCTCCTCCGCGCTCGAATAGGAGAAGCCGTCCTCGAACCCCATCTCGCGGGCGACCCTGGCGATGATCATCCAGTCGGGCAGCGCCTCGCCGACCGGATCGACGGCCTGCCGGAGCAGGGTGAGGTTGCGCTCGGAGTTGATCATCACGCCTTCGGTCTCGGCCCACAGGGCGGCGGGCAGGACCACGTCGGCGTAGGCGTTGGTCTCGGTGGCCGCGAAGACGTCCTGCGTGACGACGAACTCGGCGGCCTCCAGGCCCGCGATCACCGTCCTGCGGTTGGCGACGCTGGCCACGGGGTTGGTGCAGATGATCCAGCACGCCTTGATCTCGCCCTCGGCCATCCGGGAGAACATCTCGATCGTGCCCTGCCCGACGTCGGTACGCAGCGTGCCGGGCGCGATGCCCCACAGGTCCTCGACGAACCGGCGGTCCTGCTCCACCAGCACCGAGCGCTGCCCGGGCAGGCCGGGGCCCATGTAGCCCATCTCGCGGCCGCCCATCGCGTTGGGCTGGCCGGTCAGCGAGAACGGGCCGCTGCCCGGGCGGCAGATCGCGCCCGTGGCCAGGTGCAGGTTGCACAGCGCGTTGGTGTTCCAGGTGCCGTGGGTGCTCTGGTTGAGCCCCATCGTCCAGCAGCTCATCCACTCGCCGGCCTCGCCGATCCACTGGGCCGCCTGGCGCAGGTCGGCCTCGGGGATGCCGGTGAGCTGGGAGACCTTGGCGGGCGGGTAGTCGAGCAGGAAGTCCGGCATGGCCTCCCAGCCGCGGGTGTGCTCGGCGACGAACTCCTCGTCGACGTGCCCGTTCTCCACCAGCAGGTGCAGCAGCCCGTTGAGCAGGGCCAGGTCCGTGCCGGGCCGGATCTGCAGGAACAGGTCGGCCTTGGCGGCGGTGGCGGTGCGCCGCGGGTCCACCACGATCAGCTTGGCGCCGGCCTTGACCCGGTCCATCATGCGCAGGAACAGGATGGGGTGGCAGTCGGCCATGTTCGCGCCGATGACGAAGAACACGTCGGCGCGCTCGAAGTCCTCGTACGAGCCGGGCGGGCCGTCCGAGCCCAGCGACAGCTTGTAACCGCTGCCCGCGCTGGCCATGCACAGCCGCGAGTTCGACTCGATCTGGTTGGTGCCGACGAACCCCTTGGCCAGCTTGTTGGCCAGGTACTGGGCCTCCAGGGTCATCTGCCCGGACACGTAGAACGACAGCGCGTCGGGCCCGTGCTCGTCCAGGATCGCGCGCAGCCGCCGGGCGGTCGCCGTGATCGCCGCGTCGACGCCGCTCTCCTCCGGCTGCACGCCCCTGGCGGGCCTGACGAGCGCGCGTTCCAGCCGGCCCGGGGCGGCGAGCATGTCGGCGCTGGTCGCCCCCTTGGTGCACAGGCGACCGGCGTTGGCCGGATGGCTCTTGTAGCCGGCGACCTTGACCACCCGCCGCCGCCCGTCCGCGCCCTGGGCCACGTCCAGGACGATCCCGCACCCTACGCCGCAGTAGGAGCAGACGGTCTTCACACGCGCGATGGCGTTGCTCGGGTCTGTCGCCGTCATCGGCCCTTCCCCTTCGACAGGGCCTGAACGACGTTCCCTCTCCGTGGGCGCGCCGCAGCCGCACCGGGCAGATCCAACGCGCAAAACGTAAGAAACAGGCGTTACGCGGATGTCACAGCAGCCGACCGCCGCCGGTTACATCCGCATCACCGCCGATCCCCGCCCGCCACACGCCCAGGATCACGAGGTGGCGCGGGCGAGCACGTCGCGGATGAGGGCGACCACCTCGCCGGGGGTGAACTCCATGGCGTTGTCGCCGACGCTGATCTCGAAGCTGCATCGGCTCGGGCCGGGCGCGGAGCGGACCCGTCCCCAGAGCTGGATGCCGCGTTCGGCGAGGATCTCCTCGCCGGCCCGCTCGACGGCGCGCCTGGGAGCCGGCAGGTGGATGTGGAACAGCGGCGTCTGCGGGGGATCGGGGTGGGCGTGGGCGGCGCCGTCGGCGTTGACGGCCGCCGCGATGGCGACCGCGTGCTCGCGGTAGGCGGGCATACGTGCGGCCAGGGTGTCGAGGCCGACGAGGGCGGCCAGGGCGAGCGGCCAGGCGTCTCGGATGCCGCCGCCGAGCCGCTGGCGCCACACCCGGGCCGCGTCCACCGTGGCGGTGTCGGCGGCGAGCACGGCGCCCCGTACGCCCTGCAGGCTCTTGTAGAGCGAGACGTAGACCGTGTCGAAGAGGGCGGCGATCTCGTCGAACGGCCGGCGATAGTACGTCTGGGCCTCCCACAACCGGGCGCCGTCCAGGTGCGCGGCGGCGCCGGTGGCCCGTACGAGGGCGACCTGCTCGCACAGGTCCTGCCATTCCGGAAGCAGGCCGCCGAGGTCGCGCTGCGGCAACTCCCAGACGACCGCCGCGAGCGGCTCGCCCGTCGCCCGCAGATCGTCGGTGGTCATCAGCTCGTGCGGGTCGCCGGTGCGGCGCATCCGCAGGCCGTGGACGGCGTTGTAACCCTGCTCCTCCCAGACGTCGAGATGCGATTGCGGGTGCGCGGCGAAGGTGCGGCGCCCGCGCCTGTCGGCGTGCAGGCGCAACGCGACCTGCTGGGCCATCGTCCCGCTGGGGAAGAACAGGGCGCTTTCCTTGCCGAGGAGCTCGGCCAGCCGCCGCTCCAGCACCGCTACGGGGCCGTCAGGGCCGTCCGGCGGGGTGTCGTCGTCCACGAGCGCCAGCATCTGCTCCAGCATCACTCGTGGCGTACGCCGGATCGGCGCGTGCAGGAACAGCGACCGTCGGATCATCTGCACATCCTTCGCTATTGCGACTATTTCGCAATAGTAGCCCGCCGACGCCCGGATGTGTCAGAGGTCAACGGTCAGGCGAACGGTCACCACGTCCCCCACGTCGAGCCCTTCGGCCTTGCGCACCCCCGCCTTCACCGGCACGATGTAGCGCCCGTCCTTCGGGAACAGCGACGTCTTCCACCGGGTCTCCCGTATCTGGGCCGTGACCGGGATCATGCCCCAGCCATAGCTCACCGCGCCGGCGGTCGTCTCCAGATCGCGGCACTCCTCGTCCGGAACGGTGATGAAGTGCCAGGGCGCCGGCCCCCTCCAGAACCACATCTCACTGCTGAACTCCACGTTCATCGACCCAGGATAGGAGCTGCTAAAGCCCGAGATCGTCCAGCTCCTTCAGCAGCGCGCTCCGAGGGCTCTGCTGCGGTGGGGCGGACGGCGTGCGCCGGGACCGGCCGCGTTCGCGGAATATCCAGCCGCCCGCCAGGCCGCCGGCAAAGCCGAACAGGTGAGCCTGCCAGCCGATCCCCTCCTGGGGCAGCAGGCCGGCGAACTGGTAGGCGAAGCACAGGGCCATGACCACGCCCACCACGATGTCGATGAGATGCCGGTCGAACGCGCCGCGCACCAGGATGTAGCCGAAGTAGCCGAAGACGACACCGCTCGCGCCCGCCCCGGTGGCGTCGGGGCTGGCGGTGAACCAGGCGCCGAGACCGCTGACCAGGATGATGAGCCCTGTCACGCTGAGGAACTTGCGCACGCCCCGATAAGCGGACAGGAAGCCGAAGATGAACAACGGCCCCGAGTTCCCCTCGATATGCGCCCAACTCCAGTGCAGGAACGGCGCCGACACGATGTCGGGCAGGCTCGCGGGGTTCCACGCCTGGATCCCGTACTCGTAACTCAGCGTGTAGCCCGATGCCCAGTTGGCGATCTGGATCGTCCAGATGACGGCCAGCGCTCCGACCATCACCCATAATGCCTTGCGCGCCTCAGCGATCATGATCTCGGCCGTAGGGCCTTTGGCTTCCACGTGATTCCTCCTGAGCCTCCGTGCCTTTTCCGGGAATCAGTATCGGGGCCGTCGATCACGAATACGGCAGCAGCCGCCTTGTGCGGTGGACGGCATTGCGGCTCGGCGTTCAGAATGCCGATCATGACGCGTGACGACTTCTGGGCGATCCTCGCGCAATGCCCTCCGCCGGCAGGCCCCGACGACGACTGCGACGCACTTGTCGCAAGGCTCGGCCGATTGTCGCCGCCGGAGATCGTCGCGTTCGACCAGCACCTCACCGACCTCCGCCTCGCAGCGCATCGCCTCGACCTGTGGGGAGCCGCGTACCTCATCAACGGCGGCTGCTCCGACGACGGCTTCGAATACTTCCGCTGCTGGCTGGTCGGCCAGGGACGTCGGACCTACGAGGCCGCACTCGACGATCCGGATTCCCTGGCGGATTGCCAGCCCGCCCGCAGGAGCATCCTCGACGATTCGGACGAGTGCGAATGCGAGGCCTTCATGTACGCCCCCGGCAAGGCTTACGAGCGCGTCACCGGCCAAGAACTCCCTGAGGTCACCGGGGAGTATCCGAGGCTCGGGGAAATGTGGGACTTCAGCGATGCCGAGGAGATGCGCCGCCGTTACCCACGACTGTCCGCGCTGCTCGACGAGGCTGACGCGCTCGC
Source organism: Nonomuraea sp. NPDC003707 (assembly GCF_053587055.1). Taxonomy (NCBI): domain Bacteria; kingdom Bacillati; phylum Actinomycetota; class Actinomycetes; order Streptosporangiales; family Streptosporangiaceae; genus Nonomuraea; species Nonomuraea sp. NPDC003707. The sequence goes on along the minus strand of NZ_JBSFNK010000020.1, from coordinate 38,878 downwards.
CTAAGGCGTCAGGGCTTGTTCAGGTACGTGAGTACGGCGAGGACACGCCGGTTGTTGTTGTCGTCATCAATGATGCCGAGTTTGCCGAACATGGAGGTCGTGTACTTGCTGACAGCGCTCTCACTGAGAAAGAGCCGCCGGCCGATGGCCTGATTGGACAATCCCTCGGCCATGAGGCCGAGCACGGAGTATTCGCGTTCGGTGAGCTGTCCGAGTCGTCGGTCCGAGGACCCGCTGGACAACAATTTGGCGATGACCGCCGGGTCCATGGCGGTCCCGCCGGCTGCGACGCGTTCGAGGGCGTCGATGAACTGATCGGCGTCGAACACGCTCTCCTTGAGGAAATAGCCGATGCCGCCGGCGCCGTCGGCCAGGAGTTCGCGGGCGTACAACTGCTCGACGTGCTGCGAAAGGATCAGGACCGGCAGCCCCGGCACTTCGCCGCGGGCGGCGAGGGCCGCCCGCAGGCCCTCGTCGGACTGGGTCGGCGGCATGCGGACGTCGACGACGGAGACATCGGCCCGCCACCTCAGCAGCGCGTCGAGCGTCTCGGGCCCGGTGGTCGCCGTCGCCACCACCTCGTGCCCGTACGCCTGGAGCAGGCGGACCATCCCGTCGCGCAGGAGGTAGAGGTCTTCGGCTACAACGATTCGCATGGCACGACCATCCTCACACGCGTCGGACCGCCCGCCGGACTGGTGATCTCCACGGTGCCGTCGAAGACCGCCAGGCGCCGGCGCAGCCCCGCGAGTCCGCCCCCGGCGCTCACACTCGCCCCGCCCCGGCCGTCGTCCTCGACGTCGACGGCGATGCCGGTCTCGTCGCGGGTGATCGAGATCCGCGCCCGGGTCGCGTGGGCGTGCTTGACGGCGTTGGTCAGCAGTTCGGCGACTCCGAAGTACACGGCGGACTCGATCGGCGGGTCCAGGCGCAGCTGAACGCCGGCGCTCACGGCCACGTCGAGCGGGCTGTCCAGGGCGAGAGCGCGGACGGCGTCGACGAGCCCGCGCTCGTTCAGCACCGGCGGGCTGATGCCCCTGACCAGCTCGCGCAGTTCGTTCAGGGAGGTGGCGGCGCCCACCCGCGCGTCCCGCAGCAGCGTCCTGGCCTGGTCGGGGTCGGTCTCCATGAGTTTCTCCGCGGTCGCCAGCGAGAGCCCGAGCGCGACCAGGCGCGCCTGCGCTCCGTCGTGCAGGTCCCGCTCGATCCGGCGGATCTCGGCGGCCTGCGCGACCGTGGTGTCCGCGCGCTGGGCCGTCAGCTCATCGACCCGGTCCGCCAGCGTCATCGCGGGCGACGGGCGCAGGAAGCGGACGGCCACCGGTACGACGGGCCGCCAGGCGTACGGGGCGGCGGCGACCGCCACGGCCAGGCCGAGCACCCCGACGAGGAGCGACGACCGGCTGAACCCGAGGACCGCCGCCACGGCTCCGGCCGGCGGGACGGCGGCGACCACGCCCGCGGTGAGCGGCGCGATCGCCGTGAACTGCAGGTCGCGCCAGAAGCCGGGATCTCTCCACCGGGTCCGCCACTTCTGGTCCATGAGGGCGTCGCGTTTGGTGCGCTCGTAGCTGAAGCCGTTCCACCAATATCCGGTGGACAGCTGCGTCACCGGCGCGGCCTGCCGATCTCCGGCGGGGATGACGGTGCCCGTCCACTTCGCGACGACGGCGCGGACCATCCGGCTCACCGGGCGCGCCAGGGCGAGCGTGCCGATGCACGCCCACACGAACGGCACTGTCCCCGACCACGGGTCCCCGCCCCACCACCAGATCCACAGCGCCACGGCGGCGGCCCACACGGCCGGGACCGGCATGGTGACGGCCACCACCACGCAGGCACGCACGAACCCCACGCAGGCGCCCGACACCCACTGTCGCATGATTCTTCCTTCTCACTTCACGACCACGGCTTGGTGTCTTCACTGTGCACCGCGCCGGAGCCGCTCCCCGCCGGATCGGCCCTGAAGTGGGTCTGGACCCACCCAACCGTACGTCCAGCCCCATACCGCCCCCATCCATGCCCTCCCTAGCGTGATCACCACTCCAGACAACACAAGGGATGAAACAGACATGGAATCCTTCGGCAAGGTCAAGATCCTCATCGCCGCCTACGGCGCGCTCAGCGCCGCCGTGCTCGCCACGGTCGCCGTCCTCGCGATCGGCGGTCAGACGGTGACCTCGTTCATGTGGGGCCGGTCGGCGGGGGTGCTCGCGAGCGCCGCGGTGACCTACTGGCTGACGGTCCTCGCCGCACGGGGAGCCCGGTGGGCCTATCTGCGTGTACGCGTCATCTCGATCGTCATGCCGGTCGCGATCGTCGCCGTCGACATGATCCCAGGCATCTGCCCGATGTGGTTCGCCATGACGCAGGCGGTATGTGCCCTCCCCATCGCCGCGGTCGGGTTCGTCGTCAACGGATCCGGCCTGCGCGCCGCCTTCCCAGCGGTTGACAGGGTGCGGAGCCAACGGCGATCCTCAGCCGGATAAAGATCAATATTTCCCTGGGGCGGCGGTGGAAAAGCGGATGAAGCTGATCAGCATGGGATTGCTCGCCGGTGTGCTCGCGGCGGCGGCCGGCGCCTTGGTGGCCCGCCGGCGCTACGTGGTGGTCACCGTCGAGGGGACGAGCATGGCTCCGACCCTGCACGACGGCGACCGGGTGCTGGTCCGGCGGCGCCGGATCGGCCAGGTGGCCAGGGGCGATGTCGTGGTGCTGGAACCTCCGTCCGACCCACGAGTGGGGATGGACGGCACGCGCTGGAACATCAAGCGCGCCGTCGCCCTGCCGGGTGACCCGGTGCCGCCGGACGTGGACGGCGCCGCGGAGCGCGTGCCCGCGGGTGCGCTGGTGGTCTACGGCGACAACCCCCGCAGCGTCGACTCGCGGCAGCGCGGTTTCTTCCCGGCCGATCGCCTGCTCGGGGTAGCGCTGCGCCGGCTGGGCGGGTCTGCCCTGTAGGCGGCGGGACGTGAAGTTCCGGATGCTCGGACCGCTGCGGATCGAGGGCGACGACCCGCCGGCGGGATGGGCGATGATCACGGCGCCCAAGCAGCGGACCGTCCTCGCCATGCTGCTCGCCCGGGCGGGCCACGTCGTACCGATCCGGTCACTGGTGGCGGAGGTCTGGGACGACCAGCCGCCCCGCTCCGCGGTGGCGAACCTGCGTACGTACCTCATGCAGCTGCGCAAGCTCATGCCCCCCGCGGCCGACCCGGCCGTGGAGCGGCTGGTGACCTCGGACGCCGGTTACCTGTTGCGGGTCGAGCCCGAGGAGTTCGACCTCTTCCAGTTCGAGGCGCTGTCCGCGCACGCCCGCCAGGCGCTGGGCAGGCGCGATCTCAGCACCGCCCTGGACTCCTACACCCGGGCCCTCGCGCTGTGGCAGGGGATGGCGGCCGAGGACGTGCCTCTGGGGCCGACACTGCGGGAGGTGGTCGCGCGGCTCACCGACCACTACCTGAGCGTGGTGGAGGAGCACGCGGACATCCAGCTCGCCCTCGGCAGGCACGCGACGGCGGCCAAGCGGCTGCGCGAGGTGATCGGGCAGTACCCGCTGCGCGAGCGGCTGCACGGCCAGCTCATGGTGGCCCTGTACCAGAGCGGCGACGTGGTGGGCGCGCTGGACGCGTTCGGGGCCGCCAGGAAGGTCCTCGCCGACGAGCTGGGCATCGATCCTGGCCCTGACCTGCGCAGACTGCATCAGCTGATCCTGCGCAGGGACCCGGCCCTGCTGTCGGAGGAGGAGGCCCCCGCCGACGACGGGAGGCCCCGGCCGCGCCAGCTGCCGCGCGCGCCGAGCGTGTTCGTGGGCCGCTCTGCCGAGCTCGCCCGGATCCACGCCGTGCTGGGCGCCGGCGCGGGGCCGCCCGTGCTGGCGCTGCACGGCCCCGGCGGGATCGGCAAGTCGACGCTCGCCATGAAGGCGGCGTACGGCGTGGCCGACCGGTACCCCGACGGCCACCTCTACGCCGACCTCCAGGGATCGACACCGAGCCTGTCGCCGTTGCGCCCCGACGAGGTGCTCGGCCGCTTCCTGCGCGCGCTGGGGGTGCCTCCGGGCGAGGTGCCCGCGGCGCCGGCGGAGGCGGCCGCCCTCTACCAGTCGGTGCTGGCCGACCGGCGCGTCCTGGTCGTCCTCGACAACGCCGTCGGCGCCGCCCAGGTGGCTCCCTTGCTGCCGGCGGGCGGTGGCTGCGCGGCGCTGGTCACCAGCCGGTCGGCCCTGACGACGCTGGACGCCGTACCGATCGCCGTGAACATGTTCGACGAGGAGCAGTCGGTACGGATGCTGGCGCTGCTGGCCGGTCAGGCGCGCGTGGCCGCCGAGAAGGAGGCGGCGGCCGAGATCGCGAGCTGGTGCTGCCACCATCCGCTGGCGCTGCGCATCGCCGGCGCCCGACTCGCGGGGCGGCCGGACTGGTCGCTCGCGGGCTTCAACGAGCGCCTGAGCAACCAGCGGCGGCGGCTGGACGAGCTGCAGGCGGCCGACCTGCGCGTCCGCTCCTGCTTCGAGGTCGGCTACGCGACCCTGACGAGCGCCGCGAGGACCGTCTTCCGCCTGTTCGGCGTGCTGGAGGTGCCGGAGGTGGGCGTCGAGCTCGTCGCCGCGCTGGCCGACGTCGAACTGAAGACCGCCGAGACCGTGCTCGACGAGCTGGTCGAGGCGCGCCTGATCGAGCCGGTCGGCGAGAGCCGGTTCCGCACGCACGACCTGCTACGGCTCTTCGCGGGGGAGCTGGCCGCCTCCCACGACTCGCCGGAAGACCTGGCCCTGGCCGTACGGCGGGCCCTGGACTGGTACCTCGACCTCTGCCACCAGCTGCGCGACCTGCTGCAGTCGCACCTGGGAGCCGGCGGCGGGACCCGGGAGCGCCGGCGCGATCCCGGCCTGGTGCTGCGTGACCCCGCCGCGGCCGTGCGGTGGCTCGACACGGAGCTGCACTGCCTGGTCGCGGCCGCCGTCCAGGCCGCGCGCGGGGAGCCGGAAACGGCGCGCTTCGCCATCGAGCTGATGACCCTGGTCAAGGCCACGGTGATGAAGGGCGGCTACTGGCGGGAGCTGGAGACCATCGCACGGCTCGCCATCGAGGTGGCGCGGCGCGACGGCGACCGCGGCGCGGAGGCGTCCACGCTCGCGACCCTGGGGCTGCTGGAGTGGCGGGCCGGCCAGGGGGAGGCGGCCGGCGACCATATGCGGCGCGCGCTCGGGCTCTGGCGCGACCTGGGCAACCGCGAGGAGGAAGGGATGGCGCTGCACAACCTCGGCTGGCTGCACATGCAGACCGGCGACCTCAACGCGGCCCTCGGCCGCATCAGCGCGAGCCTGCGGCTGCTCAAGACGCACGGGTCCAGGCGCGTCGGGCTGGTCGGCCACAGCCTGGGCGAGCTCCTGCTCCAGCTGGGCAGGGACGCCGAGGCGGTGGACCGCTTCGAACGGTGCCTGACCGTCCGCCGGGCCGATCGCGACCTGAACGGCGAGAGCATCACGCTGGCGGCGCTCGGCCGCGCCTACTGCCTGCTCGACCGGCGGGACGAGGCGCTGGCCGCGATGGACGAGGCGCTGGCCCGCTGCGAGGAGACCGGCAACCGGGAGGACGAGTGGGAGGTGCTGCTCAGCAGGTCCGAGATCCGGCTGCGGCAGGGTGCCCTCGCCGCGGCCGAGCGCGACCTGCTCAGGGCCCTGGAGCTGGCCGCCCAGATCGGCGACGCGTACGGCTACGCCGCCTGCACCCGCCAGCTCGCCAGGGCCAGGACGGCGTCGGGCGACCCGCGTGCCGCGGGGGACGCCCGGCGGGCCGAGGAACTGTTCGCGGATCCGTCGATGCGTCTTAACCCGGTGCTGGAAAGGCTGCTCACCGCCCAGGTGTAGCGCGGCTGTATCGGTCGCTGTATGTCCCCCAAATAGCGTTTCGGCCTGACCGCATCGCTATACAAGGAGCGAACATGACTTCTGTCTTGGGCAAGCTCGGCGACAGGATTCTCGACAGGCTCGTCCCGAAGGCGTCCGCCAAGGCGGCCGCGGAGTGGTACGTGCACTGCTACTGCAGGGAGCGTTCCGACTTCAGGAAGATCTGCACGACCGCCGGCGGCACGACCCGCTGCGGGTCCTGCTACGCCTTCAGGGTCTGCGGCGGCTAGGTAGAACGCGCGGACCGGCGGCGGCCTCCTCCGCCGCCGGTCCCCGGACACGTTCGGCGCGTCCGTCACGCCGCTCGGCCGGCCACACGTGATCCGCAATCTCGTCCTGGCGGCGTCCGGCGCGCGGTGGCGCATCCGGCCGGTGTCGCGCTCGCTCTCGTCGCCGCCGCCGTGGGCGCTCTGCTCGTGGTGCGCCTCGACGACCTGTTGGAGCTGTTCACCGCCTGAAGAGGGGTTGTCCGATGCCTTTCCTGATCGTCGCCGTCGTGCTGGTCGGCCTGCTGTGCCTGCTGGACCTGGTGCTCACCTTGGGCGTGCTGCGCCGGCTGCGCGAGCACACCGCCGAGCTGGAACGCCTCGCGGGCACGTCGACGCTCATGCCGTACGATCCCCGCGTGCTGGTCGGGCGCACGCTGCCGCAGGACGTGGCGGGGCCGCGGCTCGTGGGCTTCTTCGACGTCGGCTGCGACACCTGCCACGAGCGCGCGCCGCAGTTCGCCGCGGAGGCCAAGGGGCAGAGCGCCCTGGCGGTCATCTCCGGCGCCGTCGAGGAGACCGCGGACCTGGTCGAGGTGGTGGGCGGCGTGGCGAGCGTCGTCACGGGCGAGGACGCGCTGCGCATCGTGCAGGCTCTCGACATCCACGCGTTCCCCACGTTCCTGCGGACCGACCAGGACGGCAGGGTCGTGGCCGCGGACACGGAGCTGACCGACCTCGCCGCCATGGCACCGGCGAAGTGACCCGTCGCGCCGCCACCCTGGCGCTGCTGTGCTGGCGGGCCGGGCCGGTGCTTACGGTGTGCCAGCTGGTCGCCACCGTCCTGGCCGGACTGCTGCCCTCGGCCACCGTGTGGGCGACCAAGACGCTCGTCGACGGGCTGGCGACGGGCCGGCCGGAACGCGTGCTCGCCCCGGTCGCGAGCCTCGTCGTGCTGGGGCTGGTCGCCGGGGTGCTGCCGCAGCTGACCGGCTATCTGCGGGGCGAGACGGATCGACGGCTGGACCTGCTGCTGCAGGATCGCCTGTACACGCGGGTGAACACGTTCCACGGCCTGTCGCGGTTCGAGAATCCGGTGTTCCTCGACGAGCTGCGCATGGCCGCGCAGGCGACGGGCAACGCGATGGGGCCGATCACCTCGGGCCTGTTCGACCTCGGGCGCAACGTCATCGCCCTGACCGGGCTTCTCGTCGCCCTCGCCGTGCTGAGCCCGCTCATGGCGGGCCTGGTGGCGCTCGCGGCGCTGCCCGTCCTCGCGGCGAGGATGTCCCTGGAGAAGCGGCGGATCAAGATGATCGCCGGGCAGTCCGCCGCGGCCCGGCGGCAGATCTTCTACTCCTCCCTGATCACCGACGTGGAGGCCGCCAAGGAGGTCCGGCTCTTCGGGCTCGGCGACTTCCTCAAGCGGCGGGTGCTCGGCGAGCTGGCCGTCCTGCAGTCGGGGGAGCGGCGGCTGGACCGGCGGGAGGCGCTCACGCAGTCGGCGCTCGCGGCGCTCTCCGCCGCGGTCAGCGGCGCCGGGCTGCTCTGGGCGGTGTACTCCGCCCTGGACGGCCGGCTCACCCTCGGCGACGTGACCGCGTTCGCCGCCGCCGTGGCGGGCACGCAGGCCGCGCTGACCGCCACCGTGGACAACGCCGCGAACGCCCGCCAGGCGCTGCTCCTGTTCGCCCACCACGAACGGGTCATGTCGCTGCCCGGCGACCTGCCCACGCCCGGCGAACCGGAGCCGCTGCCCGCGCTGCGCCGCGGCATCGAGCTGCACGACGTGTGGTTCCGGTACGACGAGAGCCATCCCTGGGTGCTGCGCGGGGTGGACCTGACGATCCCCCACGGCGCCTCCGTCGCGCTGGTGGGGCTCAACGGGGCCGGCAAGAGCACGCTGATCAAGCTCCTGTGCCGCTTCTACGACCCGTCCCGCGGCGCGATCCTCTGGGACGGCATCGACATCCGCGACGTGCCACCCGCCGAGCTGCGCGCCAGGATGGGCGTGCTCTTCCAGGACTACATGAGCTACGACCTGACCGCGGCGGAGAACATCGGCGTGGGCGAGGTCGAGGCGATGTCCGACCGCGCCAGGCTCCGGACCGCGGCCGAGCTGGCGGGCGCGCACGAAACCGTCCAGGCGCTGCCCCGGGGCTACGACACCATGCTGAGCCGCGTCTTCTTCGGCCCCGAGGACGACGACGACCCGCAGGCGGGCGTGGCGCTCTCCGGGGGCCAGTGGCAGCGCCTGGCCCTGGCCCGCGCGCTGGTGCGCGAGCGCCGCGACCTGCTCATCCTCGACGAGCCCAGCTCAGGCCTGGACGCGCAGGCCGAGTACGAGGTGCACCGCCGGCTGCGCGAACACCGCGCGGACAACACCAGCCTGCTGGTCTCGCACCGGCTCGGAGCGGTCCGCGACGCCGACCTGATCGTGGTGCTCGGTGACGGCCGGATCGTCGAGCAGGGTACCCACGACGAGCTGATCGCGCTGGGCGGCCGGTACGCCCACCTGTTCGCCACCCAGGCCAGCGGCTACCGCGAGGGCGCCGACATCGGCTGAGCGATCTTGCGCAGCACCACGCCGAACAGGCGATCCGCCGCCAGGTAGCCGGACTGCCGGGAGTCGAGCGAGTGGTCCGGATTGTCGCCCAGCACCACCAGGCGTCCGGCCGGCACCCGCGTGCCCGGCTCGGTCCGCAGCGCGGGGACGGTGTCGCGGGGGATCGGGTCACCCGGGACGGCCGCGACGCGCTTGATGATCCAGCCCGGGCCCGCGCCCAGCTGCTGGTGCGGTTCCCGCGGGCGCTCGCCCGGCCGGGCGTGGGCGAAGCCGCTCAGCACGACGACCTGCCCGGGGCGCAGCGCTCCCGGTGGCGTCCGCCGGACGAGGACGCGCTCACCCGGCCGGTACGCCGGCAGCATGCTCTCCCCCTGGACGGTCACCACCAGGTATCGCCGGCGCACCCGGAGAACGGCGAGAACGACGCCGACGGCCGCCAGCACGACGATCGCGCCGGTCACCGCGACAGCTCCACGTCGTCCCGGTAGCCGGTCGCCTGCCGGGCGAACAACTCGGCGTACGTGCCGCCCTCGGCCAGCAGGGCGGCATGCGTGCCCTGCTCCGTGACGACGCCGTCGGTCAGCACCACGATCCGGTCGGCCGTGCGGATCGCGCCGAGCCGATGGGTGATGACCACGCTGGTCCGCCCCGACCTCAGCGTGGCGAGCCGGCCGTGCACCTCGTACTCGGCCTCGGGGTCCAGGCCGGCGCTGGGCTCGTCGAGGATCATCAGGTCCCGGTCGCGGCGCAGGAACGCCCTGGCCAGCGCCAGCCGCTGCCACTGCCCGCCGGAGAGCAGCACTCCGGAGTCGGCGTCGTCCTGCTCGTCGTCCGGGTCCTGGGGGAATCCACGGCTCAGCAGCGTGCGGTAGCCGCGCGGCAGGGCCGCGACCACGTCGTGGATCCCGGCGTCCCGCGCCGCCTGCTCGATCCGCGCCGGGTCCTGGGCGGCGGCGAGGTCGCCCACGGCGATGTTGTCGGTCGCGGTCAGCTCGTATGACACGAAGTCCTGGAAGACGGCGCCGATCCGGGCACGCAGCGTCTCCGGCGGCACGTCGCGGATGTCCACGCCGTCCCACAGGACCGCCCCGCGCGTCGGGTCGTAGAAGCGGCACAGGAGCTTGACCAACGTGCTCTTGCCGGCGCCGTTGCGCCCGACCAGCGCGACCGTGCACCCGTTCGGGATGAACAGGTTGACGCCGCGCAGGATCCACGGATGGTCCGGGCTGTAGCGGAACCAGACGTCGCGCAGCTCGATGCCCCGGCGCAGGGGCGGCAGCGACGGGTGAGCGCCCGGCGCCGGCAGATCGGACTCGGCGGTCACGATCGCGACGTGGTGATGAAGGGTCAGCAGGTGCTCGTACGCCATCACGCCGGCCGACACCATGCTGTCCAGCGCCGCCTGCACGCCGGCGACCGCCGCCACGAACATCGCCACGTCGCCGACGCTGAGCCGTCCCTGTCCCGCCGCCAGGATCGCCCAGATGAGGCCCGCTCCGGCCACGATCGCCGAGGCGCCTGACAGACTCGCGTGGATGCGGAGCTCCCGCCGATCCATCCGGCGGCGTTCGGCGTTCGCGGTGCGCAGCTCGGCCAGCATGCGAAGCCGCAAGAAGGCGCCGAGGTCGAACAGGCGGATCTCCTTGGCGGCGTCCGCGGTGGACATCAGGTGCGCGTAGAACCCTTCGCGACGCTCGGCCGGCCCGATCCGCCACAACATCGTGTTCCGTTGCCGCGACATCCGCAGCTCGATGAGCAGCGCCGGCAGGGCCGACAGCACGACCAGGATGGTGAAGGCGGAGTTGACGAGTGCCAGGGACGCGACGAAGCCGGCGACCGTCACCGCGCTGCGAGCGGTGGTGAGCGCGGTGTCCACCAGCCTGCCGGGGTTGCTCGCGCTCTGCTGGGCCAGCCGCAGCCGGTCAAGGAATGCCGGGCTCTCGAACCTGGCCAGACCGGTGAAGCCGGAGACCGCCGCGAACAGCTCGTCCTTCGCGTGCAGCGCCGTCCTGCGATCCACCTCGGCACGCAGGTAATGTCCCGCGTGCGCCGCCACGGCGGCGACCGTGGTGACGGCGGCGACGGCCGCCGCCAGGGCGAGCAGCGTGTCGGTCTGCCGTAGCGCCACCCCGTCCAGCACGGCCTTGGTCAGCCAGGCCACGGCGATCGGGGTGGCCGAGCCCACCAGCGTGACCGCCAGGTAGGCAAGGACGTGGACGGGCGCCGACCGCCACACCATCGCGGCGGCGCGTGCCGCGCTCCTGGCCAGCCCCCGCGACGTCGGCGCCGGCTCGCTCACGCAGGCGACCCGGCCGGCAGCCGGGAGATCTCGGGCGCCACCGCGAGCAGCCTGCCGCCCGCGGTCACCTGGAGGAACGTCGGGAACGAGTGCACGCCGAACGCGTTGCTCACAGCGCTGTCCACGATCACCTGTGCCACGGGCTTCAGAGCGCTGACCATCTCCGCGGGGTCACCCGATCGGTTGTCGACCACCGCGAGCACCCGCGAGCGGTCCTGGTCCGCGGCCCACGAGGCGAAGCCGGGAAGCTTCTCATGGCAGCCGCGGCAATCGGGCGACAAGAACGCGACGACCGTCCCGTCCGGCAGGAGATCCCGGGTGAGAGGGCTCCCGTCCACCGTCGTCGCCTCAAAATCACCGGCGACGTCGCCGACGGCCGGCCCCGCGCCCGGCCCGGAAGGGCCGCCCATCAGGTCGACGGCTTCATACAGTCCGTCCAGCAGCTTGGTGTGCTCCCGAAGCCGCCGGATCACGCCGAGGGTCAGCACCAGACCCACGAGGCACAAAGCGCCGATGAGGGCCACGACGGCGATCAAATAGGACATGAGACAACCTTCCGTGTAAAGGGCCCGGCCGGCCCGCCAGCCGGGCACCCGCTCAACGTGCGGTCACGAGCAGTAGATGTAGCTCTTGCAGCCGCCGCAACTGCGGCTGCCGTTCGGGTAGTAGCAGCAGTACTTCGCGGTGAACGCCGGGAAACTGCAGCACTCATAACCGCAGTCGGTAGCCCTGGCCACGGAGTGCGGCGCGATCAGCTCGAGGAGCCGGTCGGCCATTCTGGTCACGACGCGCATCGAACTTTCCTTTCGGTTGTTCCGGCGGGACGGCGCCCGCCCGTGCGGAAGCGGTACGCCGGACCACGCCGCCGTCCCGCCGCCCGTCGCAGCGTGCGCCAGAGGTCTGAGCGATTTCTCAATGAATTCTTAACGGCCTGTTTCGGCAGTTCAGGCGGGCGATCGCAGGCGCGTGCGGATCAGGGACGGTGGAAGGAGACGATGCGGTCGCGGACCTTCGCCGCCTGCGCGTCGTCAACGGCGTCGAAGAACTCCGCCGCCTGCTTCCAGGTGTCGAGCGCGGCCGCGATGTCACCCGCCGCGACGTGCGTCTCGCCCAGGCGGACCAGCGTCTCGGCGGCCGCGTGCGGGTCGTCGCAGTCGCGCAGCAGCTCCGCCGCCCGCTCGAAGCAGGCCACCGCCTGCGCGTAGTCGCCTTTGAGGTGCAGGACGTGGGCGACGCTGTCCCACGCGTGCCCCTCGCCCTGGGTGTATCCGAGGCCTGCGAGGAGCCGCTGGGACCGGCGGCAGTCGGCCAGCGCCTCGTCGTACTCGCCGAGCTGGGACCGCAGCCAGCCGGAGTTGTTCAACGCCCGCGCCTCGCCGCCGACGTCGCCGGCCTGCCGGAACAGCTCCAGCGCGTGCAGGGTGTGGCTCAGTGCCTCATCGGGTCGCGTCCGGCTCAGCGCGACGGTCAGGCCGAGGTGGACGTGCGCGCGCAGGACGGGTTCGCCGAGGTCGCGGTGCAGCTCGACCGCCCGCTCGAAGTGCTCGACCGCTTCGCCGTCGCGGCCGAGCCGGGCGTGGGCGCGGGCGATGCTGTTGTGGCAGCGGGCCTTGGCCAGCCGGTCGCCGAGCCGTTCGGCCGCGGCCAGCGCCACCGCGTGGGTGCGCAGGATCTCCTCCCAGAGGCCGCGCCGCTGCATGAACTCCGCGAACGCCCACGCCAGCCGCCACGCGTGGCCGTCGAACCCGGCCGCGGTGGCCTCCGCCAGCAGCGCGGGCAGCGTCACCGACGCGTCGGCGTACCACCACAGGGCCTCCGCCGGCCCGGCGAACCGCTCCACCACGGTGCCCCGCGCCGGCGGGTCCAGGAGCAGGTTGTCGCGGTGCGGGTAACACATCCCGTTCGCGGCGCAGGCCGAGTGCAGGTAGTAGTCCAGCAGCCGCCGCGTCGCCGACCGCCGTGCCGCCCGGGTGTCGGCGGCCCGCGCCTGCTCCGACGCGTACACGCGCAGCAGGTCGTGCAGGCGCAGCCGGCCGGGCGCGCGGATCTCGGCCAGGTTGGCGCGGTCGAGGTGCGCGGCCAGTTCCCGCGTGCGCCCCACCGGCAGGGCGGCCAGGCTCGCCGCCGCCGACAGCGGCAGGTGCGGCCCCGGGTGCTGCCCGAGCCGCCGGAACAGCCGGGCCGCCGGCACGGGCAGGTCCCGGTACGAGCGCCCGAACACGTGGCGCAGGTCGATCGCGGGGTCGCTGTGCGCGAACGGTTCCAGATCGGCGTCGGCCCGCTCGAGGTCCGCGGCGGCCTCGGCCAGCGGCAGATCGGTGCGCCGCGCCAGCTGCGCCGCGACGATCGCCAGCGCCAGCGGCAGCCGGCCGCACCGGCGGATGATGTTCGCGGTGGCCTCCGGCTCGGCCGCCGGCCGGGCCTCGCCCAGCCACGCCACCAGGAGGTCGTGCGCGTCGTCGCCGGGCAGGACGTCCAGGCCGACCAGGTGCGCCCCCGCCGTGACCGCGAGCCCGGACAGCTCGGAGCGGCCGGTCACCAGCGTCAGGCACCCCGGCGCGGTGGCCAGCAGCGGGCGGACCTGGGTGGCGCTGCGGGCGTCGTCGAGCACGACCAGGACCCGGCGGCAGTCCAGCATGCTGCGGTAGAGCCCGATCTGCGCCTCCACGCCCGACGGCACCTGCGCCTCCGTGACCCCGAGCGCGCCCAGGAACCGGGGCAGGACCACGGCCCCGTCGGCCGGGTCGATCGTGCTGAGATCGGCGTACAGCTGCCCGTCGGGAAAGCGGTCGCGGTGCAGGTGGGCCCAGCGCAGGGCGAGCGTCGACTTACCCACCCCAGGCGGCCCGGAGATCGCGCAGACCGCCGCGGTGGCCTGCTGTTCGCCGATCGCGGCCAGCCGGTCCAGCTCGGCCGACCGGCCGACGAAGTGCCGCAGGCCGACCGGCAGCTGTGCCGGGACCGGGCGCGCGGCCTCGGTCGTGTCGCCGGAGCGCAGCAGCTTCCGGTGGACGCTCCGCAGCGGCGTACCCGGTTCGACGCCCAGCTCCTCGGCGAGCGTCCGGCGTACCTGGGCGAAGTGGGCCAGCGCCTCGGCGGTCCGCCCCCACGCGTGCAGCGCCTCGATCAGCGCGGCGGCCACCAGCTCGTCCAGCGGGTACTCCTCGGCCAGCGGCGACAGCGCCGCCACCGCGGCCGCGGCGTCCCGGCCGGTGACCACCCGTGCCCAGCGCAGCAGGAGCTCCCTGCGCTCGTCGCGCAGGCGGTGGCGGGCCCGTTCGGCCCATTCGCCGGGCAGCCCGGTCAGCGGATCGCCACGCCACAGCGCCAGCGCCGCGCCCAGCGGCGGCACCGGGTCCGGTACGGCCATCGCCTGGTCGGCCAGGCCGCGGAAGCGCGGCACGTCCACCGCGGACTCGTCCACGTCGAGCAGGTAACCCCCGAGCCGGCGGACGACGGCGCCCTCATCCGCGAGCACGTCGCGCCGGATGCGGGTGATGATCGTGTACAGGGTGCGCCGCGCGCCGGGCGGGACCTGCTCGCCCCAGACCCGGGCGAGGAGCGTGTCGACCGGCACGACCCGGCCGACCTCCCAGGCGAGCGCGGCGACGGCGAGCGCGACCTGCGGAGGGCGTACGGGCCGGGTCTGCCCCGACCGCTCCACCTCCACCGGGCCGAGTAACCGGATCAGCACGACGGTCCACCCCTTGCTCGTGGATCTTCGAAGACTAACGCAGTGGTGCTCTTGCCGTATTTGCGCGGCCGTGGCAGGTTGCGGTCTATGCAGTACGTCGATGTGGCGAGCAGACTGCTGCTGCTCACGGTGTTCGTCCTCGCGCTGGCGAGCAAGGTCTCCAGCCGCCGGGCCTGGAACGAGTTCGTCCAGTCGATCAAGGCGATGGCGGTGATCGACAATGCCAGGGCGCCGGCGGCCGCGACGGCGACGGCGGTGGCCGAGGCCGGTGTCATCGTGCTGGCCGCGGTCCCCCTTCGCTGGGCCGGATCGGCGTCGTTCGTGCTCGCGGCCGGGCTGCTCGGCTGCCTCACCGTCGCCGTCATCATGGTGGTACGGAGGGGCGCCGCCGTTCCCTGCCGCTGCTTCGGCGCCTCCCGGACGCCCCTGAGCATGGCGCACGTGGCCCGCAACGGCATCCTCATCGCGGTGGCGCTGCTCGGGCTGGCCGCTTCCTTGGTGAACGGCTCCTTCGATCCGGCCATCGTCGCGATCGTCGGTGTCTTCGGTGCCGTACTGGGCCTGCTCATGGCCCGGTGGGACGATCTCGTCTCACTGCTCCGGACGACCTGAGCCGGCGGCGGCTCACGTGGCGGGCTGGCGGGTGGCCGAGCGCGCGGTGCGCGCGAAAGGCGCGGGACCCGGCGAGGACCGGGTGGTCGTCATCGAGGACGGCGGCGGCGTCCGCTGCGCGGCGGTGATCGACGGCGTCACCGACAAGTCCGGCCGCGACTACGGCGGGGCGAGCGGCGGGGCCCTGGCCGCCGATCGCGTCGCGCAGACCCTCGTCACCCTGCCGGACGACGTCACCGTGGCGGAGGCGGTCGCGGCCGTCTCGGCGGAGCTCATGGAGCTGCGCCGCAAGTGGTCCGTCGCCGACGACGACCTTCTCGCGCCGGCCGCCGTCGCGGCGGTGGTGTGGCCGGGACGGCGGCTGGTCTGGCGCGTGGGCGACGTCCACGTCGCCCTGGGCCACCGCGACGGCGGGTGGCGTCGTCACCCCGGCGGGAAGCTGATCGACACGGTGCTGGCCGGTGCCCGGGCCGCCTACCTGCACTGCCTGCTGCTGCAGGGAGAGCGCCCGGAGGACCTGGCGGCCACCGATCCGGGGCGGGCGCTGATCCGGCCGGTGCTGGAGCGCCAGGCCGTGCTGGCCAACCGGGATGAAGCCGGTCCTTTCGGATACGGCGTGCTGGACGGGCGGCCGGTCCCGGAGCGGTTCGTGGAGACGTTCGTGCTGGCGGAGGACGTGGACGAGGTGGTGCTGGCGTCGGACGGCTACCTCGGCCCGGAGCAGACCCTCGCGGCAGCCGAAACGGAGCTCCGGGCCTCGTTACGGGCCGATCGGCTGCGCATCATGGAACACGCGGCCACCAAGGCGGTCGCCGCCGGCGCCGAGAGTTTCGACGACCGGGCCTACGTGCGGCTCTCCCGCAATTCCCCTCGTGACCGCGGCTCACCGAGTCGGATATCGTGACCACGCTGCGTGAGCAGACCAGCTGCCCGCGCCCACCGAGGAGGACGCGTGAGCCCGCTTCCGACGCGCATGGCGAATCGCTGGGAGAAGCGCCGATCGCTCATGCTGCCGCCGGGGCAGGGCCGGCTCTACTGGCACGTTCTGCTGGGGGAGGACCCCCAGGCGCGGGCCATCGTCGAGGAGGCGCACGACCGGCTGGCCGGTTTGGCGGGGCTCGATCTGGTGCCGCGGCGGTTCATCCACCTCACCACGTTCGTCGCCGGATACTCGCACGAGATCACCGAGCGTCAGGTGACCGTGATGGCCGCGGAGGCGGCGGGCCAGCTCGCGCGGGTCGCGCCGATCACGGTGACGCTGGGGCGGGTGCTCTACCACCCCGAGGCGGTCGTGCTGGAGGCGCGGCCGGCCGAGCGGCTGCGGCCCCTGCTGGAGGCGGCGCGGTTCGCCACCCGGGCGGCCACGGGCCGTGACGGCGTGCTCGCCCATGACATGTGGCTCCCGCACGTCACCGTGGCCTACAGCAACGCGGACGGCCCGGCGGCGCCCATCATCGACGCGCTCGGGGAGCGCCTTCCGGAGCGCGAGGTGACGATCCGCAGCATCCATGTCGTCAACCAGGACGGCCCGGAGACGGCCTGGGACTGGCGACCGGTGGCGGAGGTCCGGCTCGGCGCGTCGTGAGCGCCCGTCAGCGAGCTCCGTAGCGGCGGGCGAGGGCGTGGAAGGACTCCTTCGGCTCCCAGGGCAGGCCGGGGTAGGTCCGGCCCGGGGCGCCGTCGAGCATCTTGACGATGCCGTACGAGCCGAGGTCGAGATCATGGACGGGGTCGGAGCGGTGCGGGAGCTCGAACCCCGCGAAGCTGAACCAGAAGACGGTGTCCATGCCGACCTCCTCGAAGACGGCCATCAGCTCGTCCATGTAGCGGACCTGCTCGCCCTCGTCGCGTACGGTGCCGGGCTTGACCCGGCCGCCCTCCTCGACCACGGTCCAGCCGCCCGCGCCCCAGTCACTCGCGCCCCGGAAGGTGCAGCAGCCCGCCTCGGCGACGGCCACGGGCTTGCCGTGGGTGAAGTACTGGCGCAGGTCGTCCGCGAAGGTGGCGAAGTTGTGCCGGTTGCGGTAGGCGTCGACGCCGACGATGTCGAAGGGCGTCCAGTCGATCTCCTCGATGGGGATCGAGGCGTAGCTGACCTGGCCGCCGAAGCGGGTGCGTACGGAGGCCACGACGCGGGGCAGGAAGGCGTTGACGCGCTCGGGGATCACGGCCAGCGCCGCCGCCCGCACCTCCGGCGCGGCGCGCAGTGTCTGCATGCGGTCGGTGAAGGTGTCGCCCGGCAGGTAGCCGCGGGCGAACAGGCTCAGCTCGCACCCGGTGGCGAACACCACGCGGGCGCCGTCGCGGCGCAGCGCTTCCGCGCGGTCGGCGCAGTCGTCGAAGTAGGGGAGCATCTCCTCCTCGGTCAGCTCGCACGGGAACGGTGAGAACCACACCTCCAGCCCCGCCTCGGCCGCGTGCCCGGCCGCGATGCTGAGCCGTTCGGGGTCGCCACCGGTGACGCGGACGGCGGTGCAGTGCAGGTCGCCGGCGATGACGCGCATCTCGCGGGCCACCGTCTCGGGGTCGAAGACGCTGCGGGTGGTGTCGCCGTTGGGGAAGGTCCCGGTGTCGTAGTGGATGCCCTTGCCGCGCATGAACGCCTCCATAAGGTGCAGTCTGTATCTTATGTCGACTGTTAAGGTACATGATGTGTCTAATGAGCAGGCCGGGGGCCGGCGTCGGCGGGGCGCGGCACTCGAGGACGCCCTCCTGGAGGCGGCCTGGCAGGAGTTGCGGGCCGTCGGCTACCACGAGCTCACCTACGACGCCGTGGCGGCGCGCGCCCGGACCAGCAGGACGGTGCTCTACCGCCGCTGGCCGCACCGCCGCGACCTGGTCCTGGCCGCCCTCCGCCACCAGGCGCCGCCCCTGCCGCCGCTCGCGCCCGACACCGGTTCCCTGCGCACCGACCTGCTGGCCCAGCTGCGTACTGTCAGCGCGCGCATGGTCGAGCTCGCCCCGCTGCTCCAGGCGATCGGCGACGGCCGGGCGGACGACAGCGACCTCACCGATTACCTGGACGAGCGCGTCGGCCGGGCCGGTGAGGACGAGATGAACGCCCTGCTCGACCGCGCGGCGCAGCGCGGCGAACTCGCCCGGGCCCGGCTCCCCGTCCGGGTGGCCACGATGCCCTTCACGCTCGTGGCCACGGAGACGCTGCTCCGCCGGCGTCCACTGTCCGAAGACGCGCTCGCCGAGATCGTCGATCAGCTCGTCATGCCGTTGATCGCGCACCACGCCGAGCCGGCCCGGCCGCGGTGACGCCGGGGTTCACCCCCGTACTTCCTTGGTGGCGCATCGGTAGGCCTCGGTGACGCGGCTGAACATGTCCAGCATCACCATCGCCTGCTCCGGCTCGTAGTGCGCGCTGATCGCCGCCAGGTGCCGCCTGGATGCCTCGCAGGCGGCGTTGTAGTCGTCCAGGCCGCCCTCGACCAGCTCCACGGTGACCGTGCGCCGGTCGCGTTCGCCGCGCACCCGCCGTACGTAGCCCGCCTTCTCCAGCCTGTCGATCAGCCGGGTCGTCGAGGCGGACGGCAGCCCCAGCTCCTCGGAGATCGCCCCCACGGCGAGCGGTCCGCGCGTCTCCAGCAGGATGGCGGCCGCGACGTCGACGGGTTGCAGGCCGAGCCGGTCGGCGACCGCCTCGTTGTGCAGGAGGACCGCGACCAGGAACTCGCGGAAGACGTCGTCTGGATGTTCGTGGGCCACCTTCCTAACCTACTCCATCGCGGAGTATCTTCGAATCGAAGATACTCCGCTTTGGAGGAGATATGGATGTTCTCGTCATAGGCGCCGGGGTGGGCGGCCTGGCCGTCGCGCGCGTGCTGCTGGCCGCCGGTCACCGGGTGCGGGTCTACGAGCAGGCTCCGGCCCGGCGGACGGGCGGCAAGGCGGTGCTCATCTGGAGCAACGGCACCGCCGTGCTGAACGATCTCGGCATCGGCCTCGACGGCGTCGGCGCCCGCATCGACCGGATCGACGCGCTGACCGCCGGCGGCCGGCTGCGTACCAGCATGGACATCGCCCACGCGGCCGGCCGCTTCGGCTTCGAGACCAGGGCGGTCCCCCGTCGCCACCTGCTGGAACGCCTGGCCGACGGGCTGCCCGGCGACCTCGTCCGCCACGGCCTGGCCTGCCGGGGCGTGACCCAGGACGACGGCCAGGTCACGGCGACCTTCAGCGACGGCTCCACGGACAGGGGAGACCTGCTCATCGGAGCCGACGGCCACCACTCGGTCGTACGGCGCTGCCTGTGGGGTGGCGGCGCCGTACGGCCGGCGACCTTCGGCACCTGGCAGGGGCTCAGCCGGATCGACATCGACCTCGCCGGCACGCACCGGCACCTCATCATCTCGGGGCGCGAGGGCGCGTGCGGGCTCATGCCCGCCGGTGAGGGCCTGCTGCAGTGGTGGTTCGACATGCGCTGGTCGCCCGCCGATCCGCGGCCGGCGGCGCCGCTGGCCGAGCTGAGGCGGCGGTTCGGGCACTGGGCGTCACCCGTCCCCGAGGTGCTGGCCGGCGCGACCGAGGACGACCTCGAGTTCTTCGGCCACCACTGGACCAAGGTGCGCCCGGCGTGGGGCAAGGGACGGATCACCCTGGTCGGCGACGCGGCCCACATCATGCCGCCCACCCTGGGACAGGGCGCCAACCAGACCCTCGAGGACGCGTGGGTGCTCGGGCGCGAGCTCGCCAAGGGCGGCGACGACCCGGCGGTACGGCTGCGCGCCTACGAGAAGCTCCGCTACCCGTACATCTCCCTGGTCTCCCGGCTGGCCAGGCGCAACCCCGCGAACTGGCGCGTCCCACCGCTGATCGCCCGGTTGTTCCCCGAGACGTCCCAGACCGCCATGCTCGCCCGCTTCAGCAACCGCCTCAATGAGCCGGCGGTCTCG
This sequence comes from Nonomuraea sp. NPDC003707, assembly GCF_053587055.1. Lineage (NCBI taxonomy): Bacteria > Bacillati > Actinomycetota > Actinomycetes > Streptosporangiales > Streptosporangiaceae > Nonomuraea > Nonomuraea sp. NPDC003707. Next base: position 18,689 of record NZ_JBSFNK010000020.1, on the reverse strand, counting down.
CGACGCTAGATCAGTTGCCGGAGCACATCATCGACCGGGGTGACGCCGACGCCGAGGATCTTCTCGGTCTCGGAGAAGTCGAGGACGAGCGGGTGGCCCGGCTTGGTGAGCACTTCGTGCATCTCCCCCCACAACGGATCGGTGATCCCGAGCAGGGTCAGGTCGCGTTCCGTCATCTCCTCCAGCCGCGGCGCGGGCGCTCCCGAGAGCTCCGCGAGCCGCCGGGCCAGTTCCCGCACCGACAGGGTCGCGGTGGGCACGTGCCAGGCCCTGCCGTACGCCTGCTCCTCCCGGCTCGCGGCGACCAGCGTGCGCGCGGTGTCGTCGATCGCCGAGTAACCGTGCGGAACGTCGAGTTCCTGCGGCACCAGGACGAGCCGGCCTTCCAGCACGGGCCGCTGCACCAGGAGGCTGAACACCGAGAAGGCGCCGGCGCCGTAGAACTGGGCGGCCCGCACCTCGGTGACCTTCACCCCCGAGGCGGCGGCCTCCTCCCACGCCCGCGCCCTGGCCCGCCCCTTGGGCCCGGTCGCCGCCAGCGGGAAGTGCGGCGTGATCGGACCGTCCACCGGCCCGTAACCGTAGATGTTGCCGAGCATGACGTACGCGGCCCCCGTCCGCCGCACCGCGGTCAGCAGCGACGCCGACAGGATCGGCAACTGCTCGGGCCAGGTGTGGTAGGGCGGCACGGCGGTGGTGAACAGCGTGTCCGCCCCTTCGGCCAGCTCGGTGAGCCGGTCGGTGTCGGTCGCGTCCGCGGCGACCCTCTCGACGAGCCGGTGGTCGGGCCCGCCGCCCGTGCGGCTGATCATCCGTACCCGCTCGCCGTCCTCGGCCAGCAGCAGAGCGGTCTTCGACGCGGTGGCCCCGCGACCCACGATCACGTGAAATTTCATGATGACAACCGTGCCGACCTGCGGCCTCGTAGCATAGTGGCCGGAATGCCAACTATCCGGAGGATCTGGCCATGCACCGCCTCGCCGCAGTGATCGTCCCTCCCGTGCTGGGCTTCGACGTCTCGATCCCGCTCATGGTGTTCAACAGCGTCCCGCACTACGACGTACGCGTCTGTACGGCGCGGCCCGGCCCCGTGCCGACCGTCGGGGGCCCTGACGTGGTGGTGGCGCACGGCCTGGAGGCACTGGAGGAGGCCGAGACGGTGATCGCGGTCGGCAGCGGCGGCGAGCCGGCTCCCCCGGAGGTCCTCGACGCCCTGCGGAAGGCCGCGGCCGGCGGGGCGCGGATCGCCTCGTTGTGCACGGGCGCGTTCGTGCTGGCCCAGGCCGGCCTGCTCGACGGGCGCCGCGCCACCACCCACTGGGGGCTGGCCGACGACCTCGCCGCCCGCTTCCCGTCGGTCGACGTGCGGCCCGACGTCCTGTTCGTCGAGGACGGCGGCATCTTCACCTCGGCGGGCGCCGCGGCCGCCATCGACCTGTGCCTGCACCTGATCAGGCTCGACTACGGGGCGGCGGTGGCCAACACGGCCGCCCGGCTCGCGGTCGTCTCCCCCGTACGGCCGGGCGGGCAGGCCCAGTTCATCGAGACCCCGCTGCCTCCCGAACGCGGCACCTCGCTCGCCCCCACCCGGGCCTGGGCGCTCGAACACCTCGACCGCCCGCTCACCCTGGCCGACCTGGCCGGCCACGCCAGGATCAGCGTGCGCACCCTGACCAGGCGCTTCCACGCCGAGACCGGGCTGAGCCCGCTCCAGTGGCTGCTGCACCGGCGCGTCGACCGGGCCAGGGAGCTGTTGGAGACCACCGGACTGCCGATGGACCAGGTGGCCGGGCGGAGCGGCCTGGGCAGCGCGGACTCCCTCCGCAAACACCTGGTCAGCCGGGTCGGCCTCACTCCCACGGCCTACCGCGCGAGCTTCACCCGAGAGCCTCTTCCGTCATAAGGCCCCCGCTGAATGGCTGATCAGAGGAACAGTATTTTTCGCGGATTTCCGTCGGATTCCACGATGGCCAGCTCGTGGCCCTGCGCGAGCTGGTCCTCGACGAATTTCCAGATGGTGATGGCGCGGCGGATCGCCTCGGTGAACGACAGGCCCTTGCGCTCGGCCAGTGCCTTGAAGGTCTGCGCGGTTTCGTGGCTCAGATTGACGGACAGCCGGACGAAATTGCTGTTGTTGTTGCTCCTCTCCTGCTCGAGCCTGGGGTCCTTGCCGGTGGACTCACGCGTCATGGTCATGTCACCTGGCCCTTGGGGTAAGGGGGCACGTGGAGTAGAGGGCGGGGATGCTCCGACGTCTCGCTGCTCTCGGTCCTCATCGATAGGCGCATGCTTTTTATACACGCTGGCTTGCCATGAGGAACGGGTCCGATCCGTACCGAGTGTTGTCCTGTCACACCTCGAAGGAAGAACGTTATACCGGTGCGGAAAGATCTGTGCCTCATATGCGGTTAATACTGGCAAATCGTACGCGTCGCGGCATCATGAAATGTGGGCTAAAGGCGCGCTCGAATCCCACAGGCCCCTAGGATGTGCGTTATCCCGCAGGGGCGCGCGATCGGGCAGCGTGGCAGAAATCCCGCATGAAGCGGCAGAAATCTGACATAAACACGTGGCTCGCTCTCCGAGGTGGGTCCCATCGCAGTCTGAGGTGGTCCAACGCACCTCCCCGTAGTCAGCCCTGACGACTGGGCTGATGGAGGAAACATGAGTGGAGCCAGTCAGCCGTCTGGCGCCGGAGATCGATCCGGGGCCGAGGGGGCCGAGGACGTCCGACCGAAGAGCGAACTGGTGGATCTCTCCCCGCCACCCCCGGACTCGCCGGTGGTGCAGCTGCTGGAGAAGACCGCGGTCCGCCATCGCAGCTGGTTCATCGGCGTCTACTTAGGCGTGCTCATCACCGTCGTCCTGGCCAGCATCCTCGGCCCCGGCTTCCTGCCGGAGCAGGCGTGGAGCCAGATGAAACCCGAGGTGGCGGACGTGCGGCTCTGGCTCTTCCAGATCGGGTTCGTGATCGTGGGCGGCTATCTCTTCGCCGAGAAGGCGCCCAAGTAGCTAGTGCGGGCTCAGGCCGTCCAGAAGCGGCAACCAGGTGCGATCAGGGCAGACGCGGGCGATCTCCGACGGCGGGAGCCAGTCCGCCCTGGTGCTCTCCGAGCCGGCCGGCGGACGGGTCGGCCGGCCCGGATGCGGGAGACGGGCCCTGAACATCACCATGTACGTCAGCGGCGGGTACCGGTAGCCGGCCGGGGCCGCGTCCAGGAGCTCGATGCGCTGCCAGGCGAAGGCGGACAGCGCGGTGGCCGGCAGGCGCAGGCCGGTCTCCTCATACAGCTCCCTGGCCGCGGCGTCGAGGGCCGTTTCGCCGGGTTCGAGGTGGCCGCCGGGGATGTCCCACCCGCGGCCCTCCTCGTCCACGCACGTCATGAGCGTTCTGCCGGTCTGGTCCGAGACGAACGCGAACGCCGACGTGGTCTTGTCCACAGGCGGGAGGGCCGGGGACAGGATCACGTCCAGGCGATGGCGTACGGGGATCCAGGGGACCGTCAGATGAGTCATCCCTCAAGGGTCTCAGACACCCCGGCGCATGGCCCGGTTGCCCAGATACAGGCCGATCGCGGCTATCGCGCAGGCGGCGACGGTCCCGTACAGGATCGAGGGGCTTGTCAGGTTGCCGGAGAAGAGGGCTCGCTGGCCTTCGACGATGTACGTGACCGGGTTGGCGTACCCGATCGTCCGCAGCCACGCCGGAGCCGTCTCCAGGGGGAGCATCATCCCCGAGAGGAGAAGCAGGGGGAACATGATCGACTGGCTGACGATGTAGAAGAGCGTGCCGCCGGGCGCCGACTTGATGGCCAGCACGAACGAGAGCGAGCCCAGGCCGACGCCGAAGACCACCAGCTGCGCCAGGCCCGCCAGGACGCCCGCCGGATGCAGCTCGAAGCCCAGGGGGACGGCCAGCACGATGATCAGGACGGCCTGGGCCAGCAGCACGATCATGGTCTTCAACGTCCGGCCCACCAGCATCGCCGTGCGGTTCAGCGGGGTGACCATCAGGCGTTCCAGCGAGCCGCCGATCAGCTCGACCAGCAGGGTGTAGCCGGCGGACATGGGGCCCGTCAGGCACATCATGACCAGGATCCCCGGCACGAACCACTGCCACGACGACCCGACCGCCCCGTCCAGCAGCGACCCGAACAGGAACAGGAACAGCAGCGGCTGCCCCATCTCGAACAGCAGCCCGACCGAGTCGCGCACGACCGGCTTGAACTCCCGCGAGAAAACGGTGGCGGTGTCACGAAAGAATGTCGTCATCGGTGAGGCTTCTCCCGGTAAGAGCGAGGAACACGTCGTCGAGCGTCGGACGGATGGTCTCGGCGGTGGTGACCTTGATGCCGGAGCCGTCCAGGGTTCTGAGGTAGTCGGGGAGCGCGGCGGCCGCGTTGGGGACGCGCAGGCGCACGGTGGTGCCGTCGGCGGCGCCGCCACCGAGCTCCGCGGCCCTGCGCGCCTCCTCCTCCGTGCTGGTGGTGATCGTGATGTGGTCGCCGGCGAGGTCGTTCTTGAGCTGCTCGGCGGTGCCGTCCGCGATGATCCGGCCGTTGTCGATGATCACCACGCGTTCGGCCATGTTGTCGGCTTCCTCCAGGTAGTGGGTGGTCAGGAACAGCGTCGTTCCGTACGTCTCCCGCAGCTGGAGGATGTGCTGCCAGACCTCGGCGCGGCTCTTCGGGTCGAGGCCGGTCGAGGGCTCGTCGAGGAACAGCAGGCCGGGGCGGTGGATGAGGCCGAGCGCGATGTCCAGGCGGCGGCGCTGGCCGCCCGAGAGCGTGCCGGGGCGTCGCTTGGCCAGTGCTCTGAGGTCGAGCAGGTCGAGCAGTTCCTCGGCGCGGGCGGTCGCCTGCCTGGCGTCCAGGCCGTAGCAGCGGCCCTGGGTGACGAGCTCGTCGCGGACGAGGAAGTTCTCGCCCGCGCTGTTGCGCTGGCCGACGTAGCCGATGCGGGCGCGCACGCCCGCCGGGTCCTTGGCCACGTCGTGGCCCGCCACCATGGCGGTGCCCGAGGTGGGCGGCAGGAGGGTCGTGAGCATGCGCAGGGTGGTGGACTTGCCCGCGCCGTTTGGCCCCAGGAAGGCGACGAGCTGGCCGGCCTCCACCTCCAGATCGATGCCGCGTACGGCTTCCACACGCTCCTTCTTGACTTTGAACACTCGGGTCAGTCCCCGGGTATGGATCATGGTCGGCCTCTCCGGGCATGGCGAAATAACCCCTGGTCGGGGGCGCGATTGAGGATCGAATCAAGTTTGTGCAGGTTCAATCCGGTTTGGCAAACGCGAATGTCACGTTCATAAACGCCTCCTACCTGCGGAAACGCCGTTTCTGACGATGGCCTGCGACGGTGGATTTCGGGGCGCTGAGGTGCGGTTTCCCGGGTGTTGCGAAGATTTCCGGCCGGGGCTGGCAGCATGGCTGACCGTGTGCCGGATGGTGGTGCTGGTGAACGGGTTGCCCGGGGCCGGGAAGACCACGGTCGCGCGGGCGCTGGGGCGGGCGCTCGGCCTGCCGGTCTTCAGCAAGGACGACCTCAAGGAGACGCTGGCCGACGTGCTCGAACGGCCGCCCGGGATGGGCGAGCGGGAATGGAGCAGGCGGCTGGGCGCGGCCGCCGGAGAGAGCATGTGGACGCTGCTGGCGAACGCCGGGCGGGGCGCGGTGCTGGAGAGCCCCTGGCTGGCGCCGACGCGGCCGCTGGTGCTCGCCGGACTCGAGCGGGCCGGGGTCGAGGCCTCGGTCGAGGTGCGCGAGGTCTGGTGCGCGGTGCCGCCGGAGCTGGCCAGGCGCCGGTACGAGGGGCGGGTGCGGCATGCGATCCACGGCGAGGCCCGGCTCAGGGACGAGCGATGGGCGGAATGGGCGGCGGGGGCGCGGCCCCTGGGAGTTGGGACGGTCTATTGGATTGATACCTCAAAAACAGTTGATATTTCGGGACTTGCGGGGTTGTGTCAGGGTCCGCAATGATCTCCCGCGTGAAAAGTCTGTGGGTAATTGCGGCAATTGCTGCCTTAGGTATGGGTGGAGTCGCGGAGGCGGCCGACGGTGTTCCCGGCGTCGACGTCAGTAACTGGACGGGCGAGGTCGACTGGGAAAGCGTGGCCTCCGGGGGCGCGAAGTTCGCGTTCGTCCAGGCCACCGAGGGGACGGACTACCGCAACCCCAGTTTCGACACCCAGTACGGCGGTGCCGCCGGGGCCGGGCTGATCCGGGGCGCATATCACTTTGCGCAACCACACGAATCCGACGGGACGGCCCAGGCCGACTATTTCCTGCAGAACGGCGGCAACTGGATCAGCGACGGTCAAACGCTGCCCGGAGTGCTCGATATCGAGGACAACCCGTACAAGGACAAGAACGGCAAGAACAACTGCTACGACCTGTCCGCCAAGGACATGGTCATGTGGATCAAGGACTTCACGAAGAAGTACCACGAGGCCACCGGCCGCCGCGCGATCATCTACACCACCACGAGCTGGTGGCAGACCTGCACGGGGAACTCCGACAAGTTCAAGTCGAACCCGCTCTGGCTCGCCCGCTGGGGCGGCGACCCCGGTGAGCTGCCGAAGGGCTGGAAGAGGCACACGTTCTGGCAGTCGGCGGAGAAGGGCACGCTGGCCGGTGGGCAGAACTCGTTCAACGGCTCCGAGTCCCAGCTCAAGGAGCTGGCCAACCCGCCGGCCGAGGTGACGGTCTCGGGCGCGGCCCGGAACCGGAAGACGTACACGGTCACCGTCTCGAACACCGGCCCGCACCCCGTCAAGGACGTCAAGGTGTCGGGGCGGGCGTTCGGCGGGCAGCGCGTGGTGAAGGCGCCCGGGTGCAAGTTCAGCGGCACGGCGGTGCTGTGCCAGGTGGGGGAGCTGGCGCGGGGCCAGAAGGCGACGTTCACGATCACCACGAAGCCGTCGAAGTCGAAGGGCACGGTCGGGCTGTACGTCACCGTGGGCTCCGTGAAACTGACCCTCAAGGCCCGCTGACGCCTGCCTGGGAGCCGCTGAGCGGCGCAGATCCCCATGAGGCAGGATGACTCCTGAGGGCCATGGAGCTTGTCGGGGGCGGGACGGTATGAGGCGGTGGCGGCTGGCAGCAGGGGCGGCGGCGCTGATCCTGCTCGTCGCCACGGCCTCCGTGCCGCTCGGGCTGTACGTGCCGGAGAACGTCGTGCGGATCGCGTACGAGATCGAGCAGCGCAGGATCGTCTACTCGTGGGGAGGCGGTCACGCCGAGGAGCCCGGCCCGTCGAACGGGACCTGCAAGGGATACCAGGGAAAGATCCGGCCCTGCCCGGCCGCCCGGACGCGCGGTCTCGACTGCTCGGGGTTCGCGCGATGGGTGTACGCGCTGGCCAGCGGGTCTGACGTGCTGGGGCCGGGGAACACCAACGATCACGTACGGCGGATGCGGCGGGTTCTGGTGGCCATGCCGGGGGACCTGGTTTTCTTCGGAAGCATCACGAAAAAAGCCATCAAAACCCACCATGTGGGCATCTATCTCGGCAACGGGAAGATGATGAACGCGCCCGAGACCGGTGCGGTGGTGCGCGTGGACGACATCGCCCGTCGGAAGGATTTCTTGGGTTTCTACCGGCTCTGAACTGATTCGGTATGGCCTGTAACGCGTGTGGCATGGCAAGAATTGAGAGACCCGGCGGCTACTGTGTGCCGCTATGGACAGGCGATGGGTCGGCCTCGACGGCTACGAGGTCGTAGGTGTGGTGCACGGCGGGCGGCAACTGCTGCGGGTGCGCCGGCACGGGTGGGTGGTCGCCGACTGCACCTCTGTGGCGGAGGTGGCCAGACACGTCGACCTGGCCGACCTGTGCGAGGTCATCGAACTGCCGGCGCGGCGGCGGACGGAAGAGCGCGCGGAGGCCCGAACGAGTTCGCATCATCGCTGACTGCCGTGTATGGTTACACCTGTCCGCAGCGCCGGACAGGCCCCTATAGCTCAGTCGGCAGAGCGTCTCCATGGTAAGGAGAAGGTCAACGGTTCGATTCCGTTTGGGGGCTCTCGCTCTGAACATCCACAACGCCCGACCCGCAAGATCGCGGGGCCGGGCGTTTCGCATTTCCCACCCCTCGCCCCCCCACCCCAGCACATCCACCCCCACCCTTAACCACCACCCCTCCCACGCCACCCAACCTCCTCCACCCACCCCAAATGACCGGCCCGCCGCGCCGCCACCGGCCCGCCGCGCCGCCACCGGCCCGCCGCGCCGCCACCGGCCCGCCGCGCCGCCACCGGCCCGCCGCGCCGCCACGCTTGCCCCGCGCCGCCAGGCCCGCTTCACAGGGGTGTGCTTGCCCTGCGCCGCCACGCCACCCCGGGGGGCGCTCGCCTTCCGGAGGCCGCCCCTCACCCTTCAGAGGCGCGGCTCATCCTGCACTGCCCAGCCTGCCTTGCCGGGGTGCGCAGGAGCGCGCCCACCCTGCGATGCCGCGTCTGCCCTGCGGAGGCATGCTCATCCTGCGGGCTGCTCGTATTGCAGCGCTCCACTCGCCCTACGGAGACGCTCCGGCTGGGCTGGGCCGCGCCCACATTCGGGGGCCGCCTACGCCCTGCGCCTACGCCCTGCGCCTACGCCCTGCGCCTACGCCCTGCGCCTACGCCCTGCGCGTACCAGTCGAGGCCGAGCGGCGTGGTCACCCGTGCGGGTGGAAGCGGTGCGGTGGGGTGTGGATGTCGAAGGGGATCCGGGCCTGCGCCAGGACCGAGTGCGGGGGCGTGTCGGGCGTGATCAGCCCCAGACGCTCGAAGAAGGGAAACCTGGCAAAGGTGGCCTGCAGGTGCCGAGGCCGCATGACCGGGTGCCAGATGCTGTAGGCGCCCACCCTGCCATCTCTGCGCCGGTACCAGCCCTGGGTCGGGTGGGTGAGTTGCTCCAGCCAGTCCGAATCGTCCGTGAAGCCGTCCAGCAGCGCCGGAGCCTGCGGGAGCTCGACCGCCTCGCACCGGCCGTCGGTGGACTCCAGGCGCCAGCGGGCCGGGGTGCCCAGCCAGTCGGCCTCGATGCGGATGTGGTCGCGGCGCCACGGCATGCCCCACAGGTGCTGCGGGATCGCCACGACGGGGTGGTCCAGGCGGGTGCCGAAGAACCAGACGCCCGCCTTGCCGTACGCCGTGACGTAGGCCCGGTAGTTGATCTGCCCGCAGTTGATCGACGCCTGCGGCAGGAACCGGAAGTGGAAGTCCCGGTCGCGGAAGGCGACGGCGGAGACCAGGGCGCCGGGGCCGTCCCCGAAGCTCGCCTCCATGGGCGCGAAGCCCTCGGGCAGGTGCCGGGCGAGCGCATCGGCGTCCACCCGGTAGCTCACGATCGCGAAGTCCTCCAGATCCGTGTGCGCGTGGTGCCAGCGCGGACGCGGCCGGGGAGTGCCCACGAAGCTCATGCCCAAAAGGTACGGCTCTTACGGCTGCACGGGGACGGGCGGGATCATGTGCGCCACGGCGAGATCCGCGGGCTCTCAGGGGTTGTGCGCGTCGCGCCGGTCGCTGCTACGCTTGCCTCCTCCACTGCTTGATCTTCAGGTGGAGTCGGCTGTTCGGGGGCGAGCATCGCCGATTGGTAATGGATTTCGGTTGTCGGGGGTTCCTGAGGCATACTGGGAGCACCCCACCCGATCGGGCGAGTTACGAATGTGCTCGCTGCGTCGGGTATCCTCTACGGGGCCGGGGTCGTTACCGGCCCAAAGGCGGAGTAGCTCAGTCAGGCAGAGCAAACGGCTCATAATCGTTGTGTCGCCGGTTCAAGTCCGGCCTCCGCTACTGCCCACTCCCAGGTCACCAGGCCTGGGTACGGGCGTGTCCATGTCCCGAACGTAGAAAGGCACTCCCAAGTGGCTGCCACCGACGTTAGGCCGAAGATCACGCTGGCCTGCCAGGAGTGCAAGCACCGCAACTACATCACGCGGAAGAACCGGCGCAACGACCCGGATCGGCTTGAGCTGAAGAAGTACTGCCCCAACTGCCGCTGCCACCGCGCGCACCGCGAGACCCGCTAGGTCTCCGGGCAGGGCTTCTGCCCCACATTTCGTCATATCGCACAACCGGCGTCCTACCACAGGGCGCCGGTTTGTCGCGTCTGCACAGGGTTTCAGCGACTCCACACGGACCCCAGGGCCCCCTCTGGCCGCTGATGGACGGCCGGCGGATGGCGGCGTGGCCGTCGGCGCCTTGGGGTGTTCGGAGTGGGCGCCTTGGGGTGTTCGGAGTGGGTGCCTGGGGTGTTCGGGGTGGGCGTTGGTCCTGGTTCGGCGCGCCGCCGCCGGGGCTCCGGTCGCCACCCAGACGGGGACAAGCGGGCACCGTGACCGTGACTGGTTGGCCTCCTGGGGACGGGGCGGTGGCATCGTGGCGCTGGCTGGCCCTGTGGGGGCGGTGGCATCGTGACGACGGCTGGCCCTGTGGGGGCGGTGGCATCGTGACGACGGCTGGCTCTGTGGGGGCGAGTGGGCGTTGTGACGGTGGCCGGTCCCGAGAGGGTCGGCAGGCGCTGTGCCTGTGGTCGGCTGCGTGTGGGGCGGTGCGCAGTGATGTGGTTGGCCGGGTGTGGGTCGGTGGGTGCAGTGACGGGTGGGCGGCGTCATGCGCGCTGGCCGTCGTGCCGAGCGAAGGCGGTGGTTATGGCGGGAGTTTTGAAAGGGCCGGGCGCCGGGAAAGTTCGCGGGGCAAAATCAAGATAATCACCGGCGACAGCCGAACCTTGTTCTGTTACCGTCGGCCTCAGCAGCGCTCGGTTGGTGACATGCGAGGGAGCACTGATGGCCTTGAACCGAGACTTCGTGGGCAGGACCTATTCGCCCAGCGCGCCGTACGAGGTCAGCCGGGTGAAGATCAGGGAGTTCGCCGCCGCGATCGGTGACAACAATCCGCTCTACCGGGACAAAGAGGCAGCCCAGGCCGCCGGATATCCCGATGTGATCGCGCCGCCCACGTTCCCCATCGTGTTCAGCCTGCAGAGCGGGGGCGAGGCGCTCGTCGATCCCGATCTCGGGCTGAACCTCGCCATGGTCGTCCACGGCGAGCAGCGCTTCGAGTACGTCCGGCAGGTCTGCGCCGGAGATCAGCTCGTCACGACCGCGACGATCACCGACATCCGCACGGCCGGGCGGAACGAGCTGCTGACGGTCAGGAGCGAAGTGACGACCGTCGACGGCGAACCGGTCTGCGTCACCTACAACACGATCGTCGAGCGCGGAGGGGCCGGTTGAGATGACCGCCACGGTGAAGTACGACGAGGTCGAGGTCGGTCAGGAGATCCCGGCCGCCGATTACAACGTGCGCCGGCTCAACCTGGTGATGTACGCCGGGGCTTCCGGGGACTTCAACCAGATCCACTGGAACGAGCGGTTCGCCAAGATGGTGGGGCTGCCCGACGTGATCGCGCATGGGATGTACACGATGGCGCAGGCCGGGCGGTTCGTCACGGACTGGGCCGGGGATCCCGGGGCGGTGGTGGACTTCGGGGTGCGGTTCTCGTCGATGGTGGTCGTTCCCGACGACGATCAGGGGGCGACGGTCTCGGTCAGCGGGGTGGTGGAGGAGAAGCTGGAGGACAAGCGGGTGGTCATCGGGCTCACCGCCAGGTCGGGCGATCAGAAGGTGCTGTCCAAGGCCCGCGCGGTGGTCCAGCTGTCCTGACGCGGCGGCCGGCCGGGTGATATTTCGGGCGGGTCTCGGGTACGCGTGACGTCTATGAACGAAGCCGCGCGACGAGTTTGGCCCACAGTTCGATCGATCCCCGTTTCCGCTGTGACCGATGCCAAGCCGCCCGCCCACCTTCGGCCGGCGCGGGTCGAGAAGGTGGCGGGCAGCTCCGGCACCGGACGGGACACCGCCGGCGGCACCGAAACCGGGACTGTCGGTGCAAGGGCCAGGGCGACCGAAGCCGGTACGCCTGACGCGAAGGCCAAGGCGAGCGGGGCAGGGGCGGGCAACGGGGCGCATGCTCGGATTGATCCCGCTGCCGAATTGGGCTTTTCCGGCGCTCCCGGGCAGCGGGGCGACACGGGTGACACCATGCTGCACGCTCAGCGCGTCTGGGACAGCTCGCTGGCCACCAACCGCCTCGACGAGCTGGGCGTCAAGCTGGAACGCCAGCGTACGGAGACCAAGGACGTCACCGTCACCGTGAGCCTGCTGGTCGACGGCTGGCCGGAGGACGTCAGGAAGAGCGTGGGATCGATCGTCGAGCACACGAACGCGCGCGTGCTCGCCTTCGACCTCGGCGACGTCGACGGCGCCGGCGAGGTGCTGGACGAGCTGGCCGACCGGCATCCGGATCGGATCGCCGTGTGGCACGTGGCCGAGGAGCCGCACTGGCGAGGGGGTACGGCCACCTGGGGCGAATGCCGCGCCAAGCTGCTGCGGCTGGACGAGGCGGACATGCACGTGCTCATGGACACGAATGTCGAGCTCTGCGGCGACGCGCTGACCCCGCTGGTCGCGGCCGTCGCGGGGGGCGCCGTGGCGGCCGGGTGGAGGGGCGTGGACTTCCCGGACGGGGAGCCGGAGCCGGTCCGCGTGGTGGAGCCGGGGCCGGGCACGGCCGGGCCCAGGAGGGTGCGGGCGCTGACGGGGGAGCTCATGGCGGTACGCCGGGCCCCGGCGCTCGGAGCCCTGCCCGAGGACGCCGGCTACGGCAGGAACGCCGATCTGGCGCTCTCCCTCGCACTCCAGCAAGGGGCCAACCAGCAGGAGTCCCACGAGCGAGGGCCTCTCCGGCAAGGGCACAGAGAGCTGGTCGTGCCCGAGGAGCCGTTGCCCGCCGTGCGGCTGGGATCGCACGACGTGGACCCCGACTACGACGCACGGGAGTCCCGCCGGAACTTCGACCGCGTGCTGCGCATACTGGGCACCTCATAAGCTATTGGCCCATGGAGATGCTCGCGCCGTATACCACGCTGCGCCTAGGCGGCCCGGCCCGCGACTTCGCCGAAGCGACCACGGCGGAGCACCTCGTGTCCCTGGTGGCCGAGGCGGACATGAAGGGGCTGCCCACGCTGGTGCTCGGCGGGGGCAGCAACGTCGTGGTGGCCGACGAGGGCTTCGACGGGCTGGTCATCAAGGTCTCGACCCAGGGCGTGACCGTCTCGCGCGACGGCGAGCAGGTGCTGGTCACGGTCGAGGCGGGGGAGGACTGGGACCCGCTGGTCGCCCGCGCCGTGGCCGAGGGCTGGTCGGGCATCGAGTGCATGTCGGGCATCCCCGGGCTGGTCGGCTCGACGCCCATCCAGAACGTCGGCGCGTACGGGCAGGAGGTGGCCCAGACCGTCTGGTGCGTGCGTGCCTACGACCGCCGCACCAGGCAGGTGGTGGATCTGGAGGCGCGGCAGTGCGGGTTCTCCTACCGTGACAGCGCCTTCAAGCGCGACCTGGCGCGGCATGTGGTGCTCGCGGTGACGTACGCGCTGGATATTTCGGAAATGTCGGGCCCGCTGGCGTACGAGGAGCTGGCCCGCAGGCTGGATGCGGAGCCCGGCGGGAGGGTGCCGCTCGCGCAGGCCCGTGAGGCCGTGCTGGCGCTGCGGCGCGGCAAGGGCATGGTGCTCGACCCGGACGATCCCGACACCCGCAGCGCCGGCTCGTTCTTCACCAACCCGATCCTCACGCCCGAGGAGGCCGCGGAGCTGGCCTCCCGCGCCCCGGGGCATCCGCGCTGGGAGCTGCCCGGCGGGGCGGTCAAGGTGCCCGCCGCGTGGCTGATCGAGCAGGCGGGCTACCCGAAGGGGTACGCGCGCGGGCCCGTACGCATCTCCACCAAGCACACGCTCGCGCTGACCAACCCCGACGGGGTCGCCACCACCGGCGACCTGCTCGCGCTGGCCAGGGAGGTCCGGGACGGGGTGCGGGAGAAGTTCGGGGTCACGCTGGTCAACGAGCCCGTGCTCGTCGGCTGCGAGCTCGGGGAATAGGGGTCTGGGGGGAGCTCGGGCTCGGGCCTCGGGAATAGGTCCCGCCCGGGACGCGGGGACGGGAGAAGCCCGTGCTCGGACCTCGGGGAATAGGTCCCGTTCGCGGGCTGTTATGGTTGGTTGGAATTTCCGAAGGGGAGTAGTCCCAATCGTGTGATCGACACACTGGCGCTTCATCGCGCCCGGTCACACGGGCCTCATACGGGCGGACGAGACCTTCGGCCTGGCAGTTGTGCAATGAGACGCTGCCGGGCCGAAGTCGTGCCCGAATCTCCCCGGGTCGCCGCTTCCGGCTCGGTCGCGCGGAAGGGGACCGTTGGAAGCGTTCTGGATCAGTCTCGCCGTCATCTTCGTGGCCGAGCTCGGCGACAAGAGCCAACTCATGGCGATGACGTTCGCGACCCGTTTCAAGATCTGGCCCGTGCTCGCGGGCATCACGATCGCCACGACCCTCGTGCACCTGGTCAGCGTAGCCCTGGGCGGGTTGATCGGTGACGCGCTGCCGACGACGGCCATCGCGGTGGTGGCGGGGCTGGCCTTCCTCGGGTTCGCCGCGTGGACGCTGCGCGGGGACGAGCTGACCGAGGACGAGTCGAAGAAGGCCCAGCGCACCACCAGGAACGCCCTGATCGCGGTGACCGTGGCGTTCTTCCTGAGCGAGCTGGGCGACAAGACGATGCTGGCCACCATCACGCTGGCCACGCAGCACGGCTGGCTCGGCACCTGGATCGGCTCGACCGTCGGCATGGTGGCGGCGGACGCGCTGGCGATCCTGGTGGGACGGCTGCTGGGCAAGCACCTGCCGGAGAAGGTCATCCGGTACGGCGCCGCGGCGGCGTTCGCGATCTTCGGCGTCGTCCTCCTGGCGGAAGCGCTTATCGGATCAGGGGGACAGTAGTGAGAGGCGGTGGGCCGCGGCGGCGGCCTCGCCGCGGGTGGTGACGCCGAGCTTGGCCAGGATGTTGGACACGTGCACGCTCACCGTCTTCGCCGAGATGAACAGCTCGGTCGCGATGTCCCGGTTGGTCCTGCCCTGGGTCACCAGCCGCAGCACCTCCAGCTCGCGCGGCGTCAGCAGCTCGGATGGCTCCTGGGCGGGCTGAACCCCGCCCACCCGGCGCGACAGCATCTCGATCTCCTCGATCAGCGGCGTCGCGCGCAAGGCCTGGGCCAGCGGGTGTGCCACCTTCAGCCGGGCCGCCGCCCCCTCGCGGTCGCCCCCGCGCGCGGCCGCGGTGGCCGCCCGCAGCAGGGCCTTGGCCTGGTTGTGCGGGCGGTTGAGCCGCTCCCAGGCCGCCGCGGCGGCGTCGAAGTCGCCGGTGTACGACAGCCGGTACGCCTCCACGACCGGCCCGATGACCGACAGCTCGGCCGCCACCTCCGCGGCCAGCTCGCGCACCGCGGCGGCCCGTTCGGGCTCGGTGGCCTCGGCGGCGTCGCAGACCGTGCGGAGCAGCGAGAGCAGCCGCCAGCTGAGCATGGCCTTGCTGGACTGCTTGTGGTGCGAGAGCACGCGCTCGGCCACGCTGAGCGCGGCCCCCGGCTCGCCCTTCGTCAGGTGCCAGCCGATGTGCAGGCGGGCGTTGTTGATGATGTCCTGGACGAACTCCTCGGGCCGGTCCTTCAGCACGCCGACCTCTGACAGGATGCCCTCGACCAGTTGCAGCTCGCCCCTGGCCAGGGCGATGTCGGCGCGGACGCGCAGGAGCGCGTACCGGTGGCGCAGGACAGGGCCGTGACTGAGCGCGCCTTCGATGATCTCGATGGCTTCGTCCCAGCGGCCGATCACCTCCAGCGCCTCGGCCCAGTTGTTCTTGATGAACAGCCCGCTGCCGCGCAGCCTGCCGTACTTCTTGGCGAGCTCCCAGCCGTGCTCGGCCAGGCGCAGCGCCTCCTCGTGGCGGCCCATGTCGATCAGCGCGTCGATGTTGTTGCCGACCGCCCTGGTGATCAGGCGGGCGGACCCCGCCGCCGTGCCGATCTCCAGCGCCTGCTCGTTGACGGTGATCGTGGACTCGTTCTCGCCGTTGAGGGAGTGGCCCAGCGCCAGGTTCATCAGCAGGTCGGCTTCGAGGCAACCGTCGCCGAGCTCCCTGGTCAGGCGCAGCCCCTCGGCGATCAGCTCGCTCGCCTCGGCGATCTCGCCTCGCAACATGAGGTGGCGGCTCAGCACCGAGACCACTTCGGCGCGGTCGGCGCCGTTCTCGGGCACGAGCCGCAGCGCGTGCCGGAGGTCCTCGATGACGCCGAGCTGCCCCTTGGAGTTCTTGAACCCCACCCGCCGCACGATGAGCTGCGCGACGCGGCCGGGCTCCTGGGCCTCGTCCAGCTCCGACAGCGCGGCCTTGACGAACTTGGCGCCCTTGTCGGCCTCGCCGCCGGCGTTCGCGGCCTCCGAGGCGCGTTCGAGGACGGCGGTGTGGTCGGCGTCGATGAGCTCGGCCGCGTCGGGCACGCGCTCCCACAGCATGAGGACGCGTTCGAGCAGCGGGACGGCCTCGGTGTACGCGAACGCCTTGAACGACTTCTGCGCCGCCTCCCAGGCGGAGATCAGCGCCCAGGTGTCGTTGCGGGCGCCGTACCAGTGGTGTGCCAGCTCGACGGCGGCGCGCCCCGGCGGGACCAGCCCGCGGTCCTTGGAGATCTCTTCGGCGAACCTGGCGTGCAGCCGCTGGTGCTCGCCGGGCAGCAGCTCGTCGTGCACGGCCTCGCGGATGAGCGAGTGCCTGAAGACGTAGGCGCGGTTGTCGGCGATCTGCAGGACGTTGCCCGCGATGGCCGGGCGCAGCGCGGCCTCCAGCTCGACGTCGGACAGGCCGCTCACGGCGGCCAGCAGCTTGTGGCTGACCCGGATGCCGCCGGCGGCGGCGACGCGCAGCAGGCGCTGGGTCTCCTCGGGCAGCCGTTCGACGGAGTTGAGGATGAGGTCCTGCATGGACTCGGGGAACGCGCAGTCCTCGCCCTCCAGCATGGCCTCCACGAACAGCGGGATGCCCTCGCTGCGCTCGTAGACCTTCTCGACCTTGGCGTACTGGGGGACCTCGCCGAGGATGCCGGCCATCTGCTGGGCGACCTCGTCCCGCGACAGGCGGGGCAGGTCGAGCCGGTGCACGCCGCTCACCCTGCCCAGCTCGGCCAGCACCGGCCGGAGCGGATGCTGGCGGTGCAGGTCGTCGGAGCGGTAGGTCATGACGATCAGCACCTGCGGGGCGTGCAGGTTGCGGCTGAGGAAGGCGATGAGATCGCGGCTGGACCTGTCGGCCCAGTGGATGTCCTCGATGACGAGGACGGTGGGACGGGCGAGGGCCAGGCGTTCGAGAAGGGTGAGGAACTGCTCGAAGAGCCGGGCGCGGCCGGTGTCGGTCTCGCCGTCGCCGCTCGGCTCGCCGAACTCGGGCAGCAGCCGCGCGAGATCGCGCTCGGCGCCGTCCGGCAGCAGCCCGGCGACGGCCGCGGGGCCCTGCTCCCTGACGAGCTGCCGGAGCGCGGCGGTGAACGGCGCGTAGGCCAGGCCCTCCGTGGACAGCTCCACGCAGCCGCCGAACAGCACGTGGGCGCCACAGGCCTGGCACTGCTCGGCGAAGCGCTGGATGAGCCTGGTCTTGCCGACCCCGGCCTCGCCGCCGAGCAGGACGGCTGTCACCGTGCCTTTTCGTGCCTCGTCGAAGCTTTCAGACAGAGCCGCCAGCTCCTCTTCCCGCCCGACGAAGACGGGACTGACAGAACGTCCCCGCATGTCATCCAGCATGTCATGCCCGATCGATTACTTTCGACGCTTTTATGGGGGTCCCTTTACGGGGGTTTCGAGGCCCGGCCACGAGGGAGGTGGTGGCCGGGCTCTCGTGGGATGGTCATGAGAAGCGGAGCTTGCCGAAGACCGAGCGGCGCTCGGACTTGTTGGCCCTCTCGGCCTCGCGTACCCGCCTGTGCTCGGCGGCGGCCTTGCGGAGCTCGCTCGCGTGGTTCTTCATGAGCTCGTACTCGATCTCGGGGTGCATGGTGTGTCTCCTGAAATTTCGTGCTTCTTCCTGACACCTTTAAGACTCGGTCTAAGGCCCTGCCTGCCACATCGGGTGGATGCCTTATCTCCGGTACGCCGACGCGTACGGCATGCCTAAGACCCCGGGGCCGACCGCCTAAGGCGGTCCGGTTTGGAGCTCACGGCCCTGGTCGGCGATGCTGTGTTGGTGTCAACTGTGACTACCTCGCTCGCGGACGTCGCCTCGTCCGACTCGGCGTTGCGAGCTTTCCTGCACGGCCTGCCCGGGGTTGACCGGGTCGGCGCGGACCAGCGGGCGGCGATGCTCGGCACCCGTTCGATCAAGACCACCGCCAAGGCACAGGCCATCGACCTGGCCATCTCCATGGTCGACCTGACCACCCTCGAAGGAGCCGACACGGCCGGCAAGGTGCGGGCGATGTGCACCAAGGCCGTCCATCCCGGCGGCGGCGCCGGCCCGGTGGCGGCCGTGTGCGTCTACCCCGACCTGGTCGAGGTCGCGGTCGGGGCGCTGGCCGGGACCGGGGTCAAGGTGGCCTCGGTGGCCACCGCCTTCCCCAGCGGCCGTTCCTCGCTGGAGGTCAAGGTGAGCGACACCGCGCTGGCGGTGGCGGCGGGCGCCGATGAGATCGACATGGTGATCGACCGGGGCGCGTTCCTGTCCGGCCGCTACCTGAAGGTGTGGGAGGACATCGTCGCGGTCAAGGCGGCCTGCGGCGGCGCGCACCTGAAGGTGATCCTGGAGACCGGGGAGCTGGCCACCTA